>CANQGL010000010.1 GCA_947623185.1 uncultured Lachnospiraceae bacterium
TTGTTTCAAAGGCTATTTTTCAATAGCTTGTTTCAGTGCGCCATTTTTTGGCTTTCCTCTACTTTCTTTCACACTACTCCCTCCTGAGTTTTCATAATTATCGGGATCAAAAGTATGGTGATCCCCCGTGGTTACGGTAAAATACCCGTTGGTGTTACCAGTTCCAGCAAATATGCGAAACAGATATAGATCACGATCATCAGCGCCGCGTCATAGAGCAGGCCCGACAGCACCTTCTTTAACGTAAGGGGAGTCGGCTGCAAAAGCAGCGTGATGCCGACCAGAATCAGGAATACCGTTGCATAAAATCCGAGCGTCTTATATAGCATGCACGATACCGCCAGCATAAGAAGCACACAGGCTTCCTTGAAATTCGGAATCGCATCCTTTATCGGTCTGAATCCCGATTTCCCCTGAAGCAGCGGGATCAGCACCGCAACCGCTGACGCCAGCATGATCACCAGCGCGAAAGTCGGAAGCATCCGGCTCTCTTCGACCTTGATGATGCTGATCTGCCAGGCCAGAAGCCCGCAGAACGCAAGCATAGCCAAAACGATATACCATTCCGCATTTTGAAACAGTTTTTTCTTATCCATGATAGTTCTCCCATCGCCCGCCGGTAAACCTGAATCCGTATTCCTTAAGGGCTTCCTGAGAAATTTCCACGCCGATACCCGGCTCGCCGCTAAACCTGTATACCCCGTCCTTTACGATCTCCTGCGGACCCGCAAGCAGATGACGGTCCGCGACCGCTCCGAACGGGAATTCCATCGGAAGCGGATTCTCGCACAATGCCGTCAGATGAGCGCTGTGAGCCGTAGCGATGATGCCGCTCGGATTATGCAGTGTGATCTTTAAGCCGTACCCCTCAACCGTCGGAATCAGAGCTTTGACCGCGCCCGGTCCTCCGATGTATTTCACATCGGGCATGATCACGTCATAGCAGCCGGATTCCATTGTCGTGAGGATCTGCTTAAGATTCAGCGCGTCCTCGCCGGCAGCCCACCGGATAAACGGATACGCCTCGTTCATCTGCCTAATCGTCCGGTAATCCAGCACCGGCACCGGATCCTCGATCCAGTACGGATTCCCGTACCGTTTCAGGATGTGCTCAACCGCTCTTCCGAGCGAATAGCGGGTAAATCTCTGATGGCAGTCGATCGATACCTTTTCGATGGGCACCTCCCCGAGAAGCGCGTCCATTCGCTCGAACGCCTTTCCCGGATCGGGGGAGGCAACCGTCGGATTGATCTCATCGAACGGCGTACATTTTACCATGGTGAATCCCGCCTGTACCGCCATTCTGCCCTGTCTTGCCAGCGCTTCCGGGGAGCGGTCCGACCGGATCGCCCTGTTCAGATTCGCGTAAAGAGGAATCTCCTTCTTTCCCGCCGCGCCGTAAAGGCAGTACAGAGGCGTTTTGTAATATTTTGCCGCCAGATCCCATAATGCCTGATCGACCCCGCTCAACGCGGTCGCGTAAACGCGGATCGATCCAAGGACAGGATACGTCCACTTGCTCAGGCAGCGCCGGCATTCCTGAATGCATAACGGATCTTTGCCAACGAGCGATTCCCTGAGCCCGGTCAGAATCCCGGCCAGACCAAAATCGTCGCAGCTCTCCGTGATCTCGCCCCAGCCGGCAAGTCCCTGATCGGTTTCGATCACAAGCATCATCCACCGGTCTGTCGGCAGATCCATGCGAAGGATCTGTATGTCAGTAATCTTCATATGTCATCCTTCCTTGAACATGTTCTTGAAGCGATCCAGATTGTACTCGAAAGTACCCTCGATGATTCTCTTTACCCGATCCGCATCCCTTGTTCTGGCGGCCTCGTATATGGCTGTATGGTTTCGGATCGCACGGCTGAAATCCCCGTTGGAATTCTCTGCCATCTCGGTAAAGTATCGCATAATCTCGCTCTTGCACCCTCTCATCACGGTTTCAAACAAAGGATTGTGCGATCCCCGGATCAGCGCCATGTGAAATGCGAAGTCGGCTTCCACATATCGCGCGGCGTCGGAGCCGCTTTCCTTCATTCTTTCCAGTGCCTCTCTCAGCGCTTCAAAATCTTCTTCCGTGCCGCGCTCACACATCAGCTCGACACTTGTAAACTCGATCGCTTTTCTTAACTCCGTCACATACCGGTACTCATCCTTGCTCAGATCCATACGCCCGACCGATATGCTGATCAGATCTTCTCCAATGTAATTCGAGGTGACAAACGAACCTTTTCCGGGTCGCGTAACGATAAGATTCTGCGCCTGCAGCTTATGGATCGCGCATCTTGCACTTACGCGGCTCACCCCGTACATCTTGCAAATCTGGCTTTCCGACGGAACCTGATCACCCACCTTCCATTCCTTGCTCTCAATCTTTTTGAGCAGCGTCTCATATACTTCATCCGTCAGCAACTTATTGCTGTTAAGTTCCATCACACACACTCCATTCTCCTGTATATCCTGCACATATATTACCTGTATTACAAGTAATACATATATGATATGTAAAGTATTGTATCAGTTGTTTCATCAGTTGTCAATACATTTTTCCCAAATTGTGAAATATTTTTTCTATCTTTTTGTTGAAATGGCTGTTTTTTCTGCTTTATCTCCGCGAACCGCGGAATGATATGACGGATCCGGCAGGTACGGGGTAATCCGTACTGCCCGATAGAAAGATTCGTTTTTTGATTTCAAAATTGCAAAGAAAAAGACCGACAGGATGATCCGTCAGTCTTCATAAGGAAACCACACCGGCGCCGCAAAGCGGACCGCGCAGGCCTCGCCCTCCGAGAACAGGACGCGGTGCGGCGTCCGGACCTTCAATATCTGGCCTCCGGCAGGTACGAGATACTCCGTGCTGTCCGGCAGGAAAATACGCTTTTCGATGTGCGAGGGATAACCGTCTTCCCCCGGTCCCGAAAGGCCGATCAGATTCGGCCGGGTCGCAACGGTCATCCGCTCCTTCGCGTCCGAGGGAACGGGAATCGGGAGCGCGTGGTCCAAATCGCCCTCCGCGTACGCCTTTCCGTCTTTTATAACAACGTTCAGAAAATCGCTCTCGCCGAGAAAGCCGTATACAAAGCGGCTGTTCGGCCTGTTGTACAGTTCTTCCGGCGTTCCGGTCTGAATGATCTTCCCCATATCGCAGACCATCATCCGGTCGGATACCGCCATCGCCTCCGCCTGATCGTGCGTGACGAAGATCACGGTCAGGTTTAGTTTTTTCTGCAGTTTCCGGATCTCGAACCGCATACTCTCCCGCAGCATGGGATCCAGATTGGACAGCGGCTCGTCAAGGAGCAGCGTCTTTGGCCGCGTGACGATCGCCCGGGCCAGCGCGATACGCTGCTGCTGCCCTCCGGAAAGGTCGGCCGGGAACCGGCTCTCGAGCCCGCTTAATCCGACATGCTCAAGCGCCTCCTTCACGCGCCGCCCGGTCTCCTCGCGGCCGGTCTTCTGGATGCGCAGCGGGAACGCCACGTTCTCAAACACGTTCATGTGCGGCCATACGGCGTAGGACTGGAAAACCATGCCCAGACCGCGCTCTTCAGGCGGGACGCAGAGATTCTGCGAACTGACCGAGACCGGACGGCCTCCGATCTCGATCTCGCCCTCGCTCGGCTCCTCGAAACCGGCGATCAGGCGCAGCGTCGTGGATTTCCCGCATCCGGAAGGGCCCAGGAACGAAAAGCATTCCCCCTCCCGCACGCTGAGGTTGAAATGATCGACGGCGGTGACATCCCCCATCGTCCGGGTGGCAAACCGCTTGGTGATGTTTCTCAAAACGATCTGATCCATGCGCTATACCCCCTTCCTGTCCTTCGTGATCTGCGTCACGACCGCGTTGCAGACGACGATGATCACGATCGCGATGCTCCCGAGGGCCGCCGCCTGCGGGATCATTCCGGCGTCGCGCAGCGAATAGATCTGGACACCGAGCGTCCGCGTATAAGGTCCGTACAGAAGGATCGACGTCGTGACCTCGCGCATGGCGGGCAGAAAGATCAGGAAAAAGCCGGACACCATCGCCGGCCGGATCAGCGGCAGCGTAACATCCAAAATGCTCTGCGCATGGGATGCGCCGCAGCTTCTCGCCGCGTCTTCAAGGGAAGGATGGATCTGCAGGAGCGCGGCCGACGAGCTCTGCAGCGCAAACGACAGATAGCGCGCAAGGTAGGCGATCAGGATGATCCAGATCGTGTTGTAAAGGCTGATCCCGAAGAATCCTCCGGACCAGGCCAGGATCACGCCGATCGCCAGCACCGTCCCGGGCAGCGAGTACGGGAGCATCGCGAGCGCTTCCAAGATCCCCTTTCCACGCGGGCGGATCCTGCGGACGACGTAGGCGATCAGCGTACCCATGATCATACAGAGAACGCCCGCGGCGGCCGATACAAACAGCGAGTTTTTGATCGACTCGGCCGTACCGGAAGCCGCGAAAATACGCGAATAGTTTTTAAGCGTAAAGTTGGCCGGCGTCAGCGGCAGACCGTACGCCCGGACAAGGCTTACCAAAAAGATCATGACGAGCGGCACGACGACGGTAAAGACCAGCGATACGATGCACAGGATAAAAAGCGGGATCCTGGCCCCGCGCAGCCGCACCGGCGACGGGTTCATGCTTTTCCCCCGGATCACATCGTAGCCCCTCGATCCGATCGCCTTTTTCTGGATCATAAACGCCACCGCCATCACGGCCACCAGCACGATCGAAAGCGCGGCTCCGGAACGGATCCCCTCAAAGCTGCCGCCGGTCCGGGAAATGACCGCGTAGATCCTGGTCGGCAGCGTATAGATCCCCTGCGAGAACCCGAGGATCGAAGGAACGCCGAAATGGGCAAGCGACGCGATCAGGATCAGAAGCGCGCCGGACGATACCGCAGGCAGGATCAGCGGAAGAGTCACCCTCCGAAAGACCTCAAGACGGCCCGCGCCCGCGATCCTGGCGCTCTCCTCCAGGGTCGGGTCCATGCGCTCCAGGGCGCTCGCGACCTGCATAAAGACAAACGGGAAATAATAGGAACACTCCACGAACACGATCCCGCCCACGCTGTTGATGTTAAACGGCGCCGACGAAAGATGGAATGCGGACATCAGAAATTTGTTGAGATATCCGGAACGCCCGTTTAAAAGCAGGTCCCAGGCCATCGCGCCGAGGAACGGCGGGAACATATACGGTATGCTGAACATGGCGCGCATCAGCCCCTTGGCGGGGATATCGCTGCGTCCGAGCAGCCAGCCGAAAAACGTCCCGGCCGCCGTGCCGAACAGCGTGACCCAGAACGCAATCTTAAGGGTGTTCCATAACGCCGCGCGGTTCGCGGGTTCCGCGATCTGCGCGGCAAAAAGAGAGGGATCGAACCGTCCCTCGTAAAAAAAAGCATGATAACCGAGCGAGACGACCGGTATCACCACGACGATCAGCAGAAAAAGGTAGCATAACGCCGTCATGACCCCGTCGATCCCAAACAGCAGTCCGCCTCCGGCCGACATGCGGTCCCGTCCGTAACGTTTCATATCGCCGCCCCCTCTTCTTTTGGGAAATACCTGCAGTCGCAGAACCGGATCCCGGTCTCCGTCCCCTCGCGCACGGGCACGCCGTTTTCCGTTTCCTGCGAATTCTGCCGGATGCGCAGTTCCGTTCCCCCGAGATCCGCGAAATAATCGTATTCGCCCCCGAGGAAAACCGCGCGGCGCACGGTGACGCGAAGCGGCGAGTCCGGATCAAAAACGATGTCTCCGGGCCTCACGCCGACCAGAAAGCGTTCTCCCGCTTCCGATGGATCCTGCGCCGGGACCCAGTCGAATTCGCGCTCCTTCGCGATCAGGCGGAACGTTCCGTCCGGGCTTTTCCGCACCGGGATAAAATTGGCGACGCCGATAAATTCAAAGGCAAAGCGGCTCTTCGGATGAAGAATGATCTCCTCATCCGTGCCGGTCTGGCAGAGCTTTCCGCCCGGTTCCATGATCGCCATGCGGTCGCAGAGCCGGAGCGCGGACTGCTGGTCGTGCGTGATGTAGAGGATCGTCGTTCCACTCTTCTTCTGGATATCCCGCAGTTCGTCAAGCATCTGCTCCCGCAGTTTCGCGTCGAGGTTGGAGAACGGTTCGTCCATCACGATCACATCGCTCTCCGCTGCCAGCGCGCGGGCGACGGCGACGCGTTGCTGCTGTCCGCCGGAAAGCTGGTTCGGCAGATGACCGGAGTACGCGCCCATGTTGACAAGATCCAGCGCCTTTTTCACCCGTTCTTCGGTCTCACGGCGCGTGATCCCCTTCTTTTTGAGCGGATAGGCCACGTTTTCGCCTACCGTCATATGCGGCCAGACCGCATAGTCCTGAAAGACCATGCCGATGTTTCTGCGCTCGACCGCCATGTCGATGTGCCGGGATGCGCTGAAAACGCAGACGCCGCCGATCAGGATCTCCCCGGCGCTCGGGCGGTTCAGTCCCAGAAGACAGCGTGTCAGCGTGGTTTTTCCGCAGCCGGAAGAACCGACCAGACAAAAGATCTCGCCGCTTTTGATCTCCAGATTAAAATCTTCCAGGACGGCATGACTGCCGTACCGGAACGAGACATTTTTAAAAACCACGTCAGCCAAACGTTTTCTCCCCGCTCCCGCCGCGCCTGTTTTCGGGCGGCCTTTCTCTCATATTACAGCCCGTACATTTTGTTGAAATCGCCGAGATTCTTTTCCGAATTCTCGACCAGCTCGGACATATCCGTCTCCATCGCTTTCTCCGCCAGTTCGCCCACATCCGTCGTCTGTTCGACGTCGTCGCGCACCGAGATCAGATTGTTTGCCACAAGGACCTCCTGCCCCTCTTTGGAAAGGAGGAAATCATACAGGAGCTTTCCGTTCTCCTCGTTCGCGCAGTCCGCCACCAGACCGATCGGACTGGGGATCACGACCGCATTTTCCGGATACAGGAACGCGATCGGCGAACCTTCCGCTGCAAGGCTGGCCGTCACATAATCGACGCAGACGCCTACCTTGTACGCGCCCGCGGCAAGCTGGTTGTGGGTCGCCGTCGTGCCGCTCTCAAGGTAGCAGCCGTTGTCGTGCAGCTTTTGCATGAATTCCGCGCCGTATCCGTCATTGCACATCATGGCGTTCATCCAGTAGGCCGTCGTTCCGGCGGTGCCGGGATCCGACATGACGATCTGATCGTTCCATTTTTCGTCAAGCAGGTCCTCCCATTTCTGCGGCGCTTCCTCCGGCGTCACGGCCGTCGTGTTGTAGCCGATCCCGATGCCGACCAGACGCGCGGCCGTATAATATCCGTCCGGATCGATATACGACTCGTCGATCGCCTCCGCTTCCGGAGAGGTATATTGCTGCAGGATCCCCTCGTTCTTGAAGGAAACATAGTCGGAGGCGTCGCCGACCCAGATCACATCCGCGTCGACATGGCCCGCCTTCGCCTCGGTCGAGATCTTGGTAACGACCTTTCCGGTCCCCGCGAAATAATACTCCATCTTTACATTCGGGTACTTCTTTTCAAACGCTTCCTTGACCGCGATCAGCTGATCCTCCTGCATGGAAGAATAAAGCATGACCGTTCCGCTGTACGAGGAACCGTCGGCCTGGGCGGCGTCCGCCGCTTCTTCCTCGTCCGCCTTGCTTTCCGAAGCGGCCGCGGCCGTACTTTCGGCCGTACCTGAGGAGTTTCCGCCCGCGCAGCCTGTCGCCGCCGTGACGGTCTGGGCCGCAGCCATCATCCAATCAATTTCCGTTTCATTTTATTCATTCCTTTCCGCATGTGCCGGTAGCCCCGTTCCCGCCATTACCTATTATAAATTATAGTGTCGATCCTGCAGGCATTTTTTCACGATACACGGCACAAAAGGAAAGGCACCCGGCGCTTAAGTCAGCCGGATGCCTTTCCTTTTTCTCTTCATTTCTTTTTCATGCGACCGCGTGTCTGTCGGATACGCTGTGTCCTTCCAGAAAACTTTCAAACTCCGCATTCTCCCCGTCATACTCGACCGTCAGCGCGTTGCGCAGATCGAGGCTCAGAACGCCTAGGATGGACTTTGCATCGATCACGACGCGGTTGTAAAAGACGTTGATGTCAAAATCGCATTCGGACGCGTCGCGGACAAATTCCTTCGCCTCCGAAACCGAAGTGAGCCTGATCTTTCTCTGTTTCATCATAACCGCAAAACCCCTTTACTCTGTGAAGAACCGCCTTCTTTTCTCTGTACTTTTCTTATAACACTTTTTACGCCGGTCCGTCAATCTCTATTTCGACGGACTTTTCGCGAAGTTTTCCTCGTTTTTCGTGCTTTTTTCCATATTCATGATCACATTCATCAGTTCCGTCATGGTTTTTCCGATAAATTTCTGTCTGTGATAGACGATGAGGAACTGCCTCACAAACGCGGCCGGATAAAGCGGAAGGATCACGGCCGTTCCGTCCTTTACCTGCTCTTCGATCAGCCTGCCGGAAAGAACCGTGATGCCCGGCTGGCACGCGACGCCCCGGATCAAAGCCTGATTGCTGACGCTCTCCCAGAGGATCTCATATTTCTGCTGGTTCATCCGCATCAGATGATCCGTGATCTCCCGCGCGGCGCTCCCCTGCTCACGCATGAAAAACGGATAGCGGCACAGCTCCGGCAGCGTGACCGTTTTCTTTGCGGCAAGCGGATGGCCGCTTCCGCACACAAAATACAGCCGGTCCTCCATGACCGGGATCCCGACGAGCTGTTCGTAACCGGGCTTGTCCTCCACGATCCCGAGATCCAGCTCGTTTTTCAGCACCCTCTGGATGATGCTGCGGGAGTTTTCGATGCAGACCGACACGCGGCACTCCGGAAAGAGCTTGCGGAAACGGCCGAGCGCTTCGGGGATCAGGAAATTCCCGATGGTCACGCTGGAGCCGAGGCGGATATCCCCGGCGCCCTGCGGCGACAGCATCGCGCTCTCCATTTGATCGAACGAGCTGATGATGTGGCTCGCATAATCAAAAAACATTTTACCGCTCTCGGTGGCGAACAGCCTGCGGTTGATGCGGTCGAACAGCCGCACATGGTACGCCTCCTCAAGCTCCCTGATCGCGAGACTGACGCTTGGCTGCGCCAGGTGGAGCTTTTGGGACGCCTTCGTCACGCTCATGTCCGTATAGACGGCGATAAAGATCTTCAGATGCCGGATCGTCATTTGCCTGCCTCCGTTTTGCAAATCATTTCATAATAAATTTATTATATATATTCATATAATAATACTATTTGTCATATAAGTCAAAGGGGATTATACTGCTCATAGAGAGGAGAAATGCAGATGGAAACACAAAAGACGCACATCCTGCGCAGACTGTTTTTTTCGACGCTTTATCTGAGCGCGTTCACGTTCGGCGGCGGATATGTCATCGTAACGCTTCTGAAAAACAGGTTCGTCGATCAGTATCACTGGATCGACGAGGACGAGATGCTGGACCTGGTCGCCATCGCCCAGTCCGCTCCCGGAGCGATCGCGGTAAACGGAGCGATCGTCGTGGGCTACAAGCTGGCCGGTCTTACGGGCGTGGCCGTCTCGGTCCTCGGCGCGGTGATCCCGCCGATGGCGATCCTCACGGTCGTGTCCTACTGCTATGACGCGTTCAGCACGAATCCGTACATCGCCGCCATGCTCGGCGGTATGCGTGCGGGCGTCGGCGCGGTCATAACCTCCGTCGTCTACGACATGGGCAAAAACGTGGTACGGGCCGGGGATCCCGTCAACGTCGTCATTATGATCCTCAGCTTCTGCATCAGTTATTTTCTAAATGTAAACGTCGTTTTCATAATCATCGCCGTGGCCGTATTCGGGGCGCTCCGCTCCGTGGCCGCGCAGAAAGCAGGTGAGCGCTCATGATCTGTCTCAGACTGTTCCTCAGCTTCATGCAGATCGGATGTTTCTGTTTCGGCGGCGGATACGCGGCCATGCCGCTTATCGAAGAGCAGGTCGTCACCGCCAATCACTGGCTCACCATGAACGCCTTCAGCGACCTCGTGACGATCGCGGAAATGACGCCCGGTCCCATCGCCATCAACGCCGCCACCTTCGTCGGCACACAGGTGGCCGGACCGGCGGGCGCGGTAGCCGCCACCTGCGGCTATATTTTTCCTTCGTGTCTGTTTGTGACGCTGCTGGCCTACGTCTACACCCGATTCAGGAATCTGTCGCTGATCCAGCAGACGCTCGCCTCCCTGCGTCCCGCGGTGGTAGCGCTGATCGCCAAGGCAGGGATCGGGATCCTGATCGCCGCGTTCTTTGTAAACGGGACTTTTTCGCTTGCGGCCGGGAACGTTTCGTTCCGCATGATACTCTACTTTGCCGCCGCGCTGGTCCTTTTGCGCAAGGCGAAGCTCAATCCGATCCTGGTCATGGTCCTGTGCGGAGCGGCGGAGGTCATCTTCTACTGCGCGGGCACGCTGATCCGGTAGGGACCCGGCTGCTCAGAATTTTTCCAAATATCAGGCACACGGCGATGCCCGCAATACCCAGAATAAACATAACAAGAGCAGCGCCGGAGCCTTTTCCCACTCCAAACATTCCGGCCAGCAATCCATTGGGATTTGTTTGCGCCATCCATGGCTCGCAAACTTTGTCCACCATGAATCCGCCAACAAAAGTACCGATGGGAATGGTAAAAAACTGCATTGTGTTCCGGCAGGAATAAACCCGTCCCTGCATTTCCGCCGTTTTCACGGGAAAGCACATAGGGCGGAAGCACTGCGTCAAATGCAGATGCTACAAAGTTTACTCCTGCAAGAAACAGTATCAGCCAAAGGATCAAACCGTTCTGACGCAAATAGGATAGACCGGCTTTTGCGCTCGATAAAACCGTTTCCTTTTTACCGCCCAAACGCTGTGTCTCCAATGACGGAATATGAACACAGATCGCTAACGCAGCAAAGGCTACGGCAAAGGTCGCGAGATCCACGCCGATCACGCCGTCCATTCCAAAAGCCGCATAAATCGAAGTCGCGATCACAGGGTGCAGGATCGTGACAAGCGAGTTTGAAAACGATCGCAGACCGCTTGTCCTCTGATACTGCTCTTTCGGTGTGATCAGCGTCATCGTTACTTCGCTGGCAGGCTGCTGTACCGTATTCATCAGACCGCTCACTGCATTTAACACATACATATGAACGGGCAGCAACGAGCCGGTTTTTAACAAAATAAGAACCAGTACGGAACAGCAGGCAGCAAATGTATCGCAGACAAGCATTGTTCGTTTTTTATCCCACCGGTCAGAAAGCGCTCCGGCAAAGATGCTCATCAGCACATACGGCGTATAGGAACATATGGACAGAACCGCCGTTTGCAGCGCCGAACCGGTCTTTTCATATAACCATAGTGTCAGTGCGAAGCCGGTCATGGCACTGCCAAGCTGGGAAAGCGACTGTGTTGACCATAGGATCAAAAATGTTTTCAGTTCTTTATAATTATTTTTCATTTCGACTTTGCTCCTTTGAATGATTGTTGTATATCAAAATCGCAAAGTCTGAGGATTTAGGGTCATCTCAAAACCCGATCCGCTCCATACAGTATCCTCAAACCTTGCATGGAGCAAAAGCAATCGCTAAAAGCATAACTACCTCCCTAATCGACTATTCAGCGACTCAACGATCGCAAGGACCCCCTACGAACCACACCGCATGGCAACGGTATCACCTTTTTTTCATGGCGGCATGAATTATCCGGCAAAAAGCAGTTGACAATTTCTCATTCCTGTGATAATATTTCTAGGCGTGAGAATTGAAGGGGAATAGTTCAATGGTAGAGCAACGGTCTCCAAAACCGTCGATGGGGGTTCGAATCCCTCTTCCCCTGTTACAAAAATATTGATCGTGTTATCCGCGTCCTTCGCGGATTTTTCTTTTTATCCCAGATGTTTTTTCAATTTTGATCTGATTTGGCGATCAATTATCCAGACTGTCCGCATTCAGGAGAAAATCATAAACACTCATGATCAATACGCCATCTTCATTGTAATATGGAGCCGGTGCATCTTTTGTAATAATGATCTTCTTAAAAAAATCGCCGGTAAGCATCAGAGAGCGCTGCTCCTGCTCCATTTTTTCTCGATCCGGAATCGCATATGCCGACTGAATATAGTAACGCTTGGATCCCTTGTTACAGACAAAATCGATCTCCAGTTGTCTTCGGACACCATGGCCGTTCTCATTGGTCCTATTTTGAGTGACCACGCCAACGTCTACGTTGAATCCCCGCATCCTCAGTTCATTAAATATAATGTTTTCCATCGTATGCGTTTCCTCCAGCTGACGGAAATTGAGGCGCGCGTTTCGTAATCCCAGATCCGTGAAATAGTATTTGACCGGAGTACCGATATACTTCTTTCCCTTAATATCATAACGAAGCGCACTGTCGATCAGGAAGGAATCGCAAAGATAATCGATATATCTTCTAATGGTCGTATTGCTGATCGTTTTCTTCTTAACGGTTTTATAGGTTGACGACAGTTTTGCAGGATTTGTGAGCGAGCCGATGGCAGATGAGAGAATATTCAGTAATTCCTCCAGTTCTGCCCGATTTCGAACATTATGCCTGCCTACGATATCCGAAATATAAGTTTCCTCGAACAGCATCTTGAGAAAATGGATCTTTTCTTCCGGATCCGAAATATTCATAATTGGGGGGAGGCCGCCATAAAGCATGTATTCATTCCAACCCTCCTGTTTCGTCCCCGAATAGGCAGACATGAATTCCGCAAAACTGAGCGGATACATATGGACTTCATCTCCACGACCGCGGAATTCCGTTATCACATCCTTCGACAAAAAACGCGCATTGCTTCCCGTCACATACACGTCCACATTTTTCATGCGGATCAGACTGTTCAGTATCGATTCAAACTCACCAAGAAGCTGCACTTCGTCCAGCAATATATAGTACATGCCGTCATCTTTGATCTGTTCCTTCAGATAAGGATAAAGCACTTCCGGATCACGAAAGCGTTTATTCTCGAAAGAATCAAATGCAATTTCAATAATGCGCCGTTCTTCCGTGCCTTCCGCAAGTAAATGATCCCTGAACAAATTGAAAAGCAAGTAGGACTTCCCACAGCGCCGAATACCGGTTACAACCTTAATAAGGCCGTTTTTTTGCTTGCTGATCAGCTTATTCAAATACAGGTTCCTCTTAATTTCCATATTACGCGCCTTCCATAATGAAAATTTTTGCGAGTTATCGCGGAATCAGTCAATAGAATTATACCCTATATCAGTCGGCATTGCAAGACGGTAGTGAAAACTTTTAATTCATAAAACCATCAGCAGCGTCCCCGCGCCGATCAGTATGCAACCTATCGCGGATTTGAGGGTGATTTTTTCATGCAGAAATGCAAACGCGAGAATGAGCGTGAAAACAACACTCAGCTTGTCGACCGGCACCACTTTCGACGCTTCGCCAATCTGCAGTGCCTTATAATAGCAAAGCCATGAGGCGCCCGTCGCCAGACCGGATAGTATCAAAAAGATCCAGCTCTTCCCGCTGATACCTGCGATCCCGCCCTGCGCGTCTGTCAAAAATACCATACCCCATGCCAGAAGCACGACCACCACTGTTCTGATGGCGGTCGCAAGGTTGGAGTTTACGCTCTCAATACCGATTTTCGCCAGTATGGAGGTCAGCGCTGCAAATATAGAAGACAATAAAGCAAAAACCAGCCACATATCCTTTTACCTCCCAAAACGGTTTTGCAGCATCTCTGCAAACAGAATTCACAGCAAAAAGCCCTGCTGCGAAAATGACTGAAACGGATTTCCGAAAGCATTTCCCTCAACTGCGCAGGAAATCCAGCACCGACCGGTTGAATTCTTCCGGACATTTACCCGCGATAAAATGATCCCCTTTGATGAATTTGAGTTCCGCATCTGGAATGCCTGCAGCGATCTCTCTCGTGTGCTCTGCCCGGATCATGTCCCCGGTTCCGGCGATAACCAAAGTCTTCGCCCGGATCCCTGCAAGTTCCTCCGCCGAAACATTCGGGTCATTGACCATCAGCCCGAGCATCTCCGCGTTCCTCTTTGCCGCGTCGTTCTTTCCTGAAAGCCTTTTCGCGATCTTATACTCGATCTCGATGGGGATCTGGACGCTCCGCTTTACACCCTCCGCGCGCATATTTGCGCCGTTTAGAATCAGCCGGTCCACACGGTCAGGGTATCGAATGGCAAAGACCATAGCGATATTTCCGCCGTCCGAAAATCCGAGCAGATGTGCCCTTTCGATCTGATGCTCATCCATAAAGCCCAGCAGATCGTCCGCAAATTGCCGTATCGTAAACGGCATAACGCCTCTCGGCGTTTTCCCATGTCCTCTGGTATCTATCGCATAGACATGATAAAACTCGGCGAACGCATCCATCTGGCCCCGAAAATAGCCGCAGTTCTCTCCGTTCCCGTGGAGAAAAATGATGGGCTCTCCCTGGCCCTTTTCTACGAAATAATGTTTAATATCCATGCGGCATTTACCCTTTCACATGCGGAAAATATTAGCAGGTATTTTGCGAACTTCCTTCGCATTTCGAGGTTCTTGGAGTATGAAAATAATTGTAACCGTACCGTGACAGCCTCAAAGATTTTCATACTTCTTCTGTTTTGATTTTATCGTATCGCATGGCTGATTGCAATACATGAATCGAAAATGTGCTGTTTCGACAATTACACATTACTTTTGTAATCTCTAATGTGTATTTGTTATATTGTCTATTGACAACTGCACATTATTTATGCATAATATAATGTGTAATTGTCGAAAGGCGGTGTTGTTTATGACGGATAAAGAAAAAGTGGAAAATATGCTGGCTGTGTCAGGCAACGGGGCAATAACAGCCGGGGAGGTGACTGCGGCGGGGATTCATCGGGGCGTCCTCACAGAACTTACGGAAGCCGGTCATCTTACCCGATATAGCCGCGGACTTTATGTCAGAACAGATGTGTGGGAAGACGACATGTACCTTCTGCAGAGAAAGTACAGCAGGGGCATTTACTCTCACGACACGGCGCTTTATCTTCTCGGTTACTCTGACCGCGCTCCGGCGCAGTACACGATGACATTTCCAAAGGGATACAATGCGCCGTCTTTAAAACAGGAAAATTTAAACATCAGACGCTCCGTACCTGAAATCTATTTACTTGGAATCGTGGAAATCCGTTCGCCCTCCGGCAATCCGATCCGCGTTTATGATCTTGAAAAGACGCTTTGCGATATTGTGCGCGGCAGCGGCAGTGATATTCAGCTCGTGAACATCGCAATGAAACACTATGCGTCAAATCGATACAGGAATATTCACAGACTTATGCTGTATGCCGACAAGCTGCATGTGAAAGCAAAAATCATGCAATATATGGGAGTACTTTTATGATTACAAAGAATCCGATGCAGTTAAAAGCATTTATTAATAAAAAGGCGGCAGAAAAACATATCTCATCACAACTTGTCTTGCAGAACTATATGCTGGAAAGACTGCTGGAGCGGATTTCACTGTCGCCTTACAATCATAATTTCATACTAAAAGGCGGATTTCTCATTTCGGCTATCGTCGGTCTTGATTCACGGACAACAATGGATTTAGACACGACAGTCAAGGGTTTTACATTGACGCACGAGAACATCAGGGAGGTTTTTTCACAGATATGCGCTATTCCCGTAAATGATGATATACATTTCGAACTGGGGAAGATATCTGATATTCGAGAAGGTGACGATTATCCGGGCATCCGTGTCAATCTGAAAGCAGAATACCCGCCTGTCAGCGTTCCTTTAACCGTTGATGTCACCACCGGCGATGTCATTACACCGGGAGAGGTAGAATACACGTTTTCGCTGCTGTTTGATGACAGAACAATCAGCGCTCTCGCCTATAATCTTGAAACCGTGTTAGCAGAGAAGGTCGAAACAGTGCTGTCCCGCAGTGTTGCAAATACCCGTCCGAGAGATTTCTACGACATACATATCCTGTATGTTATGCATGGTGAAAAATGTGATCCCGCCACATTAAAGAAAGCACTTGAACGAACTGCGGAGAAGCGCGGAAGCAGCAGCATCATAAAAGATTACAGGGAAATACTCGACGAAATACGGGAAAGCAGTCAGCTTCGGGCCCATTGGCAGAGATATCAGAAAAGCTTTGACTATGTGCGGGACGTTTCTTTTGATGATACCTGCAATTCGATTCGGGCTGTTTTGGATTTCGCGATGAGATGAGCGTAGCCCATATACGCACTTAATAAAGAGTTTTTCCGAATTCATAAGCGTGTTTCATTTGAACGCAGGGTTTTCCGTAACGACAGGCACTGCAGCCAAGACACCCTTTCACCTCGTTTTGCATAAGAAAACCATCTCAATTCAGCAATATCAATATGCTGTTCTTAAGTTGCTGTCTCTGATGGGAAAACAAAGGCAACTGACAGGTCTGTTTTTCGTGATTTCCCTTGTAAATTCATAGCAGGCAGCATATAAAATATCCCGGAAGTCCAATGATCTCCCGGGATATTTTTTTGCCGCAGTTTCACTATCACCCATTATCCGGGTTCTCCCCGTCCCGTTTCTTCTTTCTTAATGCTATGACGCACGCACAGCACATCGCAAACGATATAAGGAGCATGACCATATATCTTAGCACACCCGGATCGCCTGTCTTGGGCGTTTGCCTGCCCGCGTCCTTCCCATTGGCATCCGACCTGCCGTGGTCTTCCGGCTGTGTTTTCCCGGAGTCTGTGCCCGGAGACATAATTTCCCCGTTACCGTTTCTTTGAACGCCGGTTTCCTCCGGGACGCCCGGCGTTCCGTTCTCTTCCGGAGCCTTGTTCGCTCCCTCATCATTCGAAGTCCCAGGCATCGCCGAAGTTTCCGGTTCCGTCTCATATCCCGGACCGATCCCCGATACGTCGTTACCGGTGTTTCCACCTCCGCTTCCGTTTCCGGAGCCGCCGCTGCCCGAACTTCCGCCGCCTCCGGATCCGGTCGATCCTGAAGGTCTGGTCGATGATGCGTCCTTCGGTATCACTGCGCTTATCGTCTGGCCGCCGTCCCTGTCTTTTCCGCCGTACACAACAAGCGTATTCCTCAACTCACCGCTGTCTTCCATGTCCTTTTTCGTTACCGTGTAGGACGCTCTCAGCGTCACCGTCATACCCGGTGCGATCTGCGCGATCTGTGCGGAATAACCGTCAACGGTATAGCCGTTTCCGGCAAGCAGCTTCGCCCCCTCAAGCAGTTCTGTCACGGTCACATACTGCAGTGTCGTGCCGCCTGAATTCCAGAGGACGATATCAAACAGCGCCACATCGCCGTTTTTAAAGGCGCCGTCTTTCCCGCTTCCTTTGTTCTTAAGCCGGACCAGGGCAACCAGAGCGGTTTTCCTCTCGATCCCCTCGATCTCGGCCTCAGCGCTTTCGTCTATATGCGGGTCCTCCGGTCTGCCGTTTTTGACCGTCACGGTATTTGTCACGCCGCCTATCGCGTCCACATCCGCCTGCGTAAGCCTGTAAGCAGCCTTGAGTGTCACCGTCTGTCCCGGGGACAACTGTGCGATCACCGCCTTACCCTTTCCCTCAAGGGTGTAGGACGGCATGCCGTATTCCCCACTGCCGCCGGTATCCTTATTGTTTCCGGCCTCTTTTATATATGCGCCTGCAAGCAGTTCGTTTACGATAAGGTATCTTAAGGTCATGTTCCCCGTATTGGCTACGGTGACATCGAAGAGCACCTCATCTCCGGCCCTGAAGCTTCCGCCCTCGCCGGTGCCGCCGCCCTCATTTGCAACGGTCTTTTTTACAGACAGGGCAGTTTTCTTTCCTGCAAGCGGAACCCGTATCTCTGCACTGTCCATGATCTTACCCGTGTAATAAGCGCAGATACGGTTTACCGGATCAGCTCCGGAGTCCATGTCTTCCTGCTTTATTACATAATGGGCTTTCAAGGTGACGGTTTCATTCGGAGCAAGGGATTTGATCTTCACCGTCCTGCCTTTGTTTGTGACGGTATTTCCGTTCCCTCCGACGCCCGCCGACACGAAGACCGCGCCGTCCAGCAGTTCATTCACATCAAGGTCCGTTAAGGTTATACTGCCGGTATTCTTTACCTTGATCTCAAATTCAGCGGTCTCACCGGCAGTGAACTTGTGCCCGGTTTCCCCTTCCGGATAAACGATATACCCGGTAAGGGAAAGTTTAGGATTCCCTGTTGAAAGCGGGATTATGGCGCAGGCCTGTATCCCATCACCGGTTCCCTCCACAGAGACGGTGACCACATTTTTCAGCACTTCGCCTTTCCCGGCAAACTTATCAATGTCGTCCTGAGTGACTGTATACCGGGCCTTTATGGTCGCAGATTCCCCGTCAGCCAGATTTTTAACAGTGATCGCACCGTCACCAACAAGTTCAAATTCAGCGTTCCGACCGCCAGCCCCGGAACCGTTTTCCCCGGCTTTTCCGGCTTTCCCTTGAATTATGGGATCTCCAAGTATCACAGCGCCATTCAACTTTTCCTCAACCGTGATATTTACATTGTCTGACGAACAGTTCGTCACAACAATGTCAAATTCGGCGGTCTCCCCTGCTTTAAATCCCGTTTCTCCGCCGTTCGTCAGGGTCTTCCGCACGGAGAGGATCTTTTCCCCATCAGCAATGGCTACATATGCCGTCGCGCTGGCAAGTACTTTTTCCTCCTCACTGTCCTTCACAGTAACAGTGCTCTGGATTTTTTTACCGCTTTCTTCGGCTTCCTTTATATCCTCCTCCGTGACCTTATACTCATAAGCTATCGTCAGCGAAGCGCCGGGCTTTAATGTCGCTAAGACCTTCCCGTCCGTTTGGCTGATGCCTGTGACACCCGGCGTACCGCTTACTGCTGCCCCGGCCATGCCGAAGGTATCGCTTATAACGACGCTTACTGTCAGGTTTCCCTCGTTGCGCACCGTATTGAGGAAAGGCACCACGTCTCCAGCAGTGACACCGTAACCGGCTCCGCCATTGCCGCCCGCGCCGATGAGCGCCTCCCTGGCGGCCGTAATTTTTGTTTCCGCCGCAACTGTCTTTAAGGTAATGCTGTCCTCTGCCTCTATCATCTTTCTGGACATTCCCAGCAGGTACTCTGTTTCCGCCGAAGCTGATATCTTAACGCCGTCGGCGGCGATGTCGTCCTCGGTTACGAGATGCTGGACCTCAAATTCGCGGGCATTCTCCTCCCCGGGTTTCAGACTCGCGATCTTCCATGCGGCTGTGGCATCGGAGGATGCCGTGCCGGACGGATCGGTCCCTGCGGGCTCCGCGGTGTAGGATACCCTCACATCCGTCAGTTCCACGCTCCCCGTATTCTCCACCCTTACCGTACAGACGATCGTTTTCCCGTAACCGTATGCCGGGCTTTCTGCCCTGCCTGCCGTATTTTCAGTCACCGTCACCTTAAGTTCCGGCCTGTCGGCAAAGTGGGCCGCGGCGGTATCACTGGCTTCGGATACTCTGCCCTTTATCTCTTCCACTGTGACGGTATTGGTCATGACCCGCTTCGCGGCGTCTTCAGCCTTGACAGTATAACTATACTGGAACCGGTGTTGGGCGTTCGGCTTTAAGCGCAGTGCCGCCGTATCTGCGGCCTCATCCCACGAAAACCCGTCTCCTTCGCCGGACTGTTCCGTCTTGCTCAGATCAAATGTCTCCTGCCCCTGTGTATTCCACGCGGTTATGACGTCCCTGATCTTTAAATCAAGGTTGGTGTTTCCGGTATTGCTCACCACGATCTCGTAATCGATCACATCGCCGCTTTCAAACACGGCCTTCGGGTTTTTGATCTCAATGCTGACGGTAAGCCCCGGTTTCCTATTAAGGTGGAAGAACGTATAGGTGACCGACTGCGGGTCGTACTCCGTGCCCGTGTCGCCCGTGACATCCACACTGCTCACGATCTGGCTGTGATCGTCTACATCCTCCTGCCTTACAACGTAGCGGGCGGTGAGGTCTGCTGTCTTCCCGGCCGCAAGTCCCGTAATGACCGCTGTCTTTCCTCCGTCGCTAACCGAATAACCGGAATCCTCGACGAATTCCAGGTTCGCGCCCGTCAGCCTGACGCTTTGCTGTGCGATATTTCCCGTGTTGGCGACGCTGACTGTTATCGGTACCGTCTCGCCGGCCTGAAACAACCTGTTCTGGTCTGTGTCCTTGCCAAGACTGACGTTCGTGAGCAGGCTCCGTTTTGCTCGCCCGGTCTCGATCGTCAGGGTATCCGAGGCGGTGTTTCCGGTTTCATTGTCCTTGATCGTCGCCGTGTTTGTTATCTTTCCGGCCAGCACATCGGCATCGGTCACAACGTAGGTATATACGAACGAAGTGACTGCGCCGCCGCTCATGCTTAACGTCCTCCCGGCGACCCTGACTCTGGAGTCATTGAACTCCAGTTTCCTCAGCAAATCACCGTAGTTCTGTATTCTCGCCGTATATTGTATTTTGTCCCCTGTGACAGGCGCCATCCCGGGATGGGTCATATTCACATAGGAAAGCTTGACATCAAAATTGCTCTTGGCGATCCTCGCGACTGCTGCGGCGGACTTCTCGATTACCGCCGTCTGCCTGACCTTGCCTGTCACATCGTCGCGGTCCTTAACGTTCAGATCATAACTGTAGGTGATCAGCGCGTCCACCGTCATGCGGATCTCGCCCTCACGGCAGTCATCGGCTGTGGCCTTATAATCCGCTACCGTGAAGGAGCCGTTGTCATTTGCTTTTATATTGGTATACTGCTTCCCGTTTATCGTCACGGAACGGAGTTCTTTTTTCTCAACCGTCAGGTCGATCGTCCTGCTTTTGCCTCCATAATTGTCAACAAGCCGGGTATACGGCGTTACATCGACCGTAAAGGACAGACTGTCTCCGAGAGAGACTCCCTCTGTCTTGCTGGGCGTCGCGGTGACATCCATCTCCGGCGGGTCAAGCGAGCGGACCCGCAGGGCTATCGTGTTATTGTTGTTGCTGGCATACCCGTCCTTCGTGAAGCCAAAGTAGGCGGCATAGCCTTTGGCGGCCGCCTCCTCAATTACCTTGTCCCAGTTTGCCTTGCCCCTGAACGCGGTCTCCTGCGTGTAGTTTTCGGATGTAGAATATTTGTCCTCCCCTTCACCCAGATCCACAAGGATGTGGTTCTTTTCCGGTTTTGCAAGGACGATCATCTGCACGCTGTGATCGGCCTCGGACATGTAGTTCTGGACTGTAGTCTTTCCGTTTGGTACTGCTGTGAATTTATTTCCCGACGCACTGTAGGAACCGTTGTTCGTGCGCACATAGGCCACCTCGGAGCCGGTGATCTCAGCGTCCAGTATGAGGTCGGGCTTATAGGATACAACGACCGTATAGGTGTCGGAATAGACAGAAAACACGCCGTAATAATGCGTGATCGTTACCACACCCGGCTTAACGCCGGTTATGGCCGCCGAGCGTGCCATGCCGAAGTCGGCGCTCCCGTTTCCCTTGACCGTGGCCGTCCCCGCATCACTGCTGAACCACCCGTAATGCGGGCCGCCTCTGTTTGAGACGATGGTGACGCTCTCCCCGACCAGCACGTTATAGACGTCATTATCCGATGCCGTCATCGCAATACCGGAGTCCATGGCCAGCGCATAGACGCCAGGCACGCTGGCAGAAAAGGTTATGTCGGTCTCATGCGAAGGCAATATATCCTCATTGTCCGCGTCAGAACCGCCGTCCGCATCTGAACCGCTTTCCACAGCAGCGCGGCCATAGCGGGATCCCGACAGACGGTACAGTCCGGTCCCGGTCATGGGAATCTGTGTCCCAGTCGGACCAGCCCCATCAGCCCTATCGCCGCTGCCCGCATACACCGCAGTCACTTTGTCGGCATGACCGTCTCCATGGATATGATAAACTCCGGCATTTTCCGAGCCGGACAGGTCCACGTTATGGAATGTCACGGTCACCTCACCCGCAGGCCGGATATCGTTCCCGTCAGCGTCAGAAATACGGATATCATACGCGTACACCCGCAGGAAGTTCTTAAGATCTTTCTTCGCGGTTTCCCACAGCGATAACATGGTGTCCGCATATTCCTCATCTCCCAGCAGATCCAGCGCTTCAACGGAGATCGCCGCATCTTCAGGCAATATCCCTTCTTCCGTTTCCACCGTCACCAGGCCGGAGCTATCCGTGAATGACAGGAGGCTTCCGTGTCCGCCATCACGCTTACTGCCGTTGGTATCAGCTCCGGCCGCTCTTTCCGCATTCGAAGGGGTCGCAACGCCAAATGCCGCATCGCTCGGTGTCTCCTCACTCCCATAGCGGGCGGACACGCTATCAGCATATTTTTGATTTGTTTCCACGCGATCTGCCGCAATGTCGGTAGTAAACTCGGCGCGTGTCTTCACCATACCGGCGTCCATACCCGACAGCACGGTGGCTGCCGCCAATGCCACAGCGATGAATTTCTTTGCCTTCATGGATTATCGCCTCCAGTATATCACTCATTTATCTTTTGTGTACCTTCGCACAGCAAAAACCCTCTGTCGATGCTTTCCGCATTTACAAAAGAATTCTCTTAAATATCCACTAACGTGGTTCCTATCATGTTTATTGTTTTATTGTGAAAAGCCGGATGATGGCGGGGAAGAAATTGTCTGAGGTTCACGGGTTTCATCCGGGTTTTATCCCTTAAAAAAGCGTTTTGGGCTAACCGGAGGTATATGATCCGATGCTTCTGCAAATCATAACGGTATAGGTACAATTCATAATAAATTCTGACGATCTGTCCTGTCGTAGAGTGTTATACTCTACGACAGAACTCTAAGTTTTTCCCTTAAATCAAAGGAAAGCCCGAAAGTTCTGACGGCGTTTGCTGACGGCTGATAATTCCGATAGCCGCTGAATATTCCGGTGTTTTAATTCCATGAATAGTCTACATGGAGGTCCACGGATAAACGTTTTTCCTCGTCTTACATGATCATTCCTCCCTTTTCCTCATGACGGCAATTCTGACGGTCTATGGCTTCCCGATTCCGGACAACAGAAGGACAATTCTTCTTAAAAACTGGTCTCCGCGCTGCGGAGTTCTGTTATCGGCCTGATTTTTAGGCCGTGTGTATTGACAAATCACCCATTTTTTTGTAAAATTCTTTTGATAAAAGCATTTTGGGACTTTTTAAACATGTCGTAGAGTATAACACTCTACGGTTTTTTCGCCCAAAAATGAGGTAAATCCCCTCTATAAGATCCAGGGATCGTATTTCATTTGAGTCAGAATTCTTTATTGTAATTGTGATAGAGAAATATTGATAAATGAGACAGATTTGTTATAATCAAGACAAATCTTTCCGAAAAATGTGGCATACGGAGGGAAAACAGCATTATATATGAGATCAGATGCAATAAGTCCCTATTCCGAAGGACAGGATACCTTCCGTTCTTAAGGTCAATAACATATGTGTCAATGAATACGCGGAAGCGTATATGAATCACCCGCGTTTTCAGACAGATAAAGTCTGTTCACCGGTTACGGTGGTGCTATGTTCGTTACGGGAATTGGGATTTGAAAACGGCACCGTATATGCGGATATTTTCGCACGGGCCGACGAACTGGGCCTTCAGCCGTGCCAGCCAGACACGGGATTGTTTCTTCGGCTGTCGTATACAGACCAGGCGCAGAGCAAAGACAGCGTTTTGAGCGGGACCCACCGCGCCCCGGACAGCGCAGTCACAGTATTATCGGAATTTCTTGAAGAAGACGACGATTTCCCAAAAGGGTTATATCTTAGAAATGTAGGCGGAACGCTGTGGCTCCGCGGTTATGTCTGCGATAATACATATATCTGGGCTCCAGAGGACGTATTTGCATTTGAAAAACGCTAAGTTAAATACCTGTATTTTGTCAACTTTTCAATATAAATATTCTCTCAAAAACCAAACTTTTCAAAAACTGAGTTTTTGCGTCGTACCTGTCGGGAAACGCGGACTGCCGGCAAACGACCGGCAAAATTCCTCCCTCACACCGCGATCCGCAGCACGAACCAGATCAGAAAAACTGCAAAGACTGCGCGGAAGCACAGATAAACATAGTCGATGAACAGACAGATCCCAAACCGGGTCCGATCATCCTCAAAGAAACGACCGGTTTTGTTGATATGGACGGCTTCCACCGCATGCATGACGAACGCCGCACAGTACATAACATAATAAACCGACAGCATCAGTCCCAGAAACGCCGCGGAGTCATGCGGCAGCGGCGCCCTTAGATCGACGTAGATCAAGACAGGAAGCAACAGCAGGACGATAATGCCCTCGAGCATCCGGTTGGTGGACAGCTCAAGGGAGAACCGTATCTTTTCAACATCATTCTTTGAGGAATAAACGGTGTAGTTCCGGTTCTCGGTCACATACTCCCAGTTCTCCAGATTCTTTATACCTGTCGGGATCCCCGGGGCTTTCGGCACGATGGAATAATAAAGATCCTGCGGCTCGCCAACGCGAAATTTTTCAAAAAGCCATCCGCTTTCCGTCAGGATCCAGCCCTTCCTCGCCAGTCCTTCATAGTACCGGACCGTATCGGAAATCGATAATAAAGAAACCGTATGAAACAGTCTTCTCTTACACTCCATGGTGTCTTACCCCTCCCCTGTAATATTTTTGTCTTATGCATCGAACCGATCGACCCAGACCGGTCAGATCAGCGCGATCGCCTCTCTCACGTTCTCCACTCCGATCAGCCGGATCCTTTTTTCATCCTTGATCTTTGCAAGATTCGCCTTCGGCATCACGCAGGCGGTAAAACCCATCTTGACCGCCTCCGCCACCCGCTGCGCCGCCTGGGAGACGCCGCGGACCTCGCCGGACAGCCCGACCTCGCCGAAGATCAGCATCCCCGGATCGACCTCCCGGTTCTTGAAGCTGGAGACCAGCGCCATCACCACCGCCAGATCGAGGGCCGGTTCGTTCATCTTCATGCCGCCCGCGATATTCACATAGGCGTCGTAGCGGCTCATGGCAAAACCGCATCGCTTTTCAAGGATCGCCAGCAGGATGTTGATCCTGTTGTAGTCGACGCCGTTCGCCGTGCGCCTGGCCATCCCGAAATTCGTCGCAGTGACGAGGGCCTGCACCTCCAGAAGGATCGGCCTGGTCCCTTCGAGCGAGCAGGCGACCACCGCGCCGGACGCCTCTTTCGGACGCCCGGAGATCAGCATCTCCGACGGATTCTTCACCTCGGCAAGTCCGCTCTCCAGCATCTCGAACACACCGATCTCGTTCGTGGAGCCGAAACGGTTCTTGACCGCCCGCAGAACGCGGTACGATCCGTTCCGATCGCCCTCAAAGTAAAGCACAGTATCGACCATGTGCTCGAGCACGCGCGGCCCTGCGACCACGCCCTCTTTCGTGACGTGCCCGACGATGAACACCGTGATCCCGAA
The DNA here is from genome assembly GCA_947623185.1 of uncultured Lachnospiraceae bacterium. Lineage (GTDB taxonomy): Bacteria > Bacillota > Clostridia > Lachnospirales > Lachnospiraceae > CANQGL01. The sequence goes on from CANQGL010000010.1 coordinate 25,429, forward strand.
TCCCTTGGCGATCTGCATCAGCGCGTTGGTCGACTCGCGCACCTGGCTTACGCTGCCGGGAGCGGACGCGATGTCCTCGCGGTACATGGTCTGGATCGAGTCGATGACGACGATCTCCGGTTTCGTATTCTCAAGCACACCCGCGATCGTATCGAGATTCGTCTCGCACAGGAACAGAAGGTCCCCCGCGATCGCTCCGATGCGGTTTGCGCGCATCTTGATCTGCTTTAAGGACTCCTCTCCCGATATATAGAGCACATGCTTTCCGGCCGCGGCCAGATTCCGGCAGACCTGCAGAAGGATCGTCGATTTCCCGATGCCCGGATCGCCGCCCACCAAAACGAGGCTGCCTCTCACGATCCCGTTTCCCAGCACGCGGTCGAGCTCCTCAAAGCCGGTCGGCGTGCGGTCCTGATCGTCCAGTGAGATCTCGCCGATGTGAACGGGGGCGGCGGCCCGCCCCGGAGCACGCATGGAGACGACGGCCTGCTGCTTCTTCCCGGCGGCCGCCGGTTCCTCCACGAACGAGTTCCACTCCTTGCAGGCGGGGCACTGGCCCATCCACTTCGCGGATTCATAGCCGCATTCCCTGCAGAAAAACACCGTATTGCTCTTTGCCTTCGCCATGATCCGTTTCCCTTCTACTTTTTCCTGACCGTGATCCCGACGCTCTTTCCGGGAACCAGTTCCAGCGAAAAGCTCAGTTTTCCGCTCATATTGGTGCGGATCCCGCCCGCCGGTTTTCCGTCCTCGAGGATTTCATATTCCGCGTCGTCCGAAAGCTGCAGCGTGATCTGCGCGTCGCTTTCGCCTTCCACAAAAAACGATACTTCCTCATCCTTTACGGAAAAACCGCTTACCGCGGTCCCCGGCACAGATTCGTAGACGAACATGCCGTTCCGTTCAAGCTTTGTGATCTCCTTAAACGTCTTGACCTTGTAAAGGTCTCCGTCGTGCTCGAAGTCCTCCTTCTTGGCCTTCTCGGAAAGCTCATAGTTTCCGAAGCTGACCGTGCCGTCGTCCTCCGTGCGGATCAATTCACCGATTACAGCCATAATGCTTAAACTCCTTTATATCATCATAATAAACAGCTCCGAAACGCGCCGTCCCGTCTTGGCGGGCGCTTTCGGACGCCGCTTCGCCCGTCTATACCGTCGCGCTAAGCTCTTTTTTGGCCGCGGACTGCGGATGGCGCGCGGAAAACTTCAGCGCCCCGTCCTTTAACGTGATCTTTACCGAATCGCCCTCGCGGACGCGCCCTTCGAGCACGGCTTCGGCCAGCTGGTCCTCCACGAGATTCTGGATCGTCCTCTTGAGCGGACGCGCGCCGTACTTCTCGTCGTATCCCTTCTCGATCAGGAATTCCTTCACGTCGTCTCCCGCGCTCAGCCGGATCGACATCTGCTGCTTCGTGTGCTTTTCGACCTCCGCAAGCAGGATCGACACGATGTCCTTCATATGGCTGCGGTTCAGCGGATGGAAGACGATGATCTCGTCGATACGATTTAAAAACTCGGGCTTGAACAGCCGCTTCACCTCGTCCATCACGCCGTTCTTCATGCGCGTATATCTCTCGGCCTCATCGTCGTTCGAGGTGAATCCGAGGTGTTTCGGCGCGATGATGTTCTCCGCCCCCGCGTTCGAGGTCATGATCACGACCGTGTTCTTAAAGTCGATCTTATGCCCCTGCGAGTCGGTGATGTGGCCGTCGTCGAGCACCTGCAGGAGAATGTTGAACACGTCGGGATGCGCCTTCTCCACCTCGTCGAACAGGATCACCGAGTACGGGTTCCGGCGGACCTTCTCGCTTAACTGGCCGCCGCCCTCGTAGCCCACATAACCTGGCGGCGAACCGATCATCTTCGATACGCTGTGTTTCTCCATGTATTCGGACATATCGACGCGGATCAGCGCGTTCTCGGTCCCGAACATCGCCTCGGCGAGCGCCTTGCAGAGCTCGGTCTTTCCGACGCCGGTCGGCCCCAGAAACAGGAACGAACCGATGGGACGTTTCGGATCCTTGAGTCCCACGCGCCCGCGGCGGATCGCCCTGGAAACGGCGGTAACGGCCTCATCCTGGCCGACGACGCGGCCGTGCAGGATCGACTCCAGCTTAAGAAGACGTTCCGTCTCCGCTTCGGCCAGCTTGCTGACCGGGATCTTGGTCCAGCCGGATACCACGTCGGCAATGTCGTTCTCGTCGACGACGAGCTTCTTCGTCGTCTTCTCCTCTTCCCACTTCTCGCGCAGCTCCTCGATCCGTTTGCGCTTCTTCGCCTGCTTTTTCTTGATCTCTCCGGCCTGCTCGTAGGCTTCGGCCTTGACGGCTTCCTCCTTCTCGCGCTCGAGATCGCGGATCTGTTTCTCCAGATGCTTGATCTCCTCCGGCTCGACGTACACCGTCAGGCGGACCTTGGAGGCCGCCTCGTCCAGCAGATCGATCGCCTTGTCCGGCAGGAACCGGTCGTTGATGTAGCGCGAGGACAGCCGGACGGCCGCCTGCACGGCGTCATCCGTGATCGTTACGCGGTGGTGCGCCTCATAGCGGGGCCGCAGTCCCTTTAAGATCCCGATCGCCTCTTCCTCGGTCGGTTCCTCCACGGTCACCGGCTGGAAACGGCGCTCCAGAGCGGAGTCCTTTTCGATATAGCGCCTGTATTCGTCGATCGTGGTCGCGCCGATCAGCTGGATCTCGCCGCGCGCCAGCGACGGTTTCAGGATATTGGAAGCGTCGAGCGCGCCCTCCGCGCCGCCCGCTCCGATGATAGTATGGATCTCGTCGATGAACAGCAGCACGTTGCCCGATTCGCGCACCTCGTTCAGGATGTTCTTGATACGCTCCTCAAATTCGCCGCGGTACTTGGAACCGGCCACGATACCCGACAGATCGAGCACCACGACGCGCTTTCCCCGCATCGTCTCGGGTATATTTCCGTTCGCGATCATCTGGGCGAGGCCCTCGGTGACCGCGGTCTTTCCGACACCGGGCTCACCGATCAGGCAGGGGTTATTTTTCGTTCTTCTGCTTAAGATCTGGATGACCCTCTGGATCTCCTTCTGGCGTCCGATGACCGGATCCAGTTTTCCGTCGCGCGCCAGCATGGTGAGATCGCGGCTGTAGGTATCCAGCGTCGGCGTCTCCGTCTTCTGGTTCTGGGCCGCCTTCGGGCCCCGGCCCTGGGCAAGCTCCTCGCGTCCCGGCGCGCCGTCCTCTCCCATCGCGGAGAGAAGGTCGATGTAGATCTTCTGGATGTTGATGTTCATGGTGTTTAAGAGCCGGATCGCGACGCAGTCCGATTCCTTCAGCATGGCCATCAGGATATGCTCGGTCCCGATCTGTGGGGCGCGGAACCGCACCGCTTCCCGGTAACTGTTTTCAAGCACCCGTCTCGCGCTCGGCGTATAGCCCTCGCGCTCCCGGACGCCCGTATTCTGATACGAGTTGACCAGCTTTTCCTCAAGCGCCATCAAACGCTCCAGCTGCACGTCGTTGGCCTCCAGCACCTTTGCCGCCGTGCCGCTCCCTTCCTCGATCAGTCCCACGAGCAGATGCTCCGTACCCACGGTGCGCGACCCCATCGTTTCGGCCGCCTCCTTCGCGAGGTCGAGCGATCTTCTCGCCTTTTGTGTATATTGATCCATTCCGTATTGCTCCTCTCGTCCTCTATCTGATTTCCGGCAGCCGTTCCCGGAGGAAATCGGCTCTCGCCGCGTCAAGTTCGTCCTTATCAAGCGGTTTCTTCGCCATCCGCAGAAGGTTCGCCGGCTGAATGCCCAAAACAAGTCCGAAGACCGAACAGGGCTCTTTCGTCTCGATCATCCCGTCGTTGATCCCGGCCATGATCTGCGAAAGGAGGTTCATCGCGTCCTTGCGCGTCAGCCTGCGGGCGTATTTCAGAACGCCGTAGGACTTATAGACTTCGTCGAGCCGCGCAAGCGAGCGCCGTCTCCCCGCGTCGCTTCTAAGATTCTGCTCCTTCTGATCCAGCTCAGCCGCCGTCTTTGTCACGAGATCGACGATCTCGCGTTCCGTCTGCCCGAGCGTCTTCTGATTCGAGATCCGGTAAAGCGCCCCGAAATTCTCGCCGCCTTCCCCGTACAGCCCGCGGATCGAGGTGCCGAAACGCCCCATATCCGCCGTCAGGCTGTTGAAATTCTTCCATGTCGATAAAAGCGGCAGATGCAGGACCACCGAGACCCTGAGGCCGGTCCCCACGTTCGTCGGATAGGAAGTCAGATATCCGTACTTCCTGTCGAACGCGTACTCGATGCGGCTGTCGATGAAATCGTCGATCCGCTCCGCCCGCTCATAGCATTCGGTCGTTTTCAGGCCCGTATCGCAGACCTGGATCCGGATATGGTCCTCGCCGTTTATGATGACTCCGACGCTCTCGTCCTCCGAGAGGATCAGCCCCGAAGTCCCCTGTTTTTTCACGATGCCGCGGTTTAACACGCGCCGCTCCACCAGCGACGTCTTTTCCAGATCCGTCATCCGGTCGAGATAGGCGAACCTGTATTTTGTCCCGTCGGCCGGCCCGATCCCCTTGAAACTCTCGCAGAGCCGGGCGGTCAGTTCGCTGTCCTGTTCTTTCGTCATCCGGGACGGGAAGGGATATTCCTTCCAGTTCCGCACAAGGCGGATCCGGCTGTATACCACGTTGGATCCCGGTTGTCCCGGCGCCTCGTACCATCTATCCATTCTGTCCCGTCTCCTCTTTCAGCTTTTTCAGTTCGTCGCGCAGCACCGCCGCTTCCTCGTATTCCTCGCGCTGTACCGCGCCTTTGATCCGCGACTGCAAAAGCTCGATCCGCTCCGCGACCGGAAGCTCCGCGTCCTTTTCGGACTGCTGCCGGTCCGCTTTTTCCGCCGCGGCCTGCGCGCCCTCTCCGTTCTCCGTTATCCTGTGCCCGGCCGGACGCTTGCCCACATGGCTCTCGCTGCCCTGCAGCCTCCGGATGTTGTCGCCGATCAGCGGATCGAACACGCTGTAACAGTCCGCGCATCCGAAACGGCTGTTTTTCATAAACTCCTCGTAGGTCGTGCCGCAGGTCGGGCAGACGACCTGCGCGTACTGGTCCCTGCTGCGGTCCGAATCCGTCTTCCCGAAGATCCCGGCGATCAGCTCCGCAAGCGGGAACTCGCCCTCGAACAGGGCCGAATACTGGCCGATATCCAGGCGGCTCGCACAGTGCGTGCAGAGGTTGTGTTCGGATTTTACCCCGTTTATGACCTCGACATACTTGATGGTCGCTTCGCGCATCTTGCAGTTTTCACATAACATCTTCCTGTTTCACCCCTGTCCACTGAATTCGTCAAAAACCTCATCCACCAGCGCGTGGACCTCGTCGCGCCCGACGTCCTGGCAGATCCCGCGGGCGATGATGATACCCAGATTTTGTTTCATCTCGTTGAGCGCCCGCAGCTTATCCATGTTGAGCGCCACCACCGCGCCGCGCCTGCGGTCCAGCCGCAGAAAGCCCTCCTGCCTTAAGACAGAATATGCTTTGTTGACCGTATGCATGTTGATCCCGATCTCGTCCGCGAGCTGGCGCACCGAGGGAAGGCTGTCTCCCTCACGCAGCATATCCGTCGCGATCCCCATGATGATCTGGTTGCAGAGCTGGATATACAGTGCCTCTTCACTGTTAAAATCGATTTTCAGTATCATTTTCTCACCGTCTTTCCCGCTGTCTTTGTAATAACTGTTATATTTGTATCATAACAGATATTGCGGTGCCCGTCAAGCGGAAAAATCGACCGCCGCGCCAAAAGACCGCCCCTTGCTCCCCCGAAGACTGTCTCTCGCGCCCCGAAGACCGCCCGCCGCGGGCAAAATGCCGTCCGCTTCGGCCCGCGCCGCAAAAACAGCTTTTCAAACCCCGCGAAATCGTTTATACTGTCGGTATCGGGCCCTGATCCGGCCCGAAAAGGAGGCAGTTTTCATGAAACGTATCTTCGCCTGGGCAGGCATCGCCGTGATCGCCGCGGCGTTTATCGCTCTCGCCGTCCTGACGGCCTCGGGCGCGCCCGCAAACGCGATCCTCGCCCTGTTATTCTGTCTGCTGATCGTCCCGGTCATACTCTACGCGTTCCTGCTCGCCGTAAAGCTCGGCAGGCGGAACGGCGACAAAGCCGAAACGGAAACGGACAGCGAAAAGCCCTGACCGCACAAAAGCCGCGGCTCAAACCCAGCCCGGCCCGGCCGCATACAAAATCCCACGGCATACGGCAAATGGCTCCGAAAAGTTCCGGAGCCATTTTATCGTCAGTTTATTTTCTCATAATGATCTCGTCGCGTCCCGGACCGTTCGATACCATCTTCACCGGCACGCCGAGCTCTTTCTCGATCCTCTCGATATAATTCCGGCAGTTCTCCGGCAGTTCCTCATACTTCCGGATCCCGCGGATCGCGCACTTCCATCCCGGCAGCTTCTCGTAGACCGGTTTCGCCTTCTCGAGCAGGGAGGTGGTCGGGAAGTCCTTCGTCACCTTTCCGTCGATCTCGTAGCCCACGCAGATCGGAAGTTCATCGAGGTACCCCAGAACGTCCAGAACCGTGAGCGCGACCTCGGTCGCACCCTGGATCCGGCATCCGTAACGGGTCGCCACCGCGTCGAACCATCCCATGCGTCTCGGCCGTCCGGTCGTTGCCCCGAACTCGCCGCCGTCGCCGCCGCGCCGTCTAAGCTCGTCGGCTTCGTCGCCGAAGATCTCGCTCACGAACGCTCCCGCGCCGACCGCGCTCGAATACGCCTTGACGACCGCCGTGATGTTTTTGATCTCATACGGCGGGATCCCCGCTCCGATCGCCCCGTAGGCCGCAAGCGTCGAGGAGGATGTCACCATCGGGTAGATCCCGTGGTCCGGGTCTTTCAGAGAGCCGAGCTGGCCTTCCAGCAGGATATTCTTTCCGGCCGCGATCGCCTCGTGCAGATACGCGGAGACGTCGCAGACATAGGGAGCGACCATCTCCTTATACTCCATCAACGTCGCAAAGAGCTCATCCGGATCGAGAAGCGGCTTATGGTACAGATGTTTAAGAAGGACGTTCTTCATCTCGCAGACGCGTCCGACTTTCTCCTTAAGCGCCGCCTCGCTTCCGAACAGCTCGCTGACCTGGAAGCCGATCTTGGCGTATTTATCGGAATAGAAAGGCGCGATGCCCGACTTCGTCGAGCCGAACGACTTTCCGGCAAGCCGCGCCTCCTCGTAGGTATCGAACAGGATGTGGTACGGCATCATGATCTGCGCCCGGTCCGAGACCAGGATCTTCGGCATCGGGACGCCCTGGCCCGTGATATCGCCGATCTCCTTTACCAGATACGGGATGTTTAAGGCCACCCCGTTTCCGATGATACTCGTCGTATGGCTGTAAAAAACGCCCGACGGAAGCAGATGAAGCGCAAATTTACCGTAATTATTGATGATCGTATGGCCCGCGTTGCTTCCGCCCTGGAAACGGACGATGATATCGGACTCCCGGGCGAGCATATCCGTGATCTTGCCCTTTCCCTCGTCGCCCCAGTTGGCGCCAACGATTGCTCTGACCATTGCGGTCCCTCCTTTGGATCGTTTCTGCATGCCGCAAAACCGGCACTTAACCAGTTTACAACAAATGCGGCCATATGTAAAGCGAATCTTGCACGCTGTTTCCATCTGCGCGCACGCCGTTTTCGCTTATTTCGCACGCCGTTTTCGGCTTACACGCTGATCTCCGCCTTAACTCCGAGGAGATCTCCGTTCGCCTCCAGGATCGGATCTATGACCTCTTTTAAGAACTCTTCGACCTGCTCCGGCGCGCGTCCGACGTATTTCTTCGGATCCATCGTCTTTTTCAGTTCGTCGAGCGTCAGGCCAAACGACGAATCGGCCGCGATCAGCTCGAGCAGGTTGTTGTCCTTCCCCTCGGCCTTCACGTTCTTTCCGGCCTCCATCGAGAGCTCTCTGATGCGCTCATGCAATTCCTGACGGTCGCCGCCCGCCTTGACCGCGTCCATCATGATGTTCTCGGTCGCCATGAACGGCAGCTCCGCCATCAGGTGTTTCTCGATGACCTTCGGATAGACGACGAGGCCGTCCACCACGTTGAGGTACAGATCGAGGATCCCGTCCACCGCAAGGAATCCCTCCGGCACCGAGAGCCGCTTGTTCGCCGAATCGTCGAGCGTGCGCTCGAACCACTGGGTCGAAGCGACAAGCATCGGGTTCATCATATCGGCCATCACATAGTCCGCCAGCGAGGCGATCCGCTCGCTGCGCATGGGGTTCCGCTTGTAGGCCATCGCCGACGAGCCGATCTGGTTCTTCTCGAACGGCTCCTCGACTTCCTTCAAATGCTGCAGAAGGCGGACGTCGTTGGAGAATTTGTGGGCGCTCTGCGCGATCCCGGCCAGCACGCCGAGCACACGGCTGTCGATCTTTCTCGAATAGGTCTGCCCCGATACCGGGAAGCACTCCGAAAAGCCCATCTTTTCGGCGATCATCCGGTCGGCCATGCGGCATTTTCCGTGGTCCCCGTCGAACAGTTCAAGGAAGCTGGCCTGCGTCCCGGTGGTACCCTTGGAGCCCAGAAGCTTCATGGAGCCGATCACATGGTCCAGATCCTCAAGATCGAGCGTCAGATCCATCAGCCAAAGGGTGGCGCGCTTTCCGACCGTCGTCGGCTGCGCGGGCTGGAAATGCGTGAACGCCAGGGTCGGCAGGTCTTTATATTTCTTAGCGAAGGCGGCGAGTTCCGCGATCACGTTGATCAGCTTTTTGCGGACGAGCTTAAGCGCCTCGGTCATCAGGATAATGTCGGTGTTGTCGCCGACGTAGCATGAGGTCGCGCCGAGGTGGATGATGCCCTTCGCCTGCGGGCACTGTAAGCCGTACGCATAGACATGGGACATCACGTCGTGCCGCACCAGCTTTTCGCGCTCCTTCGCGACTTCGAAATTGATGTCGTCCTGATGGGCCTTAAGCTCCGCGATCTGTTCGTCCGTGATCGGCAGGCCGAGCTCTTTCTCGGTCTCCGCGAGCGCGATCCAGAGCTTTCTCCAGGTGCGAAACTTCTTTTCCGGCGAAAAGATGTACTGCATCTCCTTGCTTGCGTAGCGCTCGGAAAGGGGGCTTTGGTATTTATCGTACATAAACGTCCTCCTGTTTTATTTCTCGTAGCTTCCGCGGATGTCCTCCACGGGCGGGTCCACCGGATAATCCCCGGTAAAGCAGGCCGTGCAGACCGGCAGGCCGCCCGCCATCTCCCGCAGGCGTTCCACACGCAGGTACGAGAGCGAATCCGCGCCGATGATCTTACAGATCTCGTCGACGGTGCGGTCATGGGCGATCAGCTGGTCCTCCGTCGGGATATCGGTCCCGAAGTAGCACGGGTGCAGAAACGGCGGCGCGGAGACCTTCACATGCACCTCCGTCGCGCCCGCCTCCCGCAGCATGTTGACGATCAGATTGCTGGTCGTCCCGCGCACGATCGAGTCGTCGATCATGATCACGCGCTTTCCTGCGACCGCCTCACGCAGCACGTTCAGCTTGACGCGCACGGCGGATTCGCGGCTGCTCTGCTTGGGTTTAATAAACGTCCGTCCCACATAGGAGTTCTTGACGAACGCCATGCAGTAGGGGATGCCCGACTCCATCGAATAGCCGAGGGCGGCGGCATTCCCCGATTCCGGCACGCCGACCACGATATCCGCGTCGACCGGCGAGTCCTTCGCCAGGCAGCGCCCGGCGTAAATGCGCGAGTGGTACACGCCGACGCCGTCGAAGACGCTGTCGGGCCGCGCAAAATAAATATACTCAAAAACACATCTCGCTTCGCTTTTTTCGTCGCAGAGCGTGGTGTCGGATCGGATCCCGTCCTTTGTGATCGTGACGATCTCCCCCGGCCGCACGTCGCGGACGAAGGTCGCCCCGACCGTATCGAGCGCGCAGGTCTCGGAGGTCAGGATCCAGGCGTTGTCGCGCCTGCCGATGCAGAGCGGCTTAAAGCCCTGCGGATCGCGCGCCCCGATCAGCTTTCTCGGGCTTGCGATCACCAGGGAATAGGCGCCCCGGATCTTTTTCATGGCGTTCGCCACCGCCTCCTCGACGGTCGCGGTGCGGATCCGTTCGCGGGCGATGTGGTACGCGATGACCTCGGTATCGATCGTGGTCTGGAAGATCGCGCCCGTATAGGCCAGCTCGCGGCGCAGTTCCGGCGCGTTGACGAGATTTCCGTTATGCGCCAGCGCCAGCGTTCCCTTTACATAGTTGAGGACCAGCGGCTGCGCGTTCTCGCGCGTGCTGCTCCCCGCGGTCGAATAGCGGACATGGCCGACGCCGTTGTTGCCCTTAAGGCCATCCAGCGTTTCCGGCGTGAACACCTCGTTGCAGAGGCCCATGCCCTTGCAGGTGCTGATCACGCCCTTCGGTCCGTTCGTGTCGCTGACCGCGATCCCGCAGCTCTCCTGTCCCCTGTGCTGCAGGGCGAACAGCCCGTAGTAGATCGTGGACGCCACATCGCGGCCGTCCAGATCGTACATGCCGAAGATCCCGCATTCCTCGTGCAGCTTGTCCGTTCTCCAATCCATAGCGCGTGCCTGTCCGATGTCCATCTTTTATTTTCTGTCCTCGATTCCCAGTCTCCTGAATACCTCGTTGTAAGCGTCCTCTACATTGCCGAGATCGCGGCGGAAGCGGTCCTTGTCCAGCTTCTCGTGCGTCTTTTTATCCCAGAGGCGGCAGGTGTCCGGGGAAACCTCGTCCGCCAGGATGATCTGTCCCTTGTAGCGTCCGAACTCGATCTTAAAGTCCACCAGATCGATGCCCAGGCTGTCGAAGTACTTCTTCATCACGTCGTTGACCTTGAAGGCGTACTTTTCGATCGTATCGATCTCCTCCTCGGTGGCCAGTTCGAGGCTTAAGGCGTAGTACCGGTTGATGAACGGGTCGTGGAGATCGTCGTTTTTATAGCTGAACTCAAGCGTCGGGCGTTTGAAGACGATGCCTTCCTTTACGCCCATGCGCTGTGCGAAGCTTCCGGCGGTGATGTTGCGGATGATGACCTCGAGCGGAACGATCTCGACCTTTTTGACAGCCGTCTCACGGTCCGAAAGTTCCTCGATGTAGTGGGTCGGGACGCCCTCTTTTTCCAGCAGCCGGAAAATGTGGTTCGTCATGCGGTTGTTGATCGCGCCCTTGCCGACGATCGTTCCCTTTTTCTGCCCGTCAAACGCGGTCGCGTCGTCCTTGTAGTCCACGATCAGGACGTCGGGATCGTCCGTTTTGAACACTTTTTTTGCCTTGCCTTCGTACAGCAGATCGAGCTTTTTCATGATAATCCGTCCTTTTCTTTTGATGATTGCGGCTGAACCTGCCGCACGGGTCGTGTATTAACTGGAATATTATAAAGGATGGACAGAAGAATTTCAAGAGTAAGAGCGGAAAAGTTTGCATACTTTGCGCGCATGCCGCCTACGGGCCCGTCTCCCGCTCCGTGCGGCTGTGAAACCAGAACAGACCGCCGCCGTCCCGCTCGATCCCGATCCCGTAAACGTCGGGGTATCCCTGCGCGGGCTGCACGTCCGGGACCGGTCCGCCGTCCGCCCGGTCCGCGCTTTCGCTTACCGCCCCGCCGGGAAATCGGTCCGTGCTTTCGCCTGCGGTCCCGACCGGGATGCGGTCCACGATCCGCTCGCTGGTATGGGCGCGCACATATGTAAATCCGAACCAGACGGCCTCCGCGATCAGCAGGAACTTCGCAATGATGATCGCCGCCCTGAGCGCCCGCTCCCTGGCGAAATTGTGCCGCCAGGCGCAGTACGGCCTGTAACAGTAGCTTTCCCGTCTCATACTGTTCTCCTTTCCCGGATGGTTTCCAGGCCATCCGTTTGCAGGTTCCCGGTTTCAGGGCATCCGGGCCGTCCGGGCGGCTCCCTGTTTCCGCAGGCGGTTTGGGCCGGGGAGCGCCGGGGAGACGTCCTTTCGGTCCGGCGCTTACTGTCCGGCGCCCTGCATTATGCCCTGTGCGGTGCCGCTTCCGGTACCGTTTCCAGTACCGTTTCCGGTGCTGCTTCCTTTTGTCTCATTAATGTTGACCCCGGCGTTTCCGATCCCGGCCTCGTTCGTGTTCCCGGTCATGTTCTCCACGCCGTTGATCATATCGTCGACCATTCCGCGCAGGATCCCGCCGGTCTCTCCGACCGCGGAGGATGAGCCGGTCCTGTCGTCTGAATAGGAACCGGTCGAAGTCCCGGATCCCGTGCCGTTACCTGTCTGTTGCCGCGTCGTTTTGGCCGCCGCGGAAGTGCCTGCCTGTGCGGTCTCTGTCATACCGCTTCCGCTGTTTCTGCCGCACGCCGCCGCGACGCCGATCACTGCGATCAGCATCGCGCAAAAAGCAAATCGTTTGATCTTTTCCATAATCGTAATCTCCTTTCCAAGGCTAGTATGCGCCGTTTGGGGGAGAATATTTAGGAAGAAAATGCCGTCCGTCACGCCGCAGGAAACAGTGGATTTATCGTGCGCCGTGTGCTATACTTTCCATGAAAGGCGCGTATTCCGGTCCATGTATTCCGGCCGTCGCATTCCGCTCATCATACGGAGGAGATCCATGACTGAAAAAAGAACAAAAGAACACATCGGAAGCTTTGATTTTATACGTCTGACATGTGCCGTCGGGATCATTGTCTATCACTATTCGTGCGGATCGGCCGGACCGTTCCGCCCTCTTTTCATACACGCGAACGGGAACTGGGGCGACGCCATCGTGAGCGCCTTCCTCAGCCTTTCCGGTGCGGTCCTCGTTTACAATTACAGCGAGATCGATTCCCTGAAACGTTTCTGGTACAGGCGGATGAAGTCGGTCCTCCCGGCGTTTTACATCGCGTTCGCGATCCTTTATGTCAAAAATGTTTTCGCGTACAAAAAGCTGTTTTTCTCGGGCAGTCCGGTCAAACTGCTGCCCTCGCTCGTCTGCATGGACGGATACCTCAACTACCGCATTCCGGGAAACTACTATCTGACCGGCGAATGGTTCCTCGGGGCGATCGTGCTCTGTTACTTATTGTACCCGCTTATCCTGAAACTATTTAACCGCTCGGCGGCCGCCGTGACCGCCGTCCTGCTCTGCGCCGATCTCGCCGTGATCCACACCGACTATTTCGTCATCGAAGATATCCGGAATTTATTCACGGTCCTGTTCGTGTTCGAGCTCGGCATGCTGCTCATGCGTTACAGAAAGGCCGTTCTGGACCGCCCGGCCGCGGCCGCGGTCTGCGCGGTGTTCGCCATCTTTCTGATCTTCTTTAAACTGCCCTTAAGCCAGACGTCGGCGGCCCACGCGCTCGGTCTCTGCCTGTTCGTTCTCCTGTATCACGCCGGGAATCTGCTTATGAAAAACAAAACGGCCGCTTCCGTGATCGGATCGGTCGAGCGGGGCGGCCTGTCCTATCCCGTCTTCCTTCTCCAGCATCCGATCATCAACACCGTGCTCGGTTTCAAGGACCCGTCCGAGCCGTGGAAGGTGTGCGTTATGATCGCGGTTACGGTCGTTATCGTCTTCTTATGTGCAAAAGCGCTGCTTGCCGTTACACAAGCAGCGCTGAACAGCAGGATCTATAAAAAGTTTGAGGCGCGGATCCTCGCTTAGCCGGGCCGCTCCGTTCGCGGATCGTTTCCGCCGTACCGGACCGTTTCGGTCATCTGGCCGCATTCACAGCGCCGGATCCCCCGCCTATCCGATCACATCCGCCATGCCGTACATACCCGGCCCGCGGTCCTTCAGAAACTTCGCGGCCTGCACCGCTCCGTTCGCGAAGATCGCCCGCGAATTCGCCTGGTGGCTGAACGTTACGACCTCGTCCTGACCGGCGAAGATGATGTCGTGCTCCCCGACGATCGTGCCTCCGCGGATCGCCTGGATACCGATCTCCTTCGGATCGCGTTTTGCGCGCTCGGAAGTGCGGTCGTATTTGTAGTGGTACGCGTTGTCAAGGCTTTCGTTGACCGCGTCGGCCAGCGCCAGAGCCGTTCCGCTCGGCGCGTCGAGCTTGCGGTTATGGTGCTTTTCCAGGATCTCGATGTCGAACCCGGCCTCCGCCAGGATCGGGGAGACCTCCCTAAGCACCTTAAGAAGCAGATTGATCCCCATCGACATGTTGGCAGAGCGCAGCACCGCGGTCGTTTCGCTTAACTCTTTCACCTTCGCGAGCTGCTCCTCCGAAAGACCGGTCGTGCAGAGAACGACCGGCGTTTTTGTCTCCGCGCAGTAGGCAATCACGCCGTCGGTCGCCTTCGCGATCGAAAAGTCGATCACCACGTCGGCCTTCGGGCACTCGAAAAGCGACGGAAAGACCGGATAATCCGCTCTCTGTTCCGTATTCATATCGACTCCGGCCACGATCTCCATCGTATCGTCTTTTTCAATGATCTCCGTGATCACGCGGCCCATCGCGCCGTTGCATCCGTTTAAAATCACTTTTGTCATTCTGTTTTCTCCCCGTCACAGAAGTCCGAACTTCTGCATCTCTTTCTTCAGGTTCTCCTGATGTTTCGGTTCCATCACCGTGAGCGGCAGCCGCGGCTCCCCGACTTCCATCCCCATCAGGTTCATGGCGGCCTTGACCGGGATCGGATTGACCTCCGAGAACAGGGCGTTGATCAGCGGCAGCGCCTTAAGCTGGATCTTTCGGCTCCCCTCGACGTCCCCCGCGAAGAACTTCGCGCACATATCGTGCGTCTGCGCAGGAGCGATGTTGGACAGCACCGAGATCACGCCCTTCCCGCCCAGAGCGAGCAGCGGGACGACCTGATCGTCGTTGCCGGAGTAAACATCCACCCAGCCGTTGGAGAGCTCCATGATCTTTGCGATCGCCGAGAAGTTCCCGCTCGCCTCCTTGACGCCCACGATGTTCTCCACATGCCTGCAGAGATCGACGATCGTTTCCGGTTCGATGTTGACGCCGGTGCGGCTCGGGATGTTGTAAAGGATCGCCGGGATCCTGATTGCCTCCGCGATCTTGGTGAAATGGGCCTTGAGACCGTTCTGCGTGGCCTTGTTGTAGTAGGGGGAGACGAGAAGGACCCCGTCGGCCCCCGCCTCCTCGGCCTCGGCGGACAGCTCCGCGGCGGTCCGGGTGCAGTTCGACCCGGTCCCGGCGACGACCGGTATCCTTTGGTTCACGACCTGGCAGACGAAACGGATCACGTCGATATGCTCCGCCTCCGTCATGGTCGACGACTCTCCGGTCGTACCCGTCGCCACGATACAGTCGGTATGATTCGCGATCTGGTCCTCGATGAGTTCCTCGAGTTTTTCGTAGTTTACCTCACCGTTTTCCTTAAACGGCGTGACAAGGGCAACGCCGGCTCCCTCAAAAATAGCCATTTTTTCTCCTTTCGCCGGACAGGCTTTCCGCTCGTCCGGGTGAATAAAAAGGCTGACATCCGTTTATGAATATCAGCCCTGAAAATCCCCGCAGATCAGAAACCTCTATCAATATCATGGTATCATCAAAGGAGAAAAAAGTCAACTCTTATTCCATGCATTCCAGCTTGCTGACGGACACCTCGTAAGCCACTCTCTTCTCGCATTCCACGTCGTTCAGCCGCTTTGTATATTCCCTGCTCTGCACGCGCCCCCAGATCATGATCCTTGTTCCGACGTCGAGGCCGGAGGCGTATCGCGCGTTCCGTCCCCAAGCGATGCAGGGGATGTAATCGGACTTCCCGTAAGGGCGGTTGACCGCCACCAGAAGATCCGCGATCTCGCGGCCGAGAGGCGTCTTGCGGTAGACCGGTTCCTTGCATATGTAGCCGTCGAGGAAGATCTGATTCGTCCGCGTATAGTCCGTAAATTCATCCATAAATGTGACCTCGCGCACGAACACCGAGAGGACGAGCCTGTTCCGGGTCCCTTCATGGCGGTTGTACGAGCGGAACTGCCCGACGGCTCCCATCGTCATCCCGGTGTAGTCCCGGGTCACGTCGATCAGGCGGTCCGAGATCATGAGCGGGATCACATCCGCCTGTTCGCTCAGGCGGCTCACGGAAAGGTCGACCATGTAAAAACCTTCCCCGAACACCGAGTGGCTGAACGTAAATCCCGAAACGACCGTTCCGATCACATTTACTTTGTTGTTTTCCATTCCTTTTTCCGACATAGTATTTCTCCTTTTTATTCATAGTCAGTCCAAAACGAACTGCCGGATCGCAGAATTTCCGGCCTGCTATTATATATATTCGCAATGGCCTCAATATATGATTGGAAAAGAGAAATTTTCCGTTTGTCATTTCCCCCCGTTCGTGATAATATCATTGCAGGGAGCGCGGTCTCCCGAAAGGAGGATTCGCATGATATGGTTCTTTCTGGAGTGCAGGCAGATCTTCGATAAATACGTTCGGGACGAGGTCAGCGTATACGCGGCGCAGGCGTCCTTTTTTATTATCCTGGCCGCCTTTCCCTTCCTCATGCTGCTGCTCGCCCTGATCCAGATCGTGCCCGTCGTTCAGGTGTCCGATCTGTTCGCCTTTGTCGTGAACGCGGTCCCGGATTCGCTCGATGCGATCGTTATCCGCATCCTTGAAAGTCTCTATTCCGACTCTCCGATCGCGCTTCTTTCCGCAACCGCTCTGGCCGCTCTGTGGTCGGCCGCGCGCGGCATGTTGAGCATTGAGCGGGGTCTTAACAGGATCTATGAAGTGTCTGATCAGCGCAATTATGTCGTTCGGCGTCTGATTTGCAGCTTTTATACGATCATTCTGACGTTTATGTGTGTTCTCTGTCTGATCCTTCTGGTCTTTGGAGATTCATTGCAGAGGCTTGTTATATCGATCATTCCGATGCTTTCCGATCTCTCGTTCCTGATCACATCGGTGCGGAATATCGGATCGCTGGTGCTGCTTGTTTTGTTCTTTCTTATGATCTATACGATACTGCCGTTTAAAAAGCTGCGCATCCGTTCCCAGATCCCCGGATCGGTCTTTTCCGCGATCGGATGGGTAGCATGTTCAGTCGCGATCTCGATCTACTTCCGGCATTTCAAACGTTTCGCGATCACCTACGGAAGCCTGACCGCTGTGATCCTGTTCATGCTGTGGATCTATTTCTGCATGATCATCCTGTTTATCGGGGCAGAGATCAACCGCCATTTAGACAGGTAAGCCCGCTTCCCGCAGAAAAAGGGCGTGTCCGCGATCGCGGGCACGCCCCTGTAAATTTTTATTCAGTTCGCAAGCATCATTCTGTCGTTCGCGAATTCCTCGCCGCTGGCCTCTCCGAATTTCTTCAGCAGGTCTTCCACGCTGAGTCCCTTCTTCTCCTCGCCCTCGACGTCGTAAATGATACGGCCCTCGTGCATCATGATCAGTCGGTTTCCGTACTGGATCGCGTCCTTCATGTTGTGCGTGACCATCAGAGCGGTCAGACCCTGCTCGCCGATGATCTCGTCCGTCAGCTCGAGGACTTTCTTGGCGGTCTTCGGATCCAGCGCCGCCGTATGCTCGTCGAGAAGCAGAAGCTTCGGTCCGACCAGCGTCGCCATTAAAAGCGTCAGCGCCTGCCGCTGTCCGCCGGAGAGCAGCCCTACCTTCGAGGTCAGGCGGGTCTCAAGGCCCAGTCCCAGTCTGGAGAGCATCCTGCGGTACGTCTCGCGCTCGTCGTTTCGGATCCCCGGGCCCAGCGTACGCCGTTTTCCGCGTCGAAGCGCCAGAGCCAGATTCTCCTCGATCCCCATCGTCGCAGCAGTCCCGTTCATCGGATCCTGAAAGACCCGGCCAAGGAACTTCGCGCGCTGATGTTCGGAGAGCTTCGTGACGTCGCGCCCGTCGATCAGGATCTTTCCCGTATCGACCGGCCACACGCCGGCGATCGCATTTAACATCGTCGATTTTCCGGCTCCGTTTCCGCCGATCACGGTCACGAAGTCGCCGTCCTTAAGCGTCAGGTTCAGATCGACGATCGCCCGCTTTTCGTTCACGGTCCCCGCGTTGAAGGTCTTGGAAATACCGATAATCTCTAACATCAGTTCTCTCCTCCCTTCTTAACGGGCACGGGTTTTGAAAAGTAGCGCGCCTTCCATGTCGGGATCGCGAGGAAGATCGCCACCACGACAGCCGAAAGGAGCTTTAAGAGATCCGTATCGACCCCGAGCCAGATCACGAACTGCAGGACCAGGTAGTAAATGATCGCGCCAAAGCCCACGCTCAGCAGGCGGAGCGCAAAGTTATGGAAAATGCGGCCGAAGATCGCTTCTCCGATGATGACCGCCGCCAGGCCGATGACGATCGCGCCGCGGCCCATGTTGATATCGGCAAAGCCCTGATACTGGGACAGCAGAGCGCCGGAAAACGTCACCAGTCCGTTTGAGATCATCAGACCGAGGACACGCGCAAAGTCGGTGTTGATGCCCTGCGCGCGGGCCATTTTGTCGTTGCAGCCGGTCGCGCGGAGCGAACAGCCGATCTCCGTTCCGAAGAACCAGTAAAGGATGGCGATCAGGATGACCAGGAGCACCGCAACGACCAGGATCGTGTTCTTCTGAAGCGCCACGCCGCGGATATACCGCAGGGACACCAGAAGGCTGTACTTGTCCACATTGATCGCCTGATTCGCCTTCCCCATGATCTTCAGATTGATTGAATACAGCCCGAGCTGCGTCAGGATACCGGACAGGATCGCCGGGATGCCCATAAACGTGTGCAGGATCCCGGTCACCAGGCCGGCGCACATACCGGCCAGCGTGGCGACGGCCATCGACACCCACACGTTGTAGCCGCCGAGCATCATCATGATGCAGACCGCGCCGCCGGTCCCCAGAGAACCGTCCACGGTCAGATCGGCGATATCAAGAACGCGAAAGGTGATGTAAACTCCGATCGCCATGATCCCCCAAATCAGTCCCTGCGCCGCGGCGCCGGGCAAAGCATTCAATAAACCGGCCATAATCTCTTCCTTTTACTGTTTACTGTTCGATCGCGACGTAATCGTCCGGGATCTCTACACCGAGCTCCTCAGCGATGGTCGGATTGTATTTCTTGGTGAACTGCGGCGCGTACTCGATCGGCATCGTGGAGATGTCGGACTCGCCGGTCAGGATCTTGGCGGCCATGTTGCCGGTGCCTACGCCAAGGTCATAGTAGCTGATGGAAAGGGTCGCAACGCCGCAACCGGAGCAGATGCCCTCTTCGCCCGCGATCACCGGAACCTTCGCCGGACGGCAGATGTTGTCGATGATGCTGGTGTTCGCAGCCGCGGTGTTGTCGGTCGGGACGTAGATCACGTCGCAGGCGCCCGCCGCGTTGGTAACGATCGTCGCAAGATCGTTGGAATCGGTGAACGCATAGTATTCACAGGAATAGCCCATGCCCTCGAGAGCGGCCTTGACCGTATCGACCTGATACTGGGAGTTCGCCTCGGACGAGCAGTAAAGCAGTCCGACGTTCTTCGCATCCGGGAACAGTTCCTTTAACATGGCGGCCTGGTCGTTAAGCGGAGCAAGGTCGGAGGTACCGGAGATGTTGCCGCCTACGGTGCCGTCAAAGTCTTCGATGCCGAGCGCAACGCCGTACTCGGTAACGGAGGTGCCGAGGATCGGGATCTCGTTGGTTCCCGCCTGGGCGGCCTGCAGAGCCGGAGTCGCGTTTGCAAGGATCAGATCGACGTTCTCGGAAACGAACGCGTTGATGATCGTAGCGCAGGTAGCCGTATCGTTCTGGGCGTTCTGCTCGTCAAAGGTAACGGCGTCGCCGAGCGCGTCGGTAAGAGCGTCCTTGAAGCCCTGGGTAGCGGCGTCAAGAGCCTCGTGCTGCACAAGCTGGCAGATACCTACGACGTAGGTTTTATCCGCCGCGGCTTCCGTCTCGGGAGCTTCGCTGGCAGCTTCTGTAGCCGCCTCTGTGGCCGCCTCAGTCTCCGGAGCTGCGGTCGTAGCCGCCGCCGTAGTCTCGGCCGGCTTGCTCGAGCAGCCCGCCAGGGACAGAACCATCATACCGGCAAGGATCAGAGCCATTGCCTTATTGGTCTTTTTCATTTTCATTCTCCTCTTTTCTTAAATCGTTTCAGCCGCCATTCCGGCAACCTAACGCATATTTTACTACAAAATAAAGGCATCGTCAATACTCACTTACTTTAAACGTACATAAAATCAACGCAATAAAGTGCGCTCGGAAAGAGGCCGTCCTCCGGGGAGAAATGCGCCGGTCCCCCCGCATCCGTTCGCGCAGAAAAACAGCCGGCCCCTGCTGTCGTCCGCGCAGAAAAACAGCCGGCCCCCGCTGTCGTCCGCGCAGAAAAACAGCCGGCCCCCCGCAGGGAACCGGCTGCATATGTAGCTTTCATTTCTTAAGACGAATGTTTCCTTCCCGCTTATTCTTCAAGGTCGTCAAAGTGGACCCACCATGTTTCTACGGTCAGCGTATTGGCATTGGTATCGATGGTCCATGTGTACATCCACTGTATGTCGTAAACGACACGGTCATAGTAGCCTACGGAATATGCGACCATATTGTCAATAAACGGAGACGGGCAGGTCTCCATCCAGTTCGCCGGGATCGAATAGGTCATGGTGATGTGCTGATCCTTTGCGATCGAACCGCCGGGCGCATCCACCTGCGCTTTCTCAATGATATCGTTATAGATCTGCGCGTACCACGCATCGGGGACTGTCTTTACCGAACCGGCGAGCTGAGGATCATCACCGTAATAGACCGACGGATCAACGAGCACGACCGTTCCGTTCTCTCCCGGCTCGGGGATATACCTGTATGCGGTCCCGTCTGCGGTGATGTAACCGTACTCGTAAGTTCCGCTCGTCGCCATCTTGCCGACATCAGGTGAATCATAAGGCTCGTTGATCAGGTAATAATAATCGCCTTCGTAATAGCGCCAGCCCACGTCAAGATACCCGTTCTCGTCGAAATGATACCAGGAACCGTTGATCTGCTCCCAGTCGTTTGCAGTCCAGCTGCCGTCGTCGTGTTCGTACCACCACTTCCAGTTTTCCGGACCGTCATAGTGCCACTGTGCCGCGAACGAACTCATCGTACAACCGAGCGCCATAACGGCCGCCAGTACGAGAGCCGCGATCTTTTTGCCGTTTCTCTTCATATCGCAGTGCCTCCTTTGAAATAATATTTGCACTAAAATTGTATACTATTTAGAAAATTTAGCACACAATTCATAGCCTTGTTCATAAGAAAATATTTTATCTCAAATCAGATGTAAAGGATCTGTAAATAAATGGCTTAAAACCGTTGTTTTTCTTTTGTTGATAAAAATTGAAACTCATATCCAATAGAAATAAATCAGTATTCTGTTTCATAATTGCTTTGTATTTTTTTGATCCGACGCCTCTCTGACGCCAATTATGAAATATTCGTCTCTCTCCGCTCAAACGCTTTCTTGACTTCATTTAATCCTGTCACATGGCTGTAGATATCCATCGTCATACTGATATTGGAATGTCCCATTACATATTGGATCACCTTTATGTTGACACCATCACGAAGCATGTTGGTGCAAGCTGTATGTCTTAGTACATGTGCGCTGATCATTGGAAACGGCTCATGATCCGTATCTGATCCACTATTTTCGTTTATGCTTCGCACGATGCGATACAATGTACTTGTAAACACGGATGGGCAAAACAAACCATCATTTTTGGTCGTGAAAACAAATCCACTGTAGCCATTAAGTTCAGCTACTTTCTTATGCGGACGCTTCATAAGATTCTTTTTTTGTTCCAGCAGCACTGTATAAGCTGCGTTCGTTAATGGAATCGTTCTGTTTCCAGCGCTTGTTTTCGGTGGGGCAATATCCAATACGGTTTCGCCATTTACGGGATATGATCTTATCTGGCGGCATACCTTCACAGTCCGGTCTTTCAAATTAACGTCATTCCATGTGAGGCCGGCCAGTTCGCCGCATCGTAAGCCTGTCTCAAGCATAAAGGCATATACCGGGTAATAATATGAATAGGTCTTCGAGTTTTTAATGTAGTCTAAAAGTATTTTCTGTTGTTCTTGGGTAAGTGCGATCTTCTCTCCTGCCGGCTTTCCGAATTTTCCCAATTTAACGGCAGGGTTGCTTCTAATGATACCATCCGATTCAACAATTTCAAGGGT
>CANQGL010000011.1 GCA_947623185.1 uncultured Lachnospiraceae bacterium
TACGGGCCGATCAGCACCCCCGCAATCAGATACGCCGTCACGGACGGCAGACGAAACGGTTTAAACGCTCTTGTCATAAGCAGACCGGCTAAAATTGCCGTTGATACGGATAACAACAGATGATTCATATTTCTTCACTCCTTTCAGCCGCTTATTCCAAAGAGTAAGCCGGTATTTGTTGTGCAGAAGCGTACAGCAAATCAACGGTTTATTCCGAATGCAAGGAATGAGTATACAACTACACTTTTAAAAAAACAAGGCGAAAAATTCACAAGAATAACCCCTCACAGTCCCGTAAATCCGAAAAACTGACGGAAGCGTTTCCGGTTTTCTGGTAAAAATTACACAGGGGCATTCATCGGAATTTCCGATTTTTTACCCCTGTGTTTTGCGTGAATAATATTTGATTTGATTATCGTCCGTTCGTTTCCAGATAGGCGCGCACCTCGAAAAGACTGCTGCAGATTGTCTCGCTGAGTTCTCTCATTTCTTCTGTCGGCGGAAGCAGGTCGGGGACCATAATCGGGTGCATTCCGGCACGGCTGGCGGAAATAATCCCGTTATAGGAATCCTCGATTGCATACGCCTCCTCCGGATCCGTTCCGATTTTCTCACAGGCCGTAAGGTAAATATCCGGCTCCGGCTTGCTGCGGGCAAACTGGTCGCCGCTGACGATCGTTGAAAAGTAACCGAGCAGACCGGCAGTATTTAACTCCCGTCTGATATATTCCATGTTGCTCGACGAGGCCAGACCGATCTTCCGGTTCTGTTTCTTCAGATACTCCAGCAGCTCGCGGACGCCCGGTTTCACGGGAAGTCCGTTCCGGGCGGTAAACTCTCGGAAATAGATACTGCTGTACCGGCGGAGTTCGGCGTAGGAAAAATCTTCTCCCAGCTCCCGTTTTACCATTGCTTCCGTCTGCGCGTGGTTGGTCCCCACCGCCTGCAAAAAGAGGCGGTCGATGTCATCGATTTTCATGATTCCGGCGGCGTAGCGCCAGCCGTTTCGCACCACCGTCTCCGAGTCAAAGATCACTCCGTCCAAGTCAAAAATTACTGTCCTTGGCATATTTACGCCTTTCATTCGTCAGAATAATGTCTGTTTCTTTTCTTCATGGGCTTATCATAGCACAAACCATGGACGGATACCAGAGGCATTTGGGAAATACGGCTAATTCCGGCCTGCTCTGCTGAAAGATTTATTTGGTCATTGCCGCCAGAGAATTTCGGAGTGCGGTTTCAACAAAGCTGTTTAATGTCATCTGATGCGCGGCAGCAAAAACTACGGCCTGTCTATGAAGTTCCGGCGATACCCGGACATTAAAGCTCCCTTTATACGCCTTTTCCGGTTTGATATCTTCCGCTTCGCAAAGTGCAAGATAATCATCAACAGACTGGTGAAAATCCCGAACCAGTTCTTCTGCGTTCGTGCCCTCATAAGAAATCAACGCCCGAATCCCCATGACTTTTCCATAAAAAATGCCATCGCCTTCGGAAAATTCAACACTCCCGATATAGTCCCTGTACTGCATCGTATTATTCATATTAATCCCTCCTGCAGCAGAACTTCTATAAGCTGTTTGACCTGATATTCCAGTAATTCCTTACGGGAATGCGGTTTATGCAATAAGATCGGTGCAAATTGTCCGCTTACAAACATAACGCGGGAGCCGCTGGTTTTTCCCTTGTTTGAACGCATATAGCCAAAATACGCTAAAAGTCGTTCTGCTTCATCAAATGTAAAGTCTTTTGGTTTTGATTTTAGCTTCAGTATCAGTTTTTCCTTCTGACCCATAATATTCCCCCGTTTTTCATATCATAACACACCCGGAAATAATATGCAACTAAATTTAGTTGCTTTTCGCGCGCATACTCCCCACATATTTCAATACGGTAGCTTTCTTTCCTCCCATGGTGTATAATGACGGATATCGGGAGGTGCGGTTATGGAAAAAAGAAGATGTAATTTCAGTTTCGGTGCGAAGCAGGATCAGATCTCGGAAAAATTTCTTCTGTATCATGACACCCGCTGGTGCAAGCCGGAGCACCGGGATCAGGAATTGTTCGCGATGCTTATTCTGGAGGGGATGCAGGCCGGGGTGAGCTGGAATCTGATCCTCAACAAAGAAGACAATTTCCGGAAAGCCTTTGACGGATTTGACCCCAAAAAAGTGGCGGCCTACGACGGGGCAAAGCTGGAAGAGCTGATGCAGGATGCCGGCATTATTCGCAACAGGAGCAAGCTGAATGCGGCAGTCACAAATGCGCGCGCTTTTCTGAACGTGCAGGAGGAATTCGACAGTTTCGACCGATACATATGGAGTTTCACCGACGGCAGGGTCATCGACCACCATTTGCAGGACATTAAGGACATGCCCGCAAAAGACGAGCTTTCCGAGCGGGTCAGCAGCGATTTGAAAAAAAGAGGTTTTAAATTCGTGGGGCCGACGATCGTCTACTCCTATCTTCAGGGCATCGGCATCATCAACGATCACTGGGAATACTGCGATTACAGATGATCTCGGAAACGGGGCAGATTTATGTGCATTTATTATATGGAAAGAACGGATCTGACGTACCAAAAGCAGGAGCACATTTTCCCTGCGGGACTGGGCGGGATCGCGATGCTGCCGAAAGGGTTCGTCTCCGATCAGGCGAACGAACTTTTCTCTCCCCTCGAAGCCAAACTGATGCATGATTCTCTTATCAGCACGACGCGGGCGCTTTTCGGTCCGGGAAAGCGCGGTTCTCTCGACCCGGAAAAATCGTCAATATCAAAAATATCTGTGGCAAGAAATACGGAGGGAAAACTTGCCCTCGGTTATTTCTCGGGCAAAAGCAGCCATTATATCAACTGTCTTTATAAGAATAACAATACGGTGATTTTTACGGTCGCTTCGAAGGCGCACGATGATCCCGGTGCGGCGTGGGAATCGTTTAAGGCGGAAATAAAGAGCTTCGGCACGCGTTTTGTCCGCGTACCGGCAGATGATCTGGATCCGAACGACTGGCTATTCGGCAGTTATGAGGGAAAATATTATCTCGCGATGGGCGCACAGTGTACGCTCGATTCGGTAAAAAAGCAGCTGGTTTTCTTTGCGGATTCTGCCAAAAAGGGAGAAATGAACAGGCAAACCGATCACCCGGAGTTCAGCCTGCGGCTTGAGGAATCGGATGTGACCGGCCGTGTATACGCGAAAGTCGCGATCAATGTTTTGGCGGCGCTGAAAGGGGAAGAGTACATCCGAAGCAGCCGGTTTTCCCCGATCAAAAAATGGATCCTGGGGGAGACCAAAGATGACGTTTACACGCAGCTGCCGCGCATCACTCTGAAAAACGTGCTTCACCTGCCGGAGGACTGCCACTGGTGTATCTTTAAAATAATCGACGGAAAGCTCTACGTCGTGGCCTGCTTTTACAATACCTATTCCCGATGTTTTGAGCTGACGGATACGGTCGTTCCGGAAGACTACAGAGGAACGGGACCGATGTTTGGGATGATCTGCGACTGGAAAAACAGAAGAGAGCTTACGCTTGAGCAATGGATACTGGCTTGCGCAAAACAGGAAAGCGGAGCTCTCGACCCCTGATCATCGCGCTCCGCTCTCCCATAAATTCGATTTAGATGCTGCTTGCCAAGTCAGCCCTTCTTTATGAAAATCCGATCATGACCGCCAAAATCACCGCGATGCTGGCGAACAGCACCAACAGTCCCTGAAACTTGATCTGGAATTTCGCCCAGTTGCCCCAATCCAGCCTGGCCGCCGCCAGAGCGCCCAACAGGCATCCGGAAGTGGGAACGATGAAATTGGTGAACGCATCGCCCAGCTGATAGGCCAGCACGGCCACCTGACGCTGTACGCCTACCAGATCGGACAGAGGCGCCATGATCGGCATGGTCAGCGCAGCCTGACCGGAACCGGAAACCACAAAGAAGTTGAAGACCGACTGAAATACATACATAAACCAGGCCGAAAGCACAGGCGGCAGACTCTTCATGGCGTTGCTGATGCTGTAAAGGATGGTATTCAGCACCGTCCCGTCGGTAGCGCTGGTGCCGCCCAGAATGATGATGATACCCTGGGCCATACCGACGCACAGCGCCGCGCCCAGAAGATCCGCCGCGCCTTTGTCAAAGGACGTGGCGATGTCGTTTACTCTCATGCCGTTTAATTTGAAAACGACGCCGATGATGCCGGACACCAGGCCCATGACAAAGAACTGGGAAGCGATTTCCGGGATGTAATACCCCTTTGCCACAACGCCCCAGATCGTCCAGACGATGGTCAGCGCGATGGTAACGATGACCAGTTTATGCCCCAGCGTGAAGGGAAGATCCTTTTTGCTTTCTTGGGAAAATTCGTTCCGGTACGCCATATCGGACTCATAGGCTACCGAAAGCCGGGGATCTTTCTTGATCTTCCTGGCGTAACTCATGGTGAAGACGATCGTCAGCCCGGTAAAGAAGATCCACAGCGGGATACGGAACCACGCGCCCGACATGACCGGGACGCCCGCGATGCCCTGCGCCACGGCCAGGCCGAAGGGATTCTGCCAGGAAGTGCCAAAGCCGATCTGCGTCGCCACATAGGAACACATGACGCCCACGATAGCGTCATATCCCATGGCAATGAACATGGGAACCAGGATCATGACAAAGGGGAGGGATTCCTCGCCCATGCCGAACACCGCTCCGCCCAGCGAAAAGAAGGTGGTAAGGATCGGGATCAGCAGGATCTCCTTGCCGTTTAAAATCGTGATGATGCGCATAATGCCCGCGTCGATGGCTCCCGTCCGCAGAACGATACCGAAAGCGCCGCCCACCACCAGGATGAACGCGATAATGCCGACCGCGGTACCCCATTTATCGCCCACGGTCATGCCTTCAAATACATAATTCAAAATGCCCTGGCCGCCGAAATCTTCCGTTCCGAATAGCGGCGCGACTCTCGTCACTTTGTTGCCATTCTCGTCCAACACATACTGGAAACTGTTCGGATCGATGACGGTCCTCGTGCTCTCGGAACCGTTGACCGTGTATGACACTTCTGTCGTCTCATACTTCCCCAGTGGGACAAAAAACGTCAAAAGCGCCGCAAACAGGATCACCCCGAAGATGATCACATAAGTGTGTGGAATCTGAAATTTCTTTTTCTCCATTGTCTTTCTCCCCTCATTCAAATGTTGCAAGCAGCCATTCGATCAGATTCTCGGACCTGATTCCTTCGTACGAGCGGTCCAGCCCCGGTTCAAGCGACAACACGATCTTTTCATAGTTGTCATGTATCTTTTGCAATGGGGCCAGCTCACGCTTTCTCACATCCTCGCTGTTCATGGATTCCGTCACCTGAATATATTTCCTGTCGTCGGCGGCAGTGGCAATGAAGTCCACCTCCATGTTATTGATCTTACCGATCGCTACGTCGTATCCTCTGCGAAGCAGTTCAAAATAGACGACATTTTCGATTGCGTGACCGCTGTCACGGTTTCGGAAGCCCAGCAGATAATTTCTCAAAGCCACATCGACAATATAGTACTTGCCGAGTGTGCGGAGATACTCTTTTCCTTTGACGTCGAAGCGCTTGATCTCATAGAAGAAGTAGCTTTCGAGCAGTGCATTGACATACGCCTGAACCGTATGCGCGCTCGGTACGCTTTTCCGCTTGCCTTCCTTAAGAAGGCCCTCGTTCACTAAGGTATTGCCTATGGAGGCAATGGATACATTCGAACCGATATTGTCTGCAAGGAACATGATGATTTTGCGAAGCAGGATCGGATCAGTGATCCGCTTCTGGCCCCGCCGCCTTTCCCGTTCCAGAATATCGCGGACGACGACGGTGGAATAGATACCTTCAAGAAGGGAAAGCGCTTTTTCCTGATCGAGCCCGACATCGGCGATGCCCGGCATTCCGCCAAAGCGCATATACGCTTCAAATGCCTCCCGCAGTTCGTAGCGTTCGCCGTTTTTATCGAACACCTGCTTACGGACGCCGCCCAGAGCGCTCTTTGTTTCCCTCACCTCAAAATCATGAAAGTAAAGGAACTCGCTGAAAGAAAGCGGCAGCATTTTGATCTCTACGCATCTGCCGGAAAGATAGGTGGAATATTCGGAGGAAAGCAGATAAGCATTGGAACCGGTCACATAGATATCACAGTCCAGATCCACACGCAAAGCGTTGACTGCATCCTCCCAGGCGTCTATCCTCTGTATCTCATCGAAGAACAGATACATGCGCTTTCCCGGCACGGTTTGTTTCTTTACATAAGCGTAGACATCGTCCGAAGTCATTTTCCGAAAATCATTGGATTCAAAATTCATCTCAATGATCTGCTCCGGATCAATGCCCGACTCGGTCAAATGAGCCGTCATCAGCTTCAAAAGACTTGATTTCCCGCAGCGTCTTACGCCGGTGATGACTTTTACCGGTTCGGTATCCTGAAATCCTATCAGCTTGTTGAGATACCCGTCCCTTCTTTTCAGCTTATGCGATTCTATCATTGCGCTTCCTCCTGTTACCTCTATAATAACATAAGCAGGCGAAAAATCAAGTATTTGCACTAAAATGCATAAACTTTACAATTTCTGCAAGTTTCTGCACCAAACAAAAGTTGACCGCCGGTCCGTAAGCAAACCGGCGGTGGCGTTACAGCATGGATAGCATATAATACAAAATTTATTATTTCATATTTGATAAAGGAACTCTGTCATACGCACTGTTCTTCTTATCTTCCGGATGTGGCTCCAATCCGATTACTGTAATCTCTTTCATTCCGGGGCCGTAAACCCAAAACATTCTCATGGCCCCGCTTGTCTTATTTTCCAGATAAGATTGCCATACCTTCATTCCATATCGCCTTGTAAGAGGCGGGATCTCATGGGACTGAAGACTGGGGTGCATCGGATTCTCGGCCAGAAGTTTCAGAGCTTTTCCCCATTTTTTATAAAGCTTCTCATCTTTCTTCTTTATCGTTTTAGCCCGATATCGCGACTGCAGGTCATTCCACAATTCCTGCATCTGGGGGATCCCCATTCGTATGCCATAGTTCATTACAGACTCCCGTCAAAAATCCGATAAATCGATCAGCGGCGATACTTTATCCAGTTTAAAGTTCTCGATCGCCTGGTCCATATCTGAAAGCGTCTTTTCCGAAATGGTTTCAGGAACCGACAAGATCCGCGGCTCCAGCATGATACAGCCGTTCTGATATTCCTTTACATGGTAATACTGATACGCAGCATTTCTGAGTGTTACTCTCTTCTTGCTGTCGATGTGAACCGTATAGTCTTTGACCGCTTCCATATTTTCACCCCTTTCATAGCAAGCGTGGGATATCCCACTGATATTATAATACATGTTTGTGCGGCAGTTGTCAATGAAGTAATAATATGTTGGTTGTGGGGGCCTTTTATCGTCCGCTTTCACCTTTATTTTGCCGCTTGTTTTTTATCCGCGGGCATGATAAATTAGAATATATTCATAGTTTAAAAGCAAAGGAGGTTTTTATGTGAAAAAACGAATAATTTCTCGGGTT
Organism: uncultured Lachnospiraceae bacterium; assembly: GCA_947623185.1. Lineage (GTDB taxonomy): Bacteria > Bacillota > Clostridia > Lachnospirales > Lachnospiraceae > CANQGL01. The sequence continues at coordinate 7,534 of CANQGL010000011.1, forward strand.
CTCGCTCTTTCCGCAGTTTTCTGTATGCTGACGGGCACGACGATTACCGCAAGCGCGGCGGTGACCATGAAGCCGTCCGCCAATACCTCCATGATCTTCGGCAATCACTTAAACGCGCTGATCCTGAAGTCCGGCGGGGAACTCTGGGGTTATATTGCCACAAACGAATTCGAAGGTCAGGTTGCCATCGCGGATTCAAAAATGCTGCTGGGGAACGTCGCGGCAGTCTCGGGAAGCTGCCAGCTCGGCAGCGCAAATCTTTTGAGCCTTGCTCTGCAGACCGACGGGACGCTCTACGCATGTCAGCTTGATCCGTATGCACGCACATTCACGACGGAACCGGTCGCGGCCGGAGTGGCGGCGATAAGCGACAACTGCTATCTGACGGAAAACGGCGAACTGTACGGCTACGGCAAAGGTATGGACTTTTCACAGCCGGATGCCTATATCACGGGACTCGTCACAATGCAGAAACGCGTGGCGGAAAACGTAATCAGCTTCGCCGGAACAGTCGATATCCCTTCCGGAGAGACGAACAGCCTCGCCTATATTACTGCGGATCATGTTCTGCATTACGGGAACGGAAAGACGATGAGCGGCTTTTCCAGAGTTTTCCGGTCTGCGCAGGGCGGCGGTACTTATTTTGCGCTCGCCGACAATGGGGACCTGTACGGCTGGGGCAACAACGACTGGGGTCAGGCAGGAAACGGCGGAAAATATAATTCCGTGAAAACACCGGTGTTTGTCGGCTCTCCTTCCGAAACCGGATACACCGATATCTATGTAACGGTTTCCGATCCGGAAAAGATCCTAAGTCAGGTTCAGGATGTATATTTTGACGATTGCGGCGTTTACGCAAAAGACGCCTCCGGCGCGCTGTGGCAGTGGGGCGACTCTCCCGTGCGGGCAACGGTTCCGCTGCAGAACGGGCTTTACTATTCCGCAACCGATGTTATTATGCCGGACGCCATGTACTGTTCTCCGCGCAGAAGCGATGCGGCGGCTCCGGTTTACCGGCAGGTCAATCAGATCTCCGTCGGCGCGGACGGAACCGTCAGCGTGGATGCCGGCAATATCCTGAATTTAATGCATATCGCGTTGCCTGTCTCGTGGAACGAAATCATGAAATAACTTTCGCCCCATAGAAATCAAAAAGGCGGCACGCCTATGTGAGCAAGCTCACAGGCGTGTCGCCTTTCCGCTTTCTGCCCTGCTCAATGCGAAAGCATATTTTCAACAAATATTCCATAGCCTCTGGTGCTGTCCTGGATGAATACATGGGTCACGGCTCCGATCAGTTTTCCGTCCTGGAGGATCGGGCTGCCGCTCATTCCCTGGATGATCCCGCCCGTCAGGGCGAGCAGTTCCGGATCCGTCACGCGGATCACCATTCCTTTGCTCTTCTGCAAATTGGACTGGTCGACTTTCTGTATCTCGATCTCATAGTCCTTTATTTCCCCGGACACGTCGCTCCGGATATATGCCTGTCCCTTATGGACGTCCTGCCGGTATCCCACCGGGACCGCGTCGGCGGAGACCGCCCGGAGGAATCTCTCATTGACCGTTCCGAAGATCCCTTCGTTTGTGTTGGACGTCACTTCCCCCAGCCGCGTTCCCTTACCATAGTAAATGACCCCGGACATCACACCCGGTTTTCCGGATTCGCCCTTTTCGATCCCGAGGATCTGTGTCTCGTACAGCTCGCCGCCTTCGATGTCGACCAACTGTCCCGTATCGCTGTCGCTGATCCCGTGGCCGAGCGCTCCGAAGGAACCGTTGAGGTCCACATACGTCATCGTTCCGATCCCCTGCGTATCGTCGCGCACCCACGCGCCCAGCTTGTAGCTCCCGTCCTCCGACCGCACGGGATTCAGGTCGATCTTCATGAGCTCGCCTTCGCGCCGCACCTCCAGCCGCACTTCATGTCCGTTGCAGGCGTTGACCGCCGAGATCAGGTCGTTCTTGTCGGTCATCTCCTCGCCGTTGACCTTCTCGATATAATCGCCGGATTTCAGGATCCCGTAAGAGGGCTCGACCACGTTTCCGGCCTCGCTCACGATCTGCCCGGTCCCGATCACCATGACGCCGTTTGACTTCAGATAGATCCCGACAGGAACTCCGCACGGGATCGCATACATGCCGTCGGTCGCGGCCACTTCGATCTCCTTCATCCGGATCATACCGAACAGCTTCATGCCGATCCGGTAGCTGCCGTGCTCCGCCTGGATATGCACTTCACCCGGCGGTATATTGGAGTCGTTTCCCAGCACTACCTCCTCGCACTCGCTCTCGAGGGTAATGCCCGGCGGAAGGGGAAAATGAAAGATCTCTTCCTCATCCGCAATAAGATTCAGGCGGTCCGGCACCGCGTATTCGACATACAGCCACGAAAACCCCGCTGTAAAAACCAGGGAGATCCAGAATACATAAATCAGGATCCTGCGTAATCGTTGTTTCCTCGTCACGGCAAAACCTCCTTATTCTGTATTGATTCTGCCCTGATTTTCCCTGTTCATAACAGCGCTTCCCCGCGAACGTTCCGCCCTGCGGGCAGGAAAAAAGAGAGGGCAGTTATCTGCTCCTCTCCTAGTATGCGGACGTTTTCTTTTTTAAGTCTGTCAGTTTTTAGTTTCCGCTTTCCTGCTCTCTGCCAGCCGTTTCATTTCCCTCGCGTTCTCGCGGACCGTATCGGTGATCTCTGCGCCGCCGAGAAGTCTTGCCAGTTCTTCCACCTGCTCCGTCTCGCTGAGCCTGTGGATCATGGTCACGGTCCTTCCGTTTTCCGCTTCCTTCCTTATCTCAAAATGTACATCCGCCATAGCCGCGATCTGCGGCAGATGTGTGATACATAAAACCTGATGTTTCTTCGCAATATAAGAGAGACGCTCCGACACCTTCTGCGCCGTCCGGCCGCTGATCCCGGAATCGATCTCGTCGAAGATCAGCGTCGGGATATCGTCGGTATCCGCCAGCACCGTCTTGATCGCCAGCATGATGCGCGACAGCTCGCCTCCGGAAGCGACCTCGCCGAGCGGTCTCGGCGGGATACTGCCGGGATTCGTCGAGATCAGAAACTCCACCTCGTCAAAGCCGGAGGCGGTAAAATGTTCCAGCCTGCGGATGTCGATCCGGAAATCGACGTGCAGGAAGTTCAGATCCGACAGCTCCGTCCGGATGCGTTCCTCCAGGACCGCGGCCGCCCTCGACCGCGCGGCGGACAGTTCGCCGCAAAGTTTTGCGAGTTCTCTTTCCTGCGTCTCATATTCGCGTTCGGTCTGCGCCGCCCGCTCCTCGTAATTTGTCAGCTCGTCGAGCCGTCTCCTCTTTTGTTCCAGACTTTTTAAGACCGCCTCTTCCGTGCCGCCGTACTTCGCCATCAACCCGCGGATAAAGTCGAGCCGCTCTTCCGTCTGTTTAAATTCTTCCCCATCGAACTCCATTTCATTCATGTAATCGGAAATGGAGCGGTTCAGATCGCCCAGGATGCTCTCCACATCGGCCAGGCTGTCCGCGATCCCGCGCAGTCCGTCGTCATATTCGACGACGCTCTCGACCTCGCGCAGCGCCCGGCTGATCCCGTCGCCGTCGAGCGCCCGGTAGGCGTCCGTCATGCTCTCGATGATCTTCTGTGCGTGCGAAAACCTGCGGTAGCGCGCGGAAAGCTCGTCTTCCTCGCCGGGCCGGATGCGGGCGTTTTCGATCTCGTCGATCTCAAAGCGCACAAAATCCGCCTCGCGCCTCCTCGTTTCGCCGTCCATCGAAAAGTCCGCGAGTTTTTCTTTTAAAGCATTGTATTTCCGGTATCCATCCGCGACCTTCGATCGCAGTTGTTCCGTCTCGCTGCGGGAATATTCATCCAGGATCTCCAGATGCCTTTGCCGGTGCAAAAGCGACTGATGTTCGTGCTGGCCGTGAATGTCCAGCAGAAGTCCCGTCACCGCGCGCAGCCGCGCGGCCGTCACCGTCTCGTCGTTGACGCGGCTGACGCTTCTGTTCTGCGTGATGCGTCTTGAAATGATCAGCAGTCCGTCCCCGTCGGGCACGATCTCCAGCTCTTTGAGCGCCTCTTTCTTTTTCTCGTCGTCCACGGAAAAAACCAGTTCGATGTAGGCGCTCTCCTCGCCCTGCCGGATCAGGTCCTTCGACGCCTTCGCGCCCAGCGCGAGCCCGACCGATCCGATGATAACGGATTTGCCCGCGCCGGTCTCGCCGGTGAGGATGTTGAGCCCACCGGCGAACTCTATATCGGCCCGTTCGATCAGAGCCAGGTTTTTTACATGCAAACCAAGCAGCATAGCCTTACCTCACCTTTAGCCGGCGATCATCTTTTTCAGCTTATCCATGAGGGCGACCGTATCGTCCACGGAGCGGATCGCGCACATGATCGTATTGTCGCCCGCCACGCAGCCCACGATCTCCTGAAGGCCGAGAACGTCGAGCGTCTCGGCGACCGCCATTGCCATGCCGGAAACCGTCTTGATGACCAAAATATTCTGGGCCATATCCATCGAGACAAAGCAGTCCCGCAGGATACGCAGATACTTGTCGCCGAAATCACGCTGGCCTTTTATGGTCGAATAATACTGGCGTCCGTTGTCATCCTGGACTTTTGTCAGTTTCAGCTCCCGGATATCACGGGAAACCGTCGCCTGCGTTACATTGTAACCGGCTTCTTTCAGATACTCCGCAAGCTCGTCCTGCGTTTCGATCTTGTGTTTCCCGATCAGTTCAATGATCTTGCTGTGTCTGCTTACCTTCATTCCTTTTTCCCCCTTATTAGATTTCTGCCATCTTATGTTTCAGTATGTCAAGAAACGATCTGTGATTCAGACGGATCGTCTTCGTCACCGTCTCCGACTTCCTGATCTCTATATGATCGCCTTCATGCATGTCCTCGCGTATATCGCCGTCAAAGATCGCCGCCGCATTTCCGGAACCGGTCTTTGAGATCTCGAGCCGGATCCTGCTCTCGGGTCCGAGAACGATCGTGCGCGAAGTCAGGGTGTGCGGACAGATCGGCGTCAGGATGAACAGCTTTCCGTCCGGCTGCGCGATCGGGCCCCCGGCCGACAGATTGTAGGCCGTTGAGCCGGTCGGCGTCGCCACCAGCATGCCGTCGGCGCTGTATTCGTTAAGATACTGGTCGTCGACATAGATCTTGAATTTCATAACGTGCATCTCGCTCTCGCGGATCGCGATGTCGTTGAGGGCCGGATGCCAGTCGCCCGGCGCGCCGTTTCGGATCACGCGGCCGTCCAGCATCATCCGTTCCTGGATCTGGAAACGATCCTCCAAAAGAGCGGTGAGGAGTTCGCGTATGTTGTCCTCTTTTCCGATTTCCGTCAGATAGCCGAGGCTGCCGAGGTTGATCCCGATCATCGGAATGTCCCGTCCGGCAAGATCCCGCGCCGCCTGGATCAGCGTCCCGTCGCCTCCGAGCGTGATGATGCACTCCGTCCCGGCCGGAACATCCTCGGGCCGCGTGCGGCCGGCAGAGTTTGTCTCCGAATCGGTCGAAAGCCTGCATTTTGCCCCGCGGCCGGTCAGAAACGTCCGGATCACGCGGCTCTTTCCCCGGGTATTCTCTTTCTCCGTATTGACTACAACATAAAAATTTTTCATGGATTCTCCCAGCCGGGCCCTTAACGGTCCAGCGTATCGTGCGCCAGTCCGACGATCTCTTCCGCCCGGAGTCCGTCGTTTGCAAAAACCGTTCCGTCCGGACGCTTTTTGAGATACAGCAGGTATTCGATGTTGCCCTCCGGTCCGCGGATCGGCGAGAACGTAAGGCCGAGCGCCTCGAGCCCGATACTTCCCGCGAACGAGGCGACCGCGCCGATCACCTCGAGGTGGACCGATTTTTCGCGCACGACGCCTTTCTTTCCGACCTTCTCGCGGCCCGCCTCAAACTGCGGCTTGATCAGGCAGACGATCTCGCTATCCGGCTCCGCAAGTTCCCGCACGGGCCCCAGCACCTTTGTCAGCGAGATGAACGAAACGTCGATCGAGACAAAGGCGACCGCCTCGCCGACGTCCTCCGGCGTCACATAGCGGATATTCGTCTTTTCCATGCAGACGACGCGTTCGTCGTTGCGCAGTTTCCAGGCGAGCTGGCCGTGCCCCACGTCGACCGCGTACACCCGGGCGGCCCCGTTCTGCAGCATACAGTCCGTGAATCCGCCGGTGGACGCGCCGACATCCATGCAGACCTTCCTCTCCAGAACGATCGGAAAACACTCCATCGCCTTTTCCAGTTTCAGCCCGCCGCGGCTCACATATTTCAGCGTGCTTCCGCGCACCTCGATCTCAGCCTCCGGGTCGAAACAGGCCCCAGCCTTGTCCTCCTTCTGCCCGTCCACATAGACGATGCCGGACATGATGACCGCCTTCGCCTTTTCCCGCGATTCGGCCAGATTTTTCTTTACCAGCAGCACATCGAGCCGTTCTTTCATTCCGTCCGGTTCTCCTCAGCCATGATCCTGCGAATAACGGAATCGCTGTCGATCCCGAGTTTCTCTCTCAAAAGCGTAACGTTTCCGTGTTCCACATAGTCGTCCGGCAGCGCGATGCGGATCACCTGCACCCCGGGGTACCGGTCGTGGACGAACTCCGTCACGCCCATCCCCATACCGCCGTTCTCCACGTTCTCCTCGAGCGTCACGATCAGCCGGTGCTTCTCGCAGAGCCGGCCGATCATCTCCGTATCGAGCGGTTTCATAAAGCGCGCGTTCACCAGCGTACAGGCGCGGCCCTGCGCCTTCAGCTTGTCCCGCACATGCTCTCCGGTGCTCACCATGCTGCCGAGCGCGAACAGAGCCAGATCCGATTCTTCAAACAGCATCTCGGCCCTGCCGTATTCGATCGGCGCGGCAAATTCCTTAAGCCCCCGGTAAGCCTGTCCGCGCGGATAGCGGATCGCGAGCGGCCCGTCAAAGCCCACGCCGAATTCCAGCATGGCCTGGAGCTCCCAGAGATTCTTCGGCGCCATGACGCTCATGCCCGGGACCATGCCGAGAAACGACAGGTCAAAGATACCCTGATGCGTTTCCCCGTCGCTCCCCACGAGCCCGGCGCGGTCGACCGCCAGAAGGACCGGAAGTTTCTGCAGGCACACGTCGTGGATCACCTGATCGAAACCGCGCTGCAAAAAGGAGGAATAGACCGCGACCACGGGCTTAAGGCCCACGGAGGCCATCCCCGCCGCGGATGTGACGGCATGCGCTTCCGCGATCCCGACGTCGAAAAATCTGTCGGGAAATTCCTTCGCGAATCGGGAAAGGCCCGTTCCGTCCGACATGGCCGCGGTAACGGCCACCAGCTTCGGATCCGTGTGCGCAAGTTCACAGATCTTCTTTGAAAATACATCCGTATAGCTCGGGTAGATCTTTTTGTTCAGGGGCTTTCCGGTCGCGATGTCGAACGGCTCCACCCCGTGGAATCTGGACGGGTTCTTCTCCGCCGGCGCATAGCCCTTGCCCTTCTTGGTGATCACATGGACCAGGACCGCGTGCGGAATACGTTTCGCCTCGCGGAAAACCTGTATCATATCCTTTACGTTGTGCCCGTCCACCGGACCGAGGTAGGTGATCCCCATATCCTCGAACAGCATGCCCGGGACCAGGAACTGCTTGATGCCGTTCTTTAAAAGGCGCAGACGGTAATGAAGGCGCTCGCCGACCAGCGGGATCGCGGTCAGAGTCTTTTCCACCCCGCTTTTTAAGTTCAGATACGGCTCGCCGGTACGGACGCCGTTCAGGTATTTCGAGATGCCGCCCACGTTTTTCGAGATCGACATCTCGTTGTCGTTCAGCACGATGATGAAATTCTTTTCGATCTGGGCCGCGTTGTTCAACGCCTCGAAAGCCATCCCGCCGGTCATGGAACCGTCCCCGATCACAGAGATAACGGAATAGTCCTCGCCCAGGATGTCCCTTGCCTGGGCGATCCCCAGTCCCGCCGAGATCGAGGTGGAACTGTGGCCCGTGTCAAACGCGTCGTAATCGCTCTCTTTCCGTTTCGGGAATCCGCTGATCCCCCCGAGCTGCCTGAGCTCGTCAAAACCGGTTCTCCTGCCCGAAAGGAGCTTGTGGGTATACGACTGGTGTCCCACATCCCAGACGATCTTGTCCTTCGGCAGATCAAATGCGAGATGGAGCGCCATCGTAAGCTCCACAACGCCCAGATTGGAGGCCAGATGGCCCCCCGTATGACTTGTCTTCTCTATCAAAAACTGACGTATCTCCTGTGCCAGCGCCGGATAGTCCTCCTCACGGATGTTCTTGATGTCGGAAGACTTTTCGATTCTTTCCAACAGCATGGTCTTCGCTCCTCGCCGTCGCTATTTTTCGCGGTTGACCAGCATTCCGATCAGCTTCCGCAAAAATTCCTTTTCTCCCGGCAGTGAATCAAGGCGTGCGATCGCCTGCTCCGAGAGTGTTTTCACATCCGCCCGCGCTTTTTCAAGCCCCACGAGCGTCACATATGTCGTCTTACTGTTCTTTTCGTCGCTGAGGACCGGCTTTCCGAGGACCTCCTGCGTGCCCGTCACGTCGAGGATATCGTCCTGGATCTGGAACGCCAGGCCCACGTCGGCCGCGATGCGCCGCACCGACTCCGTCTGTTCGCCGTCCGCTCCCGCCAGCACCGCGCCGACCGTCATGGACGCCTCCAAAAGCGCGCCCGTCTTTAAGCGGTAGATAAAATCAAGCCTGTCCTGCGGGATCGGTTTCCCGGTCAGTTCGACGTCGACCGTCTGTCCGCCGATCATCCCGTAGATCCCCGTCTTTTCGGCAAGGATCGCCACCGCGCGCCCGAAGCGCGCGGGATCGCATCCGAGGGCGAGCGCTTTCGCCGCGGTCTCGAACGCGTAGATCATCAGCGCGTCTCCGGCCAGCACGGCCATATCGTAGCCGTATACCTTCCACGTCGTCGGCTTTCCGCGCCGGAATTCGTCGTTGTCCATGCAGGGCAGATCGTCGTGGATCAGCGAGCTGGTGTGGATCATCTCGATCGCCGCCATGAACGGCTCGATCTCCCCGCCGCTTCCGCCGAAAAGGCGATACGTCTCCCGCATAAGGAGCGGGCGCAGGCGCTTTCCTCCGGCCAGCACGCTGTAATTCATCGCTTCAAAGATCGTTTTCTGGAACCCTTCCTCCGCCGGAAGATATGCGCGGATCACCCGCTCCGTCTCCGCGACGGCCAGATCCAGCTTTTCCTTAAAATCAGCCGGCATTTTCGTCCTCCTCCGCGCCGTTCTGGAGGATGATCATCTGCTTCTCGATCCGGTCGATCTTCTCGCTGCAGCTCTTTATGAGGCGGATCCCCTCTTCATAGTCTCGGAAAGCCTCCTCCAGAGAGCCCTCCCCGTTTTCCAGGCTGCCGATCAGCTCGTCGATCGCCGAAAAAGATTCTTCGACGTTCATGGCGGCGAGTTCCTCATCCGTCCGCCCCGTCAATTCCCGTTCTTCCATACCGTCATCTCCTCGTTCTCCGTCACCAGCGCCCGGATCCGTCCGTCAGAGATCCGGACGGTGACCGCCGTCTGCGGCGGCGCCTGGCGCACCGATGTGAGCCGTCTGCCGTTTTCGTCCGTGATAAAGCCGTAGCCCCCGCTCAGTTTCTTGAGCGGCGACAGGCCCCACAGCCGCTCGCTGCGGACCGCCAGCCGGTTTTTGTTTTCCGCCAGACGGTCTTCCATCCGTCTGTTCAGCGCGTCCTCCAGATCGGCCAGACGCTGCCGTTTTTCATTGATACGATGCTGCGGGTGATACCTGTCCAGCATCAGTTTTCTGTGTTCCAGACGGTCTCTCGACGTCCGGACCGCGGCCTGCATCTCCCGCTCCAGCTTCCGTTCCATCGCGGTAAGGTCCGCCTCGAACCGTTCAAAGTCGAAGACCGCAAGTTCCGCCGCCGCGGAAGGCGTCGGCGCGCGCAGATCCGCCACATAGTCCGCGATCGTCGTGTCCGTCTCGTGGCCCACCGCCGAGATCACCGGGGTGCTGCAGGCAAAGATCGCCCGCGCGACCTCCTCCTCGTTAAAGGCCCAGAGGTCCTCGATCGATCCGCCGCCGCGCCCGACGATCATCACGTCCGGTTTCATGGAATCAAGCGCCCGGATCCCCCTCGCTATGCTGTATTTCGCGTTCTCTCCCTGCACCAGCGCCGGGTACAGGATCAGCTGCACATAGGGGTTCCTTCTCATGCTGATATTCATGATGTCGCGGATCGCCGCTCCGGTCGGAGCCGTCACGATGCCGACCGTGCGGGCGTATTTCGGGATCGGGCGCTTGTAGCACTCCGCGAACATCCCCATTTCCTCAAACTCGCGCAGACGCCTCTCGTATTCCAGATAAAGCGCCCCGCGTCCGTCCAGCTCGATCTCCGACGCGTAGAGCTGATACCGGCCGTCGCGCTCGTAGACGTCGACCGTCCCCTTTACGACGACCTGCTGCCCCTCGGCGAGCCGGAACTTAAGCCCCCGCCGCTGCCCGGCGAACATGACCGCCGACAGCGTTCCGCCGCTGTCCTTCAGCGTAAAATAGATGTGGCCCGAGCCGTGATATTTACAGTTGGAAACTTCCCCCTTCACCGACAGCCGGCGAAGAAGGAAGTCCTGCGTAAACATGTTTTTGATATATGAATTTACCTGTGTGACCGAATAAACTCCCGCCATACTCTCCGAAACCTCAGACCAGTTTTGCAAGGATCCCGTTCACGAAAGCCGGCGAATCGTCGCCTCCGAACTTCTTCGCAAGCTCGACGGCCTCGTTGATCGCGACTTTCTCCGAGATGTTTTCGTCTTTTTTGATCTCATACAGGGCCAGCCGCAGGATCGTGAGTTCGACCTTTCCCATGCGCCGGGTCTTCCAGCCTTCGGCGACCTCGTTGATCGCCATATCCAGCTCCGGGATACAGGCGATGATCTTTTCCGTCCGGTCTTCCAGATAAGCTCTTGTTTTGTCATCCACCTCGACCTGATGGATGATCCGGTCTTCCCCATCCGCACCGGTCTCGTCCTCCGCGGGCGCTCCGAAATATAGTTCAAGCTGTTCCTCTTTCTCCCCGTCCGGATAAAAATCCTGGCAGAACAGCATCTTAAAACAGTGTTCCCTCAGTTCCCGCAATCTCTGTGTGCGGTCGGAACTTTTTGCCATAAATACCTCCGTCTTTCGTCTAGTTCTCCACGCTCACGCCGGCGATCTTGATGTTGACATCCAGAACGCTCAGACCCGTCATATTTTCGATCGCGTTCTTTACCTTCTCCTGTACGGTCTCGCAGACCTGCGGGATGCTGTATCCGTATTTCAGATTCAGCGACAGGCCGACCGAGACGTGATCCTCGGACACGTCCACCTTCACGCCCTTGGAAAGATTTTTCATCCCCAGCTTTCCGACCAGCTCGTTGGTGATGTTTCCGGCCATCGAATCGACGCCGTCCACTTCCGTTGCTGCAAGACCGGCAATGATTGCCACGACTTCATCAGCGATCTGCACTTCACCGATTTTATCTTTCTCATACACTTTATGACTGCTTCTCTCTGTTTCCGCTGCCACAATAATCACCTCCTGCATTCCGATTTGATACCTGTATCATATCACAGATTTAGTATTTTGCATAGGCTTTTCTGTTGAACGGGCCCCGAAGTTATGATAATATGAAATCAGGTATTGTGGACCATCGAAGGATAATAAGGGGGAAATTCAAATGAAACATATCCTGATGCTCGGGACCGGCGGGACGATCGCCTGCAGGCGCGGCGAAAACGGTCTCACGCCTCTTCTGACCGGCGATGAGCTTCTGGCCTATGTGCCGGCGGCGAAATCGTTCTGCGAAGTCGATACGGTACAGGTGCTCAACATCGACAGCACCAACATGCATCCGAAACACTGGCTGATGCTCTCAAAAACGATCGAAGAACATTATGACGATTACGACGGATTCGTCGTCTGCCACGGCACGGACACCATGGCCTACACGGCCGCGGCTCTCTCGTATCTGATCCAGCACTCCGCCAAACCCGTCGTCATCACCGGCGCACAGAAGCCGATCGACCTCGACGTGACCGACGCCCGGACGAACCTGCTCGACAGCCTGCGCTTCGCGGCCTGCGACCGGGCGCACGGCGTCAATATCGTCTTCGACGGGAAGGTGATCGCCGGGACGCGCGGGAAAAAGGAGCGCTCCAAGAGCTACAACGCGTTTTCCAGCATCAATTTCCCGTGCATCGCCGTCATCCAGGACGAGCAGATCCTTTTTTACATCGACGACAAGTGGCAGGACCGCGAGAGCGTCCGGTTTTTCCATGAGCTGGACAGCCGGGTGGCGCTCCTTAAGCTGATCCCGTCGCTGGATTCCGGCCTGCTGGATTACATGGCGGAACATTACGACGCCGTCGTGATCGAGTCCTTCGGCGTGGGCGGGCTCCCGACCTACGACGACTGCGATTTTTACCGCGCGGTCGAAAACTGGATCGCGCGCGGAAAGACCGTCGTCATGACGACGCAGGTCACGCAGGAAGGAAGCAATATGGCCGTTTATGAGGTCGGACACAGGATCAAGAACGACCTCGGTCTGATCGAGGCCTACGATATGACGCTGGAAGCCACCGTGACGAAGCTCATGTGGATCCTGGGACAGACAAAAGAACCTTCGAGAGTGCGGGAACTGTTCTACCGGACGGTCAACCGCGATATTCTCTGGAAAGCATGAAAAAAGCCCGGAGAGGAGCGCTTAGCTCCTGTCCGGGTGAAATTTATCGTTGTATTCTCCGATCAGCTCTTCGCGGCCGTGCCGGTTCAGACCGAAATACGTCATCCGGCGGATAATGTCGTAAATGACCGCAAACAGCGGAACGCCGACGATCATGCCCACGATCCCCCAGAGCCCGCCGAACAGCAGGATCGAAAACAGGACCCAGAAGCTCGAAAGGCCGGTGGAATTTCCCAGGATCTTCGGGCCGATGACGTTGCCGTCCAACTGCTGAAGGACCACGACAAAGATCAGGAAATAGATGCAGTGCACCGGATTCTCCAGGAACAGAAGCAGCGCGCAGGGGACCGCTCCGATAAAGGGACCGAAGAACGGGATGATGTTCGTCACGCCCACGATCACGCTGACCAGCGCCGCGGAACGGATGCCCATCAGGGTGGTGCCCGCGAAGCAGATCACGCCGATGATGGCGGAATCCAGGAGCTTGCCCATCAGAAAGCCGTTAAACATCCGGTCGGCGTAGCGGACTTCCTCCTCGATCAGTTCCGACCAGTAGCGCGAAAAGATCCCGTTTAACAGAAGTTTCGCCTGTGCGGCGAACTGTTTCCGGCTGGCCAGGAAGTAAATCGAGATCAGGATCCCTAAAAACAGGTTCTTTACGATGCCGACGAACACCGCAAGCTGGGAACCCAGCTCGCTCACCATGGTGCCCACGGTCGGCAGCAGCCCGGTCTTGAGCCACTGGGTGATCTCCGCCGTCGTGCGGGCGGAAAAATCGTCCCAGTAAGTCTGCAGCTGCGGCTCGCTCTCCAGAAGGTTATGAAGCCCCGTATTTGCCGCCGCCAGCTGTCCGGGGATCGCGTTCGCGATCGAAACGATGCTGCTCCAGACCTGCGGGAATACCAGCATGACAAGCACCCAGACCAGGAAAAGTGCGAGCAGCAGGGACAGCACGATGGACAGTCCCGCAAACATCCCCTTCTTTCCCCGGGGGAACAGCTTTGTCAGAAGGTTCTCCAGCCTGTTGCAGACCGGCGCGAGGATGTATGCGATCACGGCTCCGTAGAGGAACGGGGTCAGGATCGTGGCGACCGCCTGCAGGCCGCCACAGACATCCTTTATTTTATACAGTATGAAAAAGATCAGAAGGCTGACCGCGATCACGGCCACGCCGGTAATTCCGAGTTTGACGTATTTCCTGTTTTCCAGATCTTTCATAATAAGCCAGCCTCCTCCCGCCGGTCCGGCATGTCTCCGAACCGAATCCTGGGATCAGTATAGCACAGTTTTCGGAATATTTCCACAAAAACTCTGCTGTCGGCATTAAAATACAGGCGTCCGTTCCTACTCCTCGAGATCCATCAGCGTGATCACGATCCCCTCCGCCGCGGTCTCGGTCTTGCGCTTCACGATGTCCTCGATCTGGGCGCGTTCCTGATCGGTAATGGACGTCGCGTTCACGACCACATCGACCTGGTTATCGGTGATCGATACGATCGGATCGACAAAGCCCTTGGCCTTAAGGAGCGTCTCCGCCGCGTTTTCCTTCTCGGCGATTTCGGTCAGCATGATCATATTCTGGATCGCGGCCTGTTTGTCTGCGTCGGCGATCCGGTCGCTGTTTATGAGCTCCATCAGCGTTTCCTTGTTTTTGGCGCGGATCTGCTCACGGTCGAGCTGGACTCCGGCTATGTACTCGGAGACGCTGGTCCCGTTGGTGAGGACCGCCTCGCCGGGATTTTCGATTCCGGCCATAGCCGTCCCGTCGAAATTTTCCCCGGTCCCGTCGCCGTAGGTCTCTTCGCCGTCCCCATCCCAGCTTGCCACTTCCTCAAGCTGCCCGTTGTCCGCTTCGGGCTGAGCCTGATTTTCCGCCAGAATGTCCTCGTCGGAGATCTCCATCATACCCGCCTCGTAGACCTCCGTTCCGGCTGTCTCCTGCCGCGACGTATAGTTCAGATAACCGGCCGCCGCGATCATGATCGCCAGTGTCGTGATGATCACCTGGTTTCTCCTGAATATCCTTTTCATTTCTCATGCTCCTTCTTTTATCCTCTTTAATACTTTTATCTTATGTGAGGGCAGGCCGAATAATGCTTCCATCGCCCCGGAAATTTCCGCTCTCACGACCGCGCTTCCGCCTCCGTCCGCGCTGATCACGATGCCGGATATCTCGGGCATCAGTTCCTTTTCGACGATCGGGGAAGTCCCGTTTCCCTCGAGCACCGTGCTCTCCGCGATCTCCTGCTGCGTGGTGAGGCGGCTGTTTTCTCCGCCCTCCGCGCCCTCGTTCCAGGTCGTCGACGAGTCGCGGTCGACGCGGAAGATCCGTTCCTCCGAGGACTTTAACATTACCATCACGTCCACCTTGCCGACTCCCTCCACCCCGGAAAGGATCGCGCGGACGCGCTCCTCCAGTATTTTTTCGTAGGTGTCGGACTGCGCCGCCGTCACCAAAGCCGCGGGAACGCTGTCCGCACCGTCATCGGGCGCGGTAAAGTCCTCCCCGTTTTCCTTCCGGCCGCCGGGCGCCGCAAGTATGAACAGGATCAGACCCGCGCAGAACAGAAAAATCAGTCTTTCCTTATTCAGTTTCAAGGCGGATCGTAATTTTTCCTTCCTCCAGTCCATAATACTCTCCTATTTTCGTTTTCAGTTCTGCGATCCTGCGGTTCGCCGCGATCCGCAGCTCCCGGTCGTTTCCGGCCCCCGTTCCGTCCGGGGCCAGGTCCAGTTCCAGCTTCTCCAGAGCGCCGAAGTTTTCGTTCCCGGGATCCCCGTTCAGCTCGGCGCGCGCGTCGAGGCACCGGAGCCCCGCGCTCTCCGCCATCGCCGCCGTATCGAGCTCCACCGCCTCGCGGTAGCCGGACAGCATCTTTTCGGCGCGCTTTTCGTCCGCTCCGTCCAGCTCTTCTCTCAAAAGCCGCACGTCGTTCTGAAACGTAATGCGCTCAAACGCCCCGGCGACCCGCTCCTCCAGTCCCGTCAGATCCGCGAACGGTCCGAAGACCAGCAGGATGAAGACCGTTCCGGTGTAAAGGCGCAGATATTTTTCGTACTTTTTGTCCGGCAGCAGGTTCAGGATCATCGTCATCAGGATCAGATAAAAAACCATGCTGCGGACCCAGCCGTACAGACCGCTCAAATCGATCCGCCTCCTATCCCGCGTACCACGCCGCGTTTGTGGACACGCAGAGGATCGCGACCGTCACCGAAAACAGCGCCAGAGAGTACCCGACCAGCTTAAGGAGCATCGCGTGACCCTGCGCCGCCTCGGAAACGCAGGCGACCAGACGCCGGTCGCAGACCGGCTGCATCACCGCCGCCGCAATGTAATACAGGACCGTAAGGACCAGAAGCTTGAGCATCGGCACCGCCGCCATCAGGAGCAGGATGACGACCGCCGCGGCTCCGGCCGTATTTTTGACCAGGATCCCCGATCCCATCACGATCTGCGAGACGGCTCCGGCTCCCGCGCCGACCCCGGGTATCATCTGGGCCAGACGCATCGCGGACGCGTTCCGCAGGGCATCGGCCTGCGGAAGGACCAGCCCCTGTATCAGGTGGAACCCGACGATCACCCCGAACATGGTCCGCATGATCCAGAGCATCGTCTGGCGCATCAGTTCCGTAAGGCGGGAGACCGTGTCCTCCCGGTAAAGGTTCCCGGCCAGCGCCAGCATCATATACACGCGCATGAGCGGAATCAGGAACCCCGAAAGCACCGCCTGCACCGCGCCGATCGCCGCCAGGGTAAAGCCGCAGACGGCCGAGGAGGTCAGCACGCCGCCCGCCATCGCCGCCGCCAGAAAATACGCCGGGAGCAGCACGCGCATAAAGCCGGTAAGTTCGCCGGATACGCGGTCCGCCACGTTCACGCTGGCGTAAAAGCTGGCCGCCAGGAAAGTCATGATCAGCAGAAAGACCACATAAAAACCGGTCTCGGAAACGTGCCCGGAGCCGAAGATCCCGGAGAAGTTGGAAAAGACCGCGCCGATCACGGCCAGAATAACGATCTGCCCCATGAGCGCGCCGTTTCCGCGGATCTCCCGAAACAGAACCGAGCCGAGCCCGGAAACGGCCTGTCCCATGACCGCTTCCAGATTTCCGTCCGCGATCTCCCGCATGACGCCGCGGAACGTGAGACCGGTCCCGTATCCCTCGGAAAGCCCGTCCAAAAACCTCTGGATCTCCCCGGCGTCAAAATCGTCCGTGGTAAACTCCGCCTCCATTGCCGCGCCCGATCCCGCCGCTGTCGGTTCCGCCACCTCTCCCAGTTTTGCCGCGGTTCGCGTTTTCGACGCCTGTTCCGTTTCCGGTTTCACCGCCTGTTTCGTTTTAATCGCCGGTTCTGCAGCCGCTTTCTGCGGAAACCATACCAGGATAGCCAGGATCCATACGGCCAGGACCGCCGCCGTTTTTTTCGCCGCGCCCCGCCGCCGGTTCACGCCAGGAACCCCCGGAGCGTCTCCAAAAGGGCCAGCAGGACCGGCGCGCTGACCGCCAGGATCGACAGTTTTCCGAACATCTCGATCTGCGTGCCGAGCGCCGAAAATCCGGCGTCCTTGCAGATCCCCGAGGCGAACTCGGCAATGTAGGTGATCCCGACCATCTTTAGGAGCGTCCCGAGATAGATGTTTTTCACTTTTATGTACGCTCCGATCTGTTCCGCCGTGTCAAGGATCAGCTGCAGACGCGAGATCCCGAGGAACCCGACGGTAAGACCGGCGGCCAGGATCAGATAGACCGAGTATTCCGGCCGCAGCGGTTTTAACTGCGCCGCGAGCGCGACCGCCGTGATCCCGAGCACGGCCACCTGAATGATCGTCATTTCCGGCACCTCCCCTACAGAGCGAACAGATTTTTGATCGTGTCGAACAGGTCGTAGATATAAGGAACGATCCAGAACAGCACCAGGACGAGCCCCGCCAGACTGGTCAAAAACGCCTGGTCCTCGCGGCCGCTGTGTTTGAGTACCTGACAGATCACGGAAACAAGGATCCCCACCGCCGCGATCCTGAAAATCAGATTTACGCTCATGCCATCACCACCATCAGAAATAATCCCGCGGCCATCCCCATGCAGCGGCACAGTTTGGTCCGTCCGTCCAGTTCGCCTTTCAGATCCCGGATCGAGTCCTCCGTCTGTTCCAGGTAGAGCAGGATCGTCCGCTCCTGCATCGCGCGGTCCGCGTATCCCAGCTGGCTCCCCAGTGCCGAAAGCGCCTGCCTGTCCTGTTTTTCGAGCGGAAGATCCTCAGGTAAGCGGGCAAGTTCCTCCTCCCACACCTCGGAGAACGGCCTGCCGCTCTCCTGTTTAAGACGGTCCCGGACCCGCAGGAGCAGTTCTCCCGGCTCCCGCGCCGTCCCGCTCCGTCCTTCCGAGAACCGCGCTCCCGCCTCGCCCAGCGCCTCCGGGAGCGTCGCGTTGGAATAGAGGATCTGGCCTTTCAGGCAGAGCGCGATTTGTCTGAACTGCTGAAGGATCCGCAGGCGTTCGCGCAGGCGCTCCGCCGCCAGAAAACCGCCCGCGATCAGCGCGCCGGACATCAGCAGGATCCCGACGTATTTCATGGCTGTACCGCCTTTCCGTCCGCGCCGCAGACGCACACCGTTGTTCCCGGTCTGGGGAACTTTGACAGCACCACATAGCGGGAAAACAGTTTTTCCTTTACCATCTCCGCGAAAAACGGCCTGCGCTCCAGATCCCCGAACGAGTCCGCGTGCGCGGTCGCAATGATCCGGCAGCCGCAGTTCATAACGAAGCGCAGCGCTTTCAGGTCCTCGGCGGTCCCGATCTCGTCGGCCGCCAGCACCCGGGGCGACATGGACCGGATCATCATGTACATGCCCTCTGTTTTCGGACAGGCGTCCATCACATCCGTCCGGCTGCCGAGGTCGCACTGGGGCGTCCCCTGAAAGCAGGCCGCGATCTCCGACCGCTCGTCCACCACCGCGACCGGGACGCCGTCGCCGAACCGGTTCCCGTCGGATATCTGCCGTACCAGATCCCGCAAGAGCGTGGTTTTCCCCGCTCCCGGCGGCGACAGGATCAGCGTGCTGCAGACCGTTTTGTCCGCGCCGTACAGGTATCGGATCACGCCGTCCGCGCATCCCTTTCTCTCCCGGGCCAGCCGGATATTCAGGCTCGAAACGTCTTTGATCGTGCGCAGCGCGCCGTCCCCCGAAAGGACCGCTTTCCCGCAGATCCCGACCCGGTGGCCTCCCTCGATCGTGAGAAAGCCCTGCCGGATCTCGTCCTCAAACGCGTAAAGGGAATGTTTCGAGACGATCTCCAGGATCTCCCGGATCAGGCGTCCGTCGGCGACCGCCGTATCCCCGGTCCGCTTCTGCCCGCGGTCCGCCAGCACGGTCTCGCACCCGTCTGATACCAGCGTTACCGGCCGCCCCGCCCGGATGCGGATCTCACGGATCCGCTCCCAGTCGGGCGCTTCCTGCTCCAGAAGTTTTTTCAGATCGTCCGCCTGCATGTCCCTCACGCTCCTTACCTCAATATATGACGGGCGGCCGGGTTTATGACAGCGGCACAAAAAAAGGGATCCTTTCGGATCCCATAACGGTCGTATGCGGAGGAAGGGGCTCTCACGGAGTTTCCTTCATACCGAGCAGTCTTGCCGTTTTTCTTTTGATCTGACACGTTTTGTCCCTGCAGTTCGCGCATTGGATCGCGCGGTTCGAGCCGCTCCAGAAGCGCTCCGGATGGCCCGCGTAAACGAGCTCCCAGCGGATCAGGACCACCAGCGCGGTAAAGAACAGGCTCCAGCTGAAAAAGTTGCGGATGAAGAGCATCGGAGTAAACATCATAAAATGTCCCCAGTCGAAAATGCGGCAGTTGATGCAGCACCGGTTCTTCATGAACCACGACTGGAACGGACAGAAGACCAGGATGCAGATGTAGTCGCAGAGGAAGTAAAACACGGACAGCATAATGAGATCCGCGTCATCCATGATCTTCATCAGGTAGAGGAGCCCGAAAACCGCATTCACCGAGAGCCACAGGAGCATGACCTGCCACGCCCGGATATTCTGCAGGCGCACGAAGCGGTACAGCTCCAGCTCCGAGTAGTCCGTCTCCCCATCATACCGCGTCTCTTCGGCTTTTAAAAGCGCCATGGTGCGCTTGCTGCTCGGGATCAGGTGCCGGATCATCATAAGCATGAACAGGAACCAGAGCACATGGAGCGGCGTGATCCCGAGCCGGACCGGCTGCGTCGCAAAGGCCCAGAGGCGTTCCTTGTCCTTCAGGTAAAGGGCGAGGATCGCCAGAAAGATCGCGATCCTGAGCGCAAATTTCCCGATATACCGTTTCAGCATCGGAGTATATGTGATCTTTCCCAACGCAGGGTCCCCTTTCCTTTTGTCCGTCAGCCTCGGTTTCGCCGCACTTCCGCTTTGTCCGCGCGCCCTGTTCTCCGCCTGTTTAACTTCTCTGCGCGATCAGCGCTTCGATCTCGCCGCGCTCCGGCATGACCTTGAGCGCTCCGCGTCTGGTCGTGATCAGGGACGCGCCCGCGTTCGCGAACGTGAGCATGGCGGAAAGTTTCTCCTCCGTCAGGTCCTCGATCCCCATATCGAGAACGGCGTTCAGCACGCAGCCGGTGAAGGTGTCGCCGGCCCCGGTCGTTTCGATCGTGTTCTCCTGAAGGAACGGTCCGACAGACACGCAGAGGTCTTTGTAGTACGCCATGCTGCCGTTCTTGCCCAGCGTGGCAAAGAGCAGCGGGATCCCGTATTTTTCCTTTATCATCCGCGCCGCCTTGTCATAGTCGGTCTCTCCCGTCATAAAGGTCAGCTCGTTGTCCGATATTTTAAGGATGTCGCAGTGTTCAAATCCGTACTCGATCGCTTTTTTCGCGTCGTCAAGGCTGGCCCACAGCGGCTCGCGCAGGTTCGGGTCAAACGAGATCAGTGCGCCGGATCCCTTCGCCAAGCGGACCGCATGGTGCGTCGCCTCGCGCACGCCCTCGTGCGTCGATGAAAGCGTCCCGAAATGGAAGATCTTCGAGGCTCTGATCCGCTCTTCCTGGATCTCGTCCTTTCGCAGCATCATATCCGCGCCGGGGTTGCGGTAAAACGAAAAGTCGCGGTCCCCGCCTGGGAACGTATGGACGAACGCCAGCGTCGTATGTACATCCCGATCAAGGATCAGATTTCCGGAATCGATGCCGGCCGCGTCGATCGTTTCCTTTAACATATGGCCGAACTGATCGTCGCCGACTTTTCCGATGAAAGCTGGCTTCTTCCCGAGCTTCGCCAGCATCGCCAGCACGTTGCACGGCGCTCCGCCCGGGTTGGCCTCTAAAATCGGGTTCCCCTGACTGCTGGTCCCGTTCTCGGTAAAGTCGATCAAAAGCTCGCCGAGAGCCGTTACGTCATACTTTTTTTCCATAAAAACCTCCTTTATTCCGTGACACCGCCCGCGATCTGTGGTACACTGTACCGTGTCAGTCAAAAAACAGTCTCACAGGATGAAAAACATGAATCTGTATTTTGCTCCGATGGAGGGCGTGACCGGCTTTCTGTTCCGGAACGTCCACCACGAGGTTTATCCGGGAATCGATAAATATTTTACGCCGTTTGTCTCGCCCGGCGCGGAAAAAGGTCTGGGCGCGCACGGCAGGCGCGACGTCCTGCCCGAAAACAACCGGGGCATCCCGCTCGTCCCCCAGATCCTCACCAACCGTGCCGATATTTTTCTCCGCACGGCGAAACTGTTCCACGAAGAATACGGCTACGCGGAAGTCAACCTGAATCTCGGCTGTCCCTCTCCGACCGTCGTTCCGAAAGGGAAAGGGGCCGGTTTCCTCTCGTACCCGGATGATCTGGAGCGCTTTTTTGACCGTATCTTTTCCGATGAGACCGTCTCATCCGGGAAGCTCCTGATCTCGGTCAAGACCCGGATCGGAAAGACATCCCCCGAAGAATGGCCGCGCCTGATGGAGATCTACAACCGTTTCCCGTTAAGCGAACTGATCGTCCATCCGAGGATCCAGACCGACATGTACCGAAACCATCCGGATCTTTCCGTATTCTCCTCGGCGCTCGCGGAGAGCCGCAATCCGCTGGTCTACAACGGCGATATCTTTTCGGTATCCGCGATGGACCGGTTCCGCGAGAGGTTCCCCTCGGTGGATACCGTCATGCTGGGCCGCGGGCTCCTGTACGATCCCGGGCTGGCCGAGCGGCTCACGCAGTCTTCCGGCCGGGATGCAGACAATGAAAAAGTTCGTTATGCAAAATTAAAAAAATTTCATGACCGTCTTCTTGAAGAATACTGCGGTTTCCTTTCGGGCGACCGCCAGGTCCTTGCCAAAATGAAGGAAGTGTGGGCGTATATGATCATCCGGTTCCCGGACGCCGGGAAGCTCGAAAAGAAACTCAAAAAATCGACCCGACTGGCCGAATACAGGGAAACGGTCGACGCCCTGTTTGAAAGCGTCCGGATCTGACCGTCACTCGTCTTCCTTTAAAATTCCGCGTATGTAATCGCGCACGATCTCGAACGCGACCGGATTCCGGCCGCTGTTGATCACCAGATCGGCCGTGGTCCTGGTCGGTTCCACATACAGATAATGCATGGGTTTTACCGTCGTCAGGTATTGGTCCACCACGCCCTCGATATCGCGTCCCCGTTCCTTGACGTCGCGGATCACGCGCCGCAAGATGCGCTCGTCGGCGTCCGCCTCCACATAGATCTTTACGTCGAACAGGTCGCGAAGTCTCGGATCCGCCAGGACCAGGATCCCTTCCACCAGAATGACCTTCTTCGGCTCCACCACGGTCACTTCTTTGGAGCGGTTATGCTGCGAATAGTCGTAGACCGGACAGAGGACGGTTTTTCCCTCTTTCAGTTCCTCCAGCTGTTTCAGGAGAAGTTCCGTCTCAAAAGCATCCGGATGATCATAGTTTACCTTCTTGCGCACCTCGAACGGGACCCCGTCCTGCACGCGATAGTAATTGTCATGGTACAGGACCGTCACGTCTCCGCCAAACTCTTCCTTCAGCCTGTTGGTAAAGGTCGACTTTCCCGATCCCGTTCCTCCCGCGATCCCTATGATCACAGTTTTCATCTTTTGTCACCCCTCGTAAACACGGATCACGCTCGATACTTCTTTCAGGACGGACATTTCCTTCACGGCCAGCAAAGCGTCGTCGAAATGCCGTTCCCGGACGGAATCCGTGATGATAACAAGTTCCGCGATACCGTTGTATCTCCGTTTCTGGACCATCTGGGCGATGCTGACGTCGTTTCCTCCGAGTATCCCCGCCAGATGGGCCAGCGCACCCGGCTTGTCCTCCATTTTAAGGCGCAGGTAATATCTGCTTTCTGTTTCCTCGACCGGTTTCACCGGGATATTCTTGTATGCGACGCCGCCGTTCCAGCCGCAGTTGTCGTGCAGGATATTGCGCATGATCGCGATGATATCGCCCATGACCGCGCTCGCCGTCGGCATTTTCCCCGCGCCGCGCCCCATAAACATCGCGTCGTCGCAGGCTTCTCCGTGGACGAATACCGCGTTGAACGAATCGCGGACGGCAGCCAGCGGATGGCTGTCCGGGATCAGCATCGGATGGACCTTGACTTCGATCCGGCCGTCGCGCAGCTTCGCGACGCCGAGCAGTTTGATCACATAGCCGAACTCCTTCGCGTACTGGATGTCGCGCTGCGTGATCTTTGTGATGCCTTCGGTGTAAACGTCGGCAAACGTGACCTTCGAGTTGAACGCGAGCGACGCCATGATCGCGATCTTTCTGGCCGCGTCGTAGCCCTCGACGTCGGCCGTCGGATCCGGTTCCGCGTAGCCGAGCTTCTGCGCCTGCTCCAGCGCCTCCGAATAGTCCATTCCGTCCTCGGTCATTTTCGTCAGGATATAGTTGGTCGTCCCGTTCACGATGCCCATGACCTCGGTCAGCACCGAGCCGGTCAGGCTCTGCTTTAACGGGCGGATGATCGGGATCGCGCCGCCGACCGCCGCTTCAAAATGCAGGTCGCAGCTGCACTGTTCGGCCAGCGTCAAAAGTTCCTGCCCGTATTCCGCCAGCAGGTCCTTATTTGCCGTGATCACCTGTTTCCCGGCTTTGAGCGCTTCCGTGATAAAGGTGCGGGCCGGTTCGATCCCGCCCATGACTTCGACCACGAGTTTGATCTCATCGTCGTCCCGGATCTCGGCCCAGTCGGCCGTCAGGATCTTACGCGGGATCCCCTCGCGTTCCTTTTTCGTGTCCCGCACGAGGATCTTCTTGATCTCAAGCTTCGCGCCGGATTTCTTGGGCATCTCGTCTTTCAGCATTTCGGAGAGCGCGTAGACGCCGCTCCCGACGGTTCCGGCTCCGAGAAGCGCTATTTTTATCGTTTTTTCTTCCAATGTCGTATTCCTCTTTTCTTCTGCTGCCAGGTTATTTATGATAGGGTTCCCCCTGTATGATCCGGTAACTGCGATATATCTGTTCCAAAAGAATGACCCGCATAAGCTGATGCGGGAATGTCATGCGGGAAAAGCTCAGTTTGTGGTCCGCCCGTTTCAGGACCGCATCCGAGAGGCCCAGGGAGCCGCCGATGACAAACGTAAGCGAGCTGATCCCCGAAAGCCCCCATTTCTCGATCTTTGACGCCAGTTCCAGGGAATCCGGGGCTTCGCCGTCGATCGCCAGCGCGATCACATAGCTCCCGTCGCGGATCTGCGACAGGATCCGCTCCCCCTCTTTTTCCCTGATCTGTTTCTCCAGCGCCGCGCCCGCGCCGTCCGGCGTCTTTTCATCCGCCACCTGGATGATCTCGAGCCTGCAGTAACGGCTCAGGCGTTTGGAGAACTCGGAAACCGCGTCCTGATAGAACTTCTCTTTCAGCTTTCCGACCGCGATTATCGTTATTTTCATATTATGTAAACTCCAGGATCATATCATACCAGACCGCGCCGCCGTGAACGGAGGCGGAAAGTCCGAGATTCCGATACCCGAATTTCTCGTAGTAACGGATCTTATGATCCTTACAGGTCAGGATCAGACCTTTTCTTCCTTTTTCTTTCGCGTCCGCGATCATGCGCTCCATCAGCCGCGCGGCTATCCCCTGCCTGCGGTACTCCGGGAGAACGTCGAGCCCGAAGATGCTCTGGTAGCGGCCGTCCGGCACATGGAGAGAACTGTCCTCAAACATCACGTCCCGGATCGTCCGCTCGTCTGTCGCACACCCGTTGATAAAACCGATTATGTTTCCTTCGTACTCCGCCACAAAAAAGCACTCGGGGAAGGCGGCAAGGCGGTCCCTAAACGAAGCGCGGGAAGCCGCTTCCGCGGGCGGAAAGCAAACCGCCTCGACTTCCGTGATCGCGTCGAGGTCGGATGGGGTGGCGGGGCGGATCGTGACTGCAAGCATTGCGATTTCCTTTCATGATGTCCGTATTGAGATGGCTGTATTCGCCGGGTCGATCTCGCCTCCGCTTTGCGGACGCTCGACCTCCTATTGGCTCCCGGTGTCCGCCGGGCAGATCTCGCCTCCGCTTCGCGGACGCTCGATCGCGGGCATTTGCCCGATAAAACCGTCCAACTCTGAAATTGCCCTCATGCAAGCATGGGCAATTTCCTCCTTGTCCGCTTCTGCCCGGCTCATTGCTGAGCGCGGAAGTAGTACCCTACCCCCCATTTCGTATGTACATATTTGGGGTCGCTGGGGCTGGGCTCGATCTTTTCGCGGAGCCTCCGGACATGGACGTCCACCGTGCGGACGTCTCCGCTGTCCGCGGCCTTATTTCCCCAGACATAGGTAAGCAGCGCTTCACGGCTGTATACTTTATTCGGATTCGTCGCAAGCAGCTCGAGCAGGTCGAATTCCTTCGCGGTCAGGTTGACCTCCCGCTCATGGATGAACACCCGGCGTCCTTCCCGGTCGATCTTTAAGTCCCCGCAGACGACCGGGCCGCTGGCCGCGCCGCCGCCGTGGCCTGTCTTGCGTGCGTTTCTGCGCATGATCGCCTTGATCCTCGCCTTGACCTCAAGGATGTTGAACGGTTTCGTGATATAGTCGTCCGCTCCGTATTCGAGGCCCAGGATCTTATCCATGTCGCTGCCCTTGGCGGTCAGCATGATGATCGGCATCTCCGAGAATTCCCGGATCGCCTGACAGACTTCCAGTCCGTCGTGCTCCGGCAGCATCACGTCGAGCAGCACGACGTCGTACTCCGTCTGCTTTGCCTTTTCGATCGCTTCGTTTCCGTCATATGCGCAGTCCACTTCCATGCCGTCCTGTTCCAGGCTGAAGCGGATGCCTTTTACGATTAATCTTTCGTCGTCGACTACCAAAACCCTTGCCATCTTATCCTCCTGCTCAGACCGTGATCCGGTCTTTTATCTTCTCGAAAACGGCATTTTTGATGCCCGGAACGTTCATGAGCTCTTCGGCGGATCCGAACCCGCCGGACCGCTCGCGGTAGCGGATGATGTCGTCCGCCCTGGACGCTCCGATCCCCGGCAGCGTCATGAGCTCATCCTTCGCGGATGTGTTGAGGTTCACCAGGCCGCCGGATCCGCCGTTCTCCGACCTGTTTCGGACTTCCTCCTGTCCCGGGACCGTGATCTTCATGCCGTCGGCGATCACCGCCGCCAGATTCAGGGAACTCTCCGACGCCTCCTCGGTAAAGCCGCCCGCCGCCTCCACCGCTTCAAAGATCCTGCTGCCCTCGGGGAGCAGATAGACCCCCGGAGCCCTGACCTCGCCGCAGACATGGACGTAACATTCCGCGGTCTCTTCCGCCTCGCTTCCGGCTTCCGAAGGCCCGCTCGCAGCCGCCGGTCCCCGCTCCGGGAGCCGTTCGGCCTCTCCGCCGGGTCCAAAAGCCGCATAACAAAACCCGGCTACGATAAAGAACGCCACAGCCGCCGCGATTTTCCAGTATTTTTTCAACATATTCATACCTCCCGGAACCGTTCTCCAGAAGATATTGTTCTGCCACTCTCTATTCTATCGGAACATGACGGTAAAAACAAGATGAAATTTAAAAACTTTCCATATTTATCCGCGGCCTCATCCCTGCCATCTGAATATAACGATCCCCGCGATCGCGACCGCCGCGCCGATCAGTTTCTTCCATTCAAACCCGGTCTTATCGACGCCGAACATGCCGAAGACCTCGACGATATACGACACAAGGATCTGCGTCACGACGATCAGCAGCGTCGCTTTCGCCGGTCCGAGGCTGTCCATGCTCTTAATGACCGTCCAGGTGATGAACGCGCCCATCACGCCGCCGAGCAGCATATACCGGTGACCGGCGGAGAACATACCCCAGATCTCGCCGCAGCCCGTGGAAAAATACAGGACCACGCAGGTCAGAAACGCGGTGAGCTGCACCCATCCGGCCGCGGCCCAGATGCTGCTCTGTTTGGTGATCTCCGTATTAAATACGCCCTGCAGGCTCATAAGCGCCCCGGAGATCAGCGCAGCAAAGATACCCCACATATAAAAAACCTCCTCGGAGATGAATTAACGTTAGTATTCCA
Organism: uncultured Lachnospiraceae bacterium; assembly: GCA_947623185.1. Classification (GTDB taxonomy): domain Bacteria; phylum Bacillota; class Clostridia; order Lachnospirales; family Lachnospiraceae; genus CANQGL01. The sequence goes on from CANQGL010000011.1 coordinate 34,756, forward strand.
TCTCCGGGAGGTTTCTATTCCCGTGCCCTTATCCTCTGCGCCGTTTTGCAGCCAGCGCAAGGTGTTTTGCAAGTACCGCCGTCGTCACCGCGCCGACTCCGCCGGGCACCGGCGTTGCGGCCGAGGCGGCGTTTTCCAGACCTTCCCATTTCACGTCGCCGCAGAGTTTTCCGTTTTCATCCACGTTGATCCCGACGTCGATGACGACCGCTCCGTCCGCGACGTGCTCTTCCGTGATCATGCCCGCTTTTCCCGCGGCGGCGATCAGAATGTCCGCCTCGCGGCAGACAGCCTTCAGATCTTTCGTCCGCGTGTGGCAGACCGTGACCGTCGCGTTCTCCTTAAGGAGCAGCATCGAAAGCGGGCGGCCGACCACCATGCTGCGGCCGACTACCACCGCGCGCGCGCCGGTCATGGGGATCTCATTCGCCCGCAGGACCTCAATGACGGCTTCCGCCGTGCACGGCGCAAATCCGTCGGCCTCGCCGGCAAAGATCTTCGCCGCGTTGATCGGGCTGATCCCGTCGATGTCCTTTTCCGGGCGGATCAGCGTTTCCGCCAGGCGGCCGCCGATCTGTTTCGGGAGTGGAAGGAACAGCAGGATCCCGTCGATCGCGTCGTCGTTGTTGATCTTCCCGAACTCACGCTTAAAATCTTCCTCGGAAATGTCTTCCGGGAACGCGTAGGACCGCGCCTCCATGCCGAACGCCGCGATCTTCTTCATGGCGTTCCTCTCGTACGAGAGGTCATCCGCGCGTTCCCCCACGCGGACGATCGCCGCGACCGGCACATGCCCGTTCAGACCGGCAGTCAGCTTCTCGGTCTCTTCCTTAAGTTTTGCCGATACCTCGGCTCCTTTTAATACCTTCATTCCGATTCCTTTCTGTGTGGGAGACGGACCGGCCCAAACCGCCCGTCCCGTTTATATGTGTCCGTATTTCTTTTACAGCAGCAGTTCCGCAAGATAGACCGCCACGATCGCCGAGCAGGCCACCGTCACCAGTCCCTTCCGGCGGTAACTGAGGACCAGCGCCACCGCCGTCCCGATCAGGGCCGAGACCGGATTCCCCGTAGATGAGAAAACATCCGGGAACGTCATCGCCCCCAGGACCGCATAGGGCGTATAATCCAGAAATGACCGAATATAGCGCGATTTGATCTGCCGCCGGAAAACGGTAAGAGGCAGCACGCGCGGGATGTACGTTACCGCGGCCATGATGAAAATGCAGATCACGACGCGTTTCATATCCATTGCAGCCATCAGTCCCCACCTCCTTCTTCCGTTTCGGTCTCCGCTTTCTTCTCATCCCTCGGGAACAGCGCCGCCCCGATCCCGGCTCCCAGGACCGTCGCCAGGATAATGCGGAACCCCGAAGAGATGAAAGAAAACACCGGAATATACATGATCGCGCAGTTTACCGCGACCGCGATGAGCACGATCGCAAAAACATGGAACGAATCCCTTGCCGCAGGTACGATCAGCGCGATGAACATGCCGTAAAGCGCGATCCCCATCGCGCTCTGGAGCGCCTCGGGAAGCAGCATCGAAATACTCGCTCCCAGGAGCGTTCCGATGTTCCAGCCCGCGATCGGCGGGATGATCAGGCCGAACAGGTAGGACGCGTACAGGGTCCCCTTGTGCAGGGAAGCGACGACAAACGTCTCATCCGTGACGCCGAAACCGAAGATCATGCGTTTTAAGGTGCCCGTCCCTTCCGCCAGCCGCTGCGTCAGCGACAGCGACATCAGCATATATCGGATATTGATCATAAAGGTCGTCAGGGCGATCTCCAGATAGCCGCCGCCCTGCAGGATCAGATTGGTCCCCGCGAACTGTCCCGCGCTCGTCAGGTTCGTCAGCGAGATCAGACAGGCCGCCCACACCGGCAGGCCGCCGGACACGGCGATGAATCCGAACGTAAACGCCACCGGCACATAGCCGAGTCCGATCGGAAGGCCGTTGCGCATCCCCCGCGCCATTTCCCTTTTCCAGTTCATCTTTTGCTCTCCCCTTCACGCCCCGTCTGCGTGAATAAATCGATGTGTTTTTATAATATCACATCCCGCCCGAATCGGCAAGAAGCGGATATTTCGGACCCCGGAGACCGTAATGAATATTTCTGCGAATAAATTTATAAAAATTCATTTTTGCGCTTGACATTTCTTTTCTTTCGTTGTATAGTGGGAAAGCACGAAAAAGACCGGCCGCGCTGCCGGCTTACATAGTATACTGATCGATACGACCATATCGGAAGGAGAAGGGTAATGAAAGAAAAAGTTGTTTTGGCATATTCCGGAGGACTGGACACAACGGTCCTGATCCCGTGGCTGAAAGAGAATTATGATTACGACGTCATCTGCGTCTGCATCGACGTCGGACAGGGCAACGAGCTGGACGGGCTCGAAGAGCGCGCGAAGTACTGCGGCGCTTCCAAACTTTACATTGAGCATGTCGTCGACGAGTTCTGCGACGAATACATCGCTCCCTGCGTAAAGGCGAACGCCACCTACGAGAACAAATATCTGCTGGGCACCGCGATGGCCCGCCCGCTGATCGCAAAGATCCTTGTCGACATCGCCAAGAAAGAGGGCGCTGTCGCCATCTGCCACGGCGCTACCGGAAAGGGCAACGACCAGGTGCGTTTTGAGCTGGGCATCAAGGCTCTGGCTCCCGAAATGAAGATCATCGCTCCGTGGCGTACCTGGAGCATCCAGTCGCGTGAAGAAGAACTGGAATACTGCGCGGCTCACAAGATCGACCTTCCGTTCAAGGCCGACAACAGCTACAGCCGCGACCGCAACATCTGGCACATCAGCCACGAGGGACTTGAGCTGGAAGATCCGGCGCAGGCTCCGAATTACGACCACATGCTGGTCCTCGGCGTGACGCCCGAGAAAGCTCCGGAAGAGGAAGTCGAGATCTCGATCTCCTTTGAGAAGGGCGTACCGGTCGCTTTAAACGGCGAAAAGATGAAATTCTCCGTGCTGCTCGAAAAGCTCAACAAACTCGGCGGCGAGCACGGCATCGGGATCACGGACATCGTCGAAAACCGTATGGTCGGCATGAAATCCCGCGGCGTCTACGAGACCCCCGGCGGAACGATCCTGATCGAGGCGCACAAGCAGCTCGAAGAACTGATCCTCGACAAGGAAACGTTAAAATACAAGAAAAACGTCGATAACGAATATGCGGACGTCGTCTATTCCGCAAAATGGTTCAGCCCGCTGCGCGAGGCGCTGCAGGCGTTCGTGGAATCCACGCAGCAGTATGTGACCGGCGAATGCAAGATGAAGCTCTACAAGGGCAACATCATCAAGCAGGGAACGACCTCCCCGTATTCGCTGTACAACGAGAGCATCGCTTCCTTCACGACCGGCGATCTCTACGACCATCACGATGCAACCGGATTCATCAACCTCTACGGTCTGTCCACCAAGGTGCGTGCGATGCGCATGGCGCAGGTCGAGAAAAAATAAGAAGAAACAAAATAATTTCCGCCGGGTCCAGTCTGGATCCGGCGGATTTTTATGCGCTTATCATTCTGTTTTGCAGGAGCTTTTACGCTCCTGTCATTTCATTGAATTTTTCCCACGCCGTCTCGAACCACAGATCGCGTTCCGGAATGGGCCGTACCTGCCGGAAACCGCATTCGGGCGCTCCGTCCCGGCATACCGTTTCAAGGATCCGGTCCGCGTGCGCGCCCTGATCCGGCGCGGTCCCCTCGATCAGATAGGAGCCGCGGCTCCCGCCGCCATCCCTTATGTAGGTTTCGATACTCGCTGCCAGGGCCCGGGCGGTCAGAAGCAGATCCCGGGTGCGGAACGCCTCGGCCGTTTCCGCGGGCGTATCTGCCGACGCTTCCCGCTCAAGACGCATACCAAGCGCGGCAAGTTCCTTTTCGGCCAGGACCGCCTTATCAAGGCTGCGCATATGCGCGCAGCAGCGGGTCATCAGCGCGGCCATCGAATCGCGGATCTCCCGCGGACGGCATCCGTTTCTGCTTTTCAGAGCATTCACAAACCCCGTCTCCTGCCTCAGCGTTTCCCCGGCGATCTTTAAAAACTCTTCCCGGTCCATCGGCTGCTCCCGATACCGGTACCTGATCCTCTGGGCGGCCCTGAGCGCTCCCACCTGTCCGGAATTGAGCGCCGCTCCGCCGGGACGGTACACGCCGTGGCTCCCGTTCGCCTCGCCGATCGGGAACAGATGCGGGATGTTGCTCTCCCACCAGAGATCGGCGGCCAGACCGCCGTTGTTATGCTGTGCGCAGACGGCGATCTCCAGCATTTCGGAGGCCAGATCGATCCCGTGGCTGCGGTACAGTTCGATCGCCTTCGGATTCATTTTCTTTAAGCGTTCGATCGGTGTCTTGAGCAGACAGCCGCAGTTTTCCAGGTACGAATACGGGACCGGGCGCAGCATGCGAAACGCCTGCTCCCCTTCCGCGACAAGACCGGCGGGATCGTGCATATAGTCCAGCCACACGCGACGGCCCTTTTCCGTTATCTCTCTGTAGACCAGAACGTCAAGCAGCGAGGAACCGCCGTTTTCGATCTTTCGGGGATCAAACGGCCACTGATACCCCTTTAAAAACTGCGCCTCGAGCATCTGCTCCGTGTTTCCGAACGCGTCTGCCAGGAACTCCCGCGGATCGCTTCCGTCCGCGGCAGTGCTGACGTAGCGCGGAAGGACCTGCTGATAGCTGCCCGACACGTTCCAGCGGAATTTCACCGACGTTATGCCGTACTGCCATTCCGTCAGATTTTTCGCGGCCGCACCGGCTTTCAGAGCAACGCCGGTGCCTCCCGTCTGGCTGGCCGGATACACGGAGGCGGCATATACCCCAGCCGGGCCTCCGGTGGCCCAGATCACGTTCGTGGCGTTTACGAGCGTCCATGATCCGTCGGTGCCGTATCCCAAAAGTCCGCAGCAGGGTCCGTCGGCGCCGGCGCGCAGCAAAGAGACCGCCAGCACGCCGTCAAGGATCTTAAGCCCACGCTCCGCCGCGCGGCGCTGCAGGCGCTCCGTCATGAACCGGCTCGTCAGCGGTCCCGCCGATGTGGCCCGCATAGCGGGATCATGATCCGTTTTATAGCCGATATACTCTCCCGTTTCGTTATGCGGAAACGGCACGCCCGCCTCGCAGAGGTAGAAAAAGCAGCGCACGCTCCCCGCCGCCTCGCAGAGAGCAAGATCGCCGTCCATGCTTTCTCCCTCGAACAGGGTCCGCGCCATCTGCTCCACACTGTCCGGGCTGCCGCCGGATAAGGTCAGCTTATAATATGTCTGCTTGTCGCTGCCGGTATTGCGGGAGGTCCCCATGTTGAGTCCCTCGGTCAGCAGGATAATGTCCTTCTGCCCCAGATCCAGGAGCCGGTTCGCCGCCGCAAAGGCCGCCGCGCCGCTGCCTGTGATGACCGTATTACATTCGATATAACGCACCGGTGTTTCGCAGACCGTCAGAAACTTTTCTTCCATAAGATCACGCATTCAGCTGCGCACGCAGATCCGCCACCATCTGTGCGTACTCTTCGTCGCTGAGAAGCTTTTTGGGAAGCTTGTCGTCGAAGGGCTCGTTCCAGTTCAGTCCGTCCCGGTACTTCGGCACCACATGGACATGCACATGCGGAACGCCGTCGCCGTATGTCGCATAGTTGATCTTGTCCGGATGGTACAGCGTATAGACCGCCTTCGCCACTTTGGCGACATCGGCAAAATATCCGGCGTTTTCTTCCGGCGTGAGCTGGAAGTATTCGGTCTTGTGATCCTTGAAGGCCACGATACAACGGCCTCTGTGCTTCTGGTCGCGGTTTAAATAAACTTTACTGTACGGAAGTTCGCAGATTTCGATCATCAGGCTGCGAAGCTTTTCGCCGTTCTCGCAGTAAAAACAGTCGTTCATCAAATTGCATCTCCTTTTTATGATGAAAATGTGTTAAACTATACATAAAAGCAGTACCGTGCCGGTGCCGGTCACAGCCTGCTTCCGATAAAGTGAAAGGAGCGTCTTCCATGAAACCGATCCGCGTTACGATGCAGCACAGCGAGCAGACCGTCCACCGTCTGGCCGGCGTCCAGTATAATACCTTCTCGGGCTTTGCAAAGCTGTTCTGGTATCTCCTCTGTATCCTCGGCATTCTTTCAGGTTTCGGCCTGATCGTAAACCCCGGGGAACCGTGGCGCTACGTCATACTCGCGTTCAGCTGCGTTGTTATCGTCAACGTCGGGGCGACCGGACGTTTCCGGGCCTCAAAGACACTGCGGGCGATCAAAGCGCAGGGCGGCGTATTTCCGCGCACCGACATGACATTTGCCGAGTCCGCGATACATATCCGGGAGGAAGACGGTTCTTCCTCGGATCTGTCCTATGACCGCATCATACGGCTGGTTGAAGACCCGCAGTATCTTTATCTTTTTATTACAAGGGAAGCCGCTTATATGGTCCCGCTCGATCAGATCCCGGACAAAAAGTCCTTTATGGGATTTCTGGAAAAGCAGGTCGGCCTCGCGTTTCAGCCTCCGCTGGAGCTGATGAACATCAATCTGAAAACGCTGTCCATCCTGCGCAGAAACGCCGCCCGCAGGGCCGGGAAAAAATAACGGATCACCCCACCATCAGGTTCGGGAGCATCATCACCAGCGGTTCGCAGTAGGTGATGATCAGCAAAACGACCAGCATGGAGAGGAAATACGGTATAAAGGCCTTGATCGAATCCGTAATGGAGATCTGTCCGATGCCGCAGGCCAAAAACAGGCAGACGCCCACCGGCGGTGTAAACAGTCCCATCGCCAGATTGATGACCATGATGATCCCGAAGTGGATGGGATCCACGCCCAACGCTGTGACGATCGGGAGCAGGATCGGCACGAATACCATGACCGCCGGGCTAAGATCCATCCATGTTCCTACAAACAGAAGAAGTATATTGATCAGAAGCAGGATCAGGAATTTATTGGTCGTCAATCCCAATACGGCCGACGAGATAATGGCCGGAACGCCCTGCTGGGCAAAGACCCAGCCGAGGGCCGAAGCCGTTGCGATCATTAAAACCACCTGTCCGGTGTTGACCGCGACTTCCAGCATGATCCCCGGAATATCCTTAAAACTCAATTCATGATACATGATCAGTCCCAGGAGGAACGTATACAGGGAGGCCACGCCCGCCGCCTCGGTAGGCGTGAACAGTCCGGAAGTGATCCCTCCGAGGATAATAATGACAGTCAGAAGCGCCGGGATACCGCGAATGATCGCGTGCGTCGTTTCACTGAAATTAAGCGGCTTTTCAGCGGGATAGCCGCGTTTTTTCGTATAGAAGAAACTGACGATGCAGAGAGCGATCCCGACCATGATCCCGGGGATCACGCCGCCCATGAACAGTTTTCCGATCGAAGCCCCGGCGGCCACGCCGTAAACGACCATGGGGATGCTCGGGGGGATCATGACGCCGATCGTGGAACTGGTCGCGGTAACGGCGACCGTAACGTCGCGGTCATACCCTTTGTTGACCGTGGCAGGGATCAGGATCCCGCCGATGGAAGCCGTGTCGGCCGCGGCGCTTCCGGTAATACCGGCGAAAAACATACTGGCGACGATGTTGATGTACAGCATTCCGCCGCGGAACCGTCCGACCAGCGCGTTCGCAAGACCGATCAGATCCTCGGTGATCCCGCCCAGCGCCATAAAGCGTCCGCAAAGCATGAACAGCGGAACGGCGATCAGCGTAAAGGAGTCCATGCCGACATACATGCGCTGTACGAACGTCATGTAGTTGATCCCGTCGCTCATGACGATCCCCGCGATGGCGGCGAATCCGGTGCAAAGCGCGATCGGGATATTAAACAGCATCATGCCGATCATAACCGCAAAGGAAACAGCAGCGATCATTTGGCCTGACCTCCTTCCGTTTCTTTTTTCGCAAACAACGCCTGCAGGTTCTCAAGCGCGATCAGGACAAACAGAACGCCCATGACCGGCATCACGAGGTAGAACCATCTCATGTTCCACCCGGTGATCGGCGCTTTGCGGCGGGCCACCACGCTTAAAAGCGTCGTCCCGTAATATGCCGTATATACGCCGAAAACAAGCGTCAGAAGCTGGATCACGATGTCCACCGCATGGCGGAACCCGACGTTGAATTTGTTGTAGAAGTAGTCGAGCCCGAGATGCTGTTTCGCACGCAGCGTGACCGCGCAGGCCAGAAAGCTGTACCATATAAAGGTAAAGCGGCTCACTTCTTCCGTCCAGCTGGGCGGGGTCTTCATGAAAGTCCGCCCGAAGATCTGGAGCATAATGACCAGGATCAGGGCGATGCCGAAGATCTTGATGGCCGGCTCCAGAATAAATTTGAAGATAAAATCATTGACCCGTTTCATTTACAGCCCCCTCTCCGTCCGATTACAGTACCATATTGAAGATCGTCCAGATCAGATCCTCGGTCAGCGGTTTCGGATTGCAGGTGATATGCCCGGTCGTGCGTTTTACGACATCCAGGACCTTTTCGCGCGACGGCAGTTCGCCCTTTATGTACGGGCGCAGGCAGGACGGGGCTCCGATCGTCTTCTGAAGCTTTCTGACGGCTTCGATCGCGGCCAGTCCGTTATCGCGGTCGCTCTTTCCGGCGTCGTAAACGCCGAGCGCCTTTGCAATATCCGCATATTTCTTCGTCGAATAGTCCAGATTGAGTTCCATCGCGGCGGGCAGGAAGATCGAGCAGGCGTCGCCGTGCGGGACATGGTACTCGCCGCCCAAAGGCTGCGCCATGATATGATCGATCCCGATACCGGCCGTGATCGCGACACCGCCGAAATAACTTGCCAACATCATCTGTCCGCGGGCCTCGATGTCATCCGGATGTTCCATGACCCTCGGCAGAGCGTCCTTGATGATCTCGATCGCCTTTAAACCGTACATCTCGGTCACCGGAGTCGCGTTGAGGGATACATAGCTTTCGATCGCGTGGCTCAGCGCATCCATACCGGTCGCGCTGGTGATCTTTGCAGGTACGCCGACGGTCAGCGCCGGATCCAGGATCGTCACTTCCGCGATCATGGAAGTATGGTAAAGGCTCTTTTTCAGACCGTTGAAGTTGTTGTAGACAACGCTTGTCTTGGTCGCTTCCGCGCCGGTCCCGCTCGTAGTCGGAACGGCAATGAACAGCGGCGGAAGTTCCGTGGGCTGACGGCCTTCCATCTGATACTCCTGAACCATGCCGCCGTTTAACGCCAGCATCCCGACCGTCTTCGTCACATCGATCACGCTGCCGCCGCCTACGGCCAGACTGCAGTCGCAGCCGTTTGCAAGGAACAGGTCGCGCCCGCCGTTGATCATGTCAAGATCCGGCTCGGTCACTACTTTGTCGTAAATAAAATAATCGATCCCCGCGTCTTTCAGCATTCCGCATATCTGCGCGCAGACAGGCGCCTTGGCGTCATAGACGGCAAAAAACACTTTCTTTTTGCGGTGCCACTGCAGGATGCCGGGGATCTCCGCGATTTTTCCTTCTCCGAAAATAACTCTGCGATTATGAACGATTTCCCAGCTCATGACTTTCCATCTCCTTTTGCCTTTTCTTCCCTGTAAGCGAAAAGGAGGATGTTACCCCTCCTTTCCGCCTTCAGATCTTATCTTCCGAAATAGTGGTAGATCTCACCGAGCTGATCGCGGTACTCATCATACAGCGGAGCTACGGCTTCCTCAAATTCGCTCATGTCTTCGATCTCACAGATCGTCATGCCGTACTCGCTCTCCAGTTCCTCAAGTGCGGAAACATCGCCTTCCGCATCGAGATCCATCGAGTATTTTCCGGCTTCCGCGCCGCACTCGTCGATGATCGCTTTGAGGTCATCCGGCAGGTCGTTGTAATAGTCAAGATCCATGCACATTACGTTCGGCGTGCAGGTGTGCTTCGTCAGAACGACATACTTGGTAACTTCATATTCGGCCTGTGTGATGATCAGCGGGATCGAGTTCTCGGCCGCGTCGACCGTACCGGTCTGCAGAGCCATATAACGCTCGGTCGCGGCAAGCGGGACCGGAACCATGCCCAGCAGTTCCATCGTACGGCTCATGATCGCGGATTCCATGATACGGATCTTGGTCCCCGCCATGTCCGCCAGAGAGCTGACCGGACCCTTGTTGGTGTAGACGCTGCGCGGGCTGCGGATAAACCAGCCTACGATCTTAAGGTTCGCGGCTTCCTGAAGGTCCTTGTCCAGCTCTTCGCCGAGACCGCTCTGCAGGATGCTCTCGAGTTCTTCCTGTCCGCTTACCAGATAGGGCATATCGAAAATACCGAACAGAGGCTCCAGGTTTCCGAGAACGCTGGTGTTGACCTCCGCCGCCTGCAGGCTGTGCATCTGCATGCTGTCAACATAATCGGCATGGCCGCCCAGCTGTCCGGAGTCGAAGACCTGAACGTCGATCCTGCCGTTGGAACGCTCTTCTACGATCTGCTCGAAATAGTAGAAGCCCTTGACAACGTTGTCATCCGGGTTGGAGGGGTTCGCCAGCTTAATGACGTACTCGGCCTCTGCGGGAGCCGCCGCTTCCGTTTCCGCGGGAGCTTCCGTCTCGGCTGCTGCGGCAGTCGTTGCCGCCGCGGTCGTCGCTGCCGCCGTCGTCTCAGCCGCGCCGCCGCCGCAGGCTGCCAGGCTGAGGACCATTGCAGTAGCAAGTGCTGTTGCGATCAGTTTTTTCATAATAGTTTTCCACCTTTCTTTTATT
>CANQGL010000012.1 GCA_947623185.1 uncultured Lachnospiraceae bacterium
AAAGAGGCAGAGATAGCAAAAATGCTTTCTCTGCCTGAAGGGGAATGATCTTCCAACACCTTAACTAAATGACATTGGCCGGAGCCCCTGCCCTTCTTTTTATCCGTTCCTATTCGGTCTCTTTTCCTCTCTCGTTTACGATCAGAGCGATGAATTCGAGCGGTTCCTCATTCGGGTTCTCGATCGAATGGCTCTGTCCCACCTCGATCACGCAGACGTCGCCGGGGCCTACCTCGGTCCTGCTGCCGTCGTTGTCGGTAAAGATCCCTTTCCCCTTAATAATATAGTAGGGTTCCGTGTTGCCCTCATGCCGGTGCCAGCCGATGCTCCCGTTCGGGGGAATGACGATATGGGCGTAGAGCGTCGCGTGGCCCATCAGTTCCTCTTTGCTGAAAATATGGCGGAATTCGACGGTCCCCTTGCCGTCCCGCACGTTCTGTCTCAGTTCGATCTCCGGTTTTCTGATCATGGCAGTACCCTCCGTTTTGTTTAAAATGGTTTGAACGCTTCGTTATCGCGGTTGAACCAGCCTTTTTTCTTCTCTTCCGCTTCTTCCGCATCCTGCCGGCGTTTGGCCGCGCACGCGGCGCACACCTCGCAGGCGGTCTTTGCCGTCGCCATGCCTCCGAGCGACGTTTCACGGAGTTCGGACGGGATCGACCTTCCGACCGCGTACACGACGCCGATCGTCTCGTCGATCGGGGTTATGCAGTGAATACCGGCAAGCGCCATCTCCGCCGCCACCAGCGCATTCGACGCGCCCATCGCGTTGCGGCCCTGGCACGGGTTCTCCACCAGTCCGCCGATCGGATCGCAGACAAGACCCAGAATGTTGATCATCGCAAACGAGGCCGCGTCCAGACACTGGGCGGGCGTTCCGCCGAACAGCTCGACAGCCGCCGAAGCCGCCATCGCGCTGGCCGAACCGACCTCCGCCTGACATCCGCCTTCCGCGCCCGCCGTCGTCGCGTTGCGCGTGACCAGATAGCCGATCGCCGCCGCGTTGAAAAGCGCCTGGCAGATCTGCTCATCCGTAAAGCCGTACTGTTCCTTCAGCGCGCAGAGCACGCCGGGGATCACCCCGGAGGAACCGGCCGTCGGAGCCGCCACGATCAGTCCCATCGACGCGTTGACTTCAAGGACGCCGACCGCATAGGCGACCGCCTTCGAGACCACATCCCCGCAGATGCTCTTTCCCTCCGTCCGCAGGTCGTGGAGCTTTTTGCTCTCTCCGCCGATCATGCCGCCCATGCTGACGAGCTCCTCCGTCATCGGTCTCTGAGCCGCGGCCTGCATGATCGACCATGCGCGGGCCATGCGCTCCCTCGTCCGCTCCGCGGGCTGCTCAAGGAATTCCGTCTCGCGCGCAAACATGGCCTCGGAGATGGTTTTGTTTTCAGTTTCACAGTATTCCAAAAGCTGTGCTCCGTTTGTAAAATTCATGCTGCACCTCCGTCAGGACAGTTCGACTGCCGGGACCATAATCACGTTGCGGACCGCCTCGAATCCCTTCATCGCGCTTATGACTCCCTCGTTGATTTTGTTATCCACTTCGATCACGGCATAAGCGACCTTTCCGCGGCTCTCGCGGTAAAGGCGCATGGATGCGATGTTCAGATCATAGGCACTTAAAACCGTCGTCATGAAAGCCAGCGTGCCCTTCTTGTCGGCGTGCTCCACGACCAGCGTGGAGTAGTTTCCGGTCAGCTCGACTTCGACGTCGTTTAGGCGCGTGATCACGGCGTTCCCGCCTCCGATCGACTCCCCGCGCACCGTCATCTTCTCGCCGTTTTTTCCGGTCAGGAAAACGTCCACCGTATTCGGATAAATGTCCTTGTCCGTCACGTTTTCCTCAAACGAGATCCGAAGTCCGGCCTCCCTCGCGTAGCGGAACGAATCGCGGATCCGCTCGTCGTCCGGATGGTAGCCTAAGATCCCGCCTACCAGCGCCCTGTCCGTCCCGTGTCCCCGGTACGTTCTCGCGAACGAACCGTAGAGGATAAAGTGCACCTTGACCGGCTGTTCCACCATCTTTCCGGCGATGAACGCGATCCGCAGCGCGCCGGCGGTGTGGGAGCTGGAAGGTCCGATCATATTCGGGCCGATAATGTCAAAGGTTCCGATTTCGTTCATTCTTCAATCCCCCCATCAGTCCAGAAATGTTACGGCCTTGTACGGGGAGCGGTAATTCATGATGGAGATCTTAATGCCGGTCCTCTCGGTGCTGGCATGGATCACCTCGCCGCCGCCTATGTACATTGCCACATGGTTGATATAATCTCCGCTTGCATAAAATACCAGATCACCCGGCTGCACCGAATCCAGGCTGATCTCTCTTCCCTTCTCCGCCTGGTCCCTCGAACTGCGTCCGATGTCGATGCCGAAGTGCTCAAAGATCTTCATGGTAAAGCCGGAACAGTCGGCCCCCTCGGTCAGGCTTGTCCCGCCGTACTGATAGGGATTGCCGATAAACTGTTTCGCATAGGCGACGATCGCGCTGCGCGTCGCGGAGGTAAGCTCCGATCCCGCGTTGTCCGAAATATACGGTCCGTTAAAGGAACCGGGACCGCCCGTCATACCGGGGCCGAACTCTTCCGCCGTCCGGCTGTTTTGGCTGCCCGTATTCTGAAATCCGTTTCCCGTTCCGGCGGAGGGCCCGTCAGACGGTTCCCCGTTCGGGTTTGCGGCGATGAGCCCGACCGACGGCCCCTGCGGGGGCGCCTGCGTCTGGGAGTTCTGCGTCTGGGAGTTCTGCGTCTGGCTTCCGGCCTCCTGTTTTAACTGTTCGACGCGGGCGATCGCGTCGGCTGCCTCCTGCTTTAAGCGCTCACTCTCTTCCTTCTGTTTCCGCTCCTCCTCGAGGCTGACCGCCTGTCTGAACTCGACGCGCTCGACGACATAATCCCGATGGACGTAGCCGCTCATGTCGGCGTCGATCTGGATCTCCACGAAGTCGCCTTCCTCTTTCACCTTTATGTATTCCTCATCCTGGGAAAGGAGCGTGATCACGCGGCTGTCCAGGCTCGGCTGTTCCCTGAGCCGCAGGGAATCGGTGTTGATCGTCACATAGACCGTGCCGATCTGTTCCGCGATCCGTTCCGCCTCCTCGCCCGTGATAAAATACTGCGCCTTGATGTAGCCAGTGACGTTCCCGGACTGGATCCGGTACCAGGTCCCGTTCTCGCCGTCGACACGCTCCAGGATCGTAGCCGCGCAGTTGCTGTAGATCTTTCCCACGACCTCGCTTCCCGTATTCGGCTGCGTCCTTATGTTTACATAATTTGTCACCTGCGAGACCGCGATATTATTATAGTCCGTCTTCGTGACCGCAAAGGCCGTTGCCGCCGTCCTGCCCGGCGCGACCGCAAAAGCGGCCGCGAACACCGCAGTCAGAACGGCCGTCTTCAGTATCTTTCCCGCACCTGTCATCCGTCTTTCCTCCTAATGCTCGTTCAGATACCGCTCGACGCTGCTTACGCAGTTTGCACCGTCCGCCACCGCGGTCACGACCTGTCTGAGCGCTTTCGTCCGTGCGTCGCCCGCCGCGAAGATCCCCGGCTCCGAGGTCCTTCCGTCCTCTCCGGCGACGATATATCCGCCCTGATCCGTCTCGACCGTCCCGCGGAACGCGTCCGTATTCGGCGTGATGCCGACCGCGATGAACACGCCGTTTACCGCGAGCGTGCTCTTCTCCCCGGTCATTTTATTTAAAAGCCTGACGGATTCGACCTGGGCCGCCCCGTCGATCGATTCCACGACGGTGTCCCAGATGATCTCCACGTTTTCCGCCGCGAAGAGCTTTTTCTGCAGGCTCTTCGCGCCGCGCAGCTCGTCGCGCCGGTGGATCAGATACACCTTCTCGCAGATCCGCGAGAGGAAGATCGCGTCCTCGATCGCCACGTCTCCGCCGCCGACGACCGCCGTCACTTTCTTTTTAAAAAACGCGCCGTCGCAGGTCGCGCAGTAGGAGACGCCAGCGCCGATATGCTCCTCCTCGCCCGGAACGCCGAGCTTGCGGTGATCCGCGCCGGAGGCGATGATGGCCGTCTTTGTCAGGTAGGAACCGCCGTCGCAGACGACGCGCTTTAAGGCGGGCGCGACCTCGGCCGCGGCCAGGATCTCGCCTTCCGTCTCCGCTTCCTCGATCCGCACGACCGTCCCTTCCGCGAACTCCGCCCCCAGTTTGTCGGCGTGTTCCCGGAATTTCATTCCGAGGTCAAAACCGTTGATCCCCGGCAGTCCCGCGTAATTGTCGACCTCGTAGGTATTGAGGACCTGCCCGCCGCTGACCATTTCCTTTTCGATCACAAGCGTTTTCAGATCCGCTCTCTGCGCATAGATCGCGGCTCCGAGTCCGGCCGGGCCGGATCCGATGATGATAAGATCGTATATCTGTTCCATTCGTGTCCCTTTCGCTTTATATTCCGAAGTATATATACTATACCATATTTTAAAAAAATAATACAGTTCTTTTCCTTACAATTCCCGATAATCCGCGCGGCATATTTGTGGCAGTATGTGGAAATCCGCCCGGAAATGTGATATGCTTATCGAAAAGGCCGAAAAAGGAGTTCCGTCATGAACAAAACCGTTCTCATAACCGGCTCCTCCCGCGGGATCGGGAGAGCCGTCGCATTAAAATACGCCGCGCTGGGGTGCCGGATCGTCCTAAACTGCCGGGACGACGTCTCCGGCATGGCCGCCGTGAAGGAGGAGGTCCTGCGTCTGGGGGCCGACTGCCTCGCCGTTCAGGCGGATGTCGGAAAAAAGGATGGCTGTATCCGCCTGTTTGCCGAGACCGAAAAGACATTCGGGGATGTGGATATTCTGATCAACAACGCCGGCGTCTCGTGGACCGGCCTTATCCAGGACATGGACTTTGAGGAGTGGGACCGGCTGATCGCGGCCAATCTGTCCTCCGTCTTTTTCTGCTGCAAGCTGGCGGTCCCGGGGATGATCCGAAAACACGCCGGGGATATCGTCAACGTCTCCTCGGTCTGGGGCGTCTGCGGCGCGTCGTGCGAGACCGCCTATTCGGCTTCCAAGGGCGGAGTGAACGCCTTCACACGCGCGCTGGCGAAGGAACTCGCGCCCTCCGGCATCCGCGTCAACGCGATCGCCTGCGGTCTGATCGACACGCAGATGAACCGTTTCCTCGCTCCCGAGGAGATCGACGCCCTTCTGGAGGAGATCCCCGCCGGGCGCATGGGAACGCCGGAGGAAGCGGCCGAGCTCATCCTGCATCTGACGGAAACACCCGCCTATCTAACCGGACAGGTGATCCGGCTCGACGGCGGGTGGATTTAGCGTTTATCCGCGAAATAACGACGTTATCTCTGTACGCGTCCGGAAGCGTTTCCGGCTGCGAGCGCCGCGACCTCGGCAACGCTCATCAGGTTGAAATCATGCTCGATCGAATGTTTCAGGCAGGACGCCGCAACGGCGAAATCGATCGCCTTCTGATCGTCGTAGCCGCTTAACAGGCTGTAGATCAGGCCGCCGCCGAAGCTGTCGCCGCCGCCCACGCGGTCGACGATGTGAACGCGGTAGGTGGTGGAGAAGCATGCGCTGTCCGTATCGGCCGAGTAAAGCATTCCGGCCCAGTCGTTGTCCGTCGCGGAGATGGAGCCGCGCAGGGTGATGGCGACCTTCTTGCATCCGAACCGCTTCGCGAGCTGTCTGGCGACGCTGATGTAGCCCTCATGGTTCAGCTTGCCGCTGTTGATATCCGTGCCTTCGGCCTCGATGCCGAATACGTCCTTTGCGTCCTCCTCGTTGGCGATGCAGACGTCAACGTACGGAAGGAGTTTGCCCATCGTCTCTCCGGCCTGTTCGGAAGTCCAGAGTTTCTTGCGGAAGTTTAAGTCGCACGAAACCGTGATCCCTTTCTCTCTTGCCTTCTTGCACGCCTCAAGGCAGATCTCCGGAAGAGCTCCGCCGAGCGCCGGGGTGATCCCGGTCCAGTGGAACCAGTCCACGCCTTCAAAGATAGCGTCCCAGTCGAAATCCTCGGGCTTTGCCAGAGCGATCGCGGAAGCCGCGCGGTCGTAAATGACCTTGGAAGCGCGCTGGGAAGCGCCCTTCTCGCAGAAATAGATCCCGAGGCGGTCGCCGCCGCGTACCATCCATTTCGTATCGACGCCGTAATGACGCAGCTCGTTCACCGCGCACTGGCCGATCTCATGGGCCGGTACCTTGGATACGAAAGCCGCGTCCACGCCGTAGTTTGCAAGCGACACCGCAACGTTGGCCTCGCCGCCCGCGTAGGTCGCCTCAAAAGCGTTGCTCTGAACGAAACGGAGATATCCGAACGGGTTCAGACGCATCATGATCTCACCGAAGGTTACTGCTTTTTTTGCCATGATTCTGTTCTCCTCTCTCAGACGTTTTTAACGGCCTGCGTGATCTCACGGGCCGCTTCCGTGATCTTGTCAAACTCACCGCTCTCGATCCATGTGCGGTTGGCCAGATTTCCGCCGATCCCGGCTCCGACGGCTCCCGCTTTCAGGAAGCTGCCGACGTTCGCCGCGTTGATGCCGCCGACTACCATGATCTTCACATGGCTGATCGGGGCGCGGACCGCCTTCAGATAGCCCGGTCCGAGGTCCGCTGCCGGGAACAGTTTTACGAAATCGGCTCCCGCCTTATGCGCGGTGAGGATCTCGGTCGGGGTCAGAGCGCCCGGCATGGAGACCAGTCCCAGCTCGCGCGTCCTGCGGATCACATCCACGTTCGTATCCGGCGAGATGATGAACAGTCCGCCCGCTGCGGCGGTCATATCGACCAGTTCGACTTCCGTTACCGTACCCGCGCCGACCAGGAGCCTGCCCTCGTACGCTTTTCCGATCGCTTCGATCGCGCCCGCGGTGTCCTTCCAGCTGTCGGGGTTCTTCTGGTCGTACGTTACCTCCATCAGGCGGATGCCGCCCTCGTACAGAGCCTTCGCGACCGCCATGCACTGTTCGCTGCCGACTCCGCGGACGATCGCGATCACCTTTTCGCGTCCGACCCATTCAAGTACTTTCTCTCTCATTTTCTACCTCTCTTTCTGATAAAAAAATGATCACGGACGCCGGGAACGTCCCCCGGCGTCTGGTTCATAACATGCCATCCGGCCGGAATACCGGCCCTTCTAACTTCATTATAAAAACAATGCATAAAAAGTCAATCCGAATTCACCTTAAAATCTTCTTCGATCGTCCTCCAGGCCGCCTCGACGCTGTAATATTCCCGGATGTAGTTCTGCGTCTCGCAGCACAGAGTCCGACACGCCGCCGGATCGTTATAGAGCGAGACGACCTGATCCGCGAACGCCTCGGGCCCATCCGCGATCCGCATCACGCGTTCCGCCTGCGGGATCCCCTCGGCTCCGACCGTCGTCGTCACGACCGGCGCGCCGTTATAGACAGCCTCGACGACTTTTCCCTTCACGCCTGCGCCGTAGCGCAGCGGGACCACGACGACACGGCAGGACTCATAGAGCGCGGACAGCTCTTCCTCGGACACAAAGCCCTTCACGACGATGCCGCTGCCCGGCTGTTCCAGAGCGCGGACCTCGTCGGGCGCCTTGGAGCCGACGATGTAAAACGTCGCGTCGATCCTCTTTCGGATCAGCGGGAATACCTCGTTTGCAAACCATAAAACGGCGTCGGCGTTCGGCGGATGCGCGAACCCGCCGACGAACAGAAGCCCTTCGCGCTCCTCGAAATTCTCGTTGATCCGGTCCAGGAACCGCTCGTAGACGTACGCCGTGATGGCCTTGACCGGCACTTCCGGTTTGACCGCGTGGATCGCCGCCACTTCCGCCTCGGACGGATAATAGGAGACGGCCACCTTTTCCATCAGCGAAAACTCGATCGACTTCCAGTAGTCGGAATCGCGCTTCTTCTTAATGTCGCCCGACAGCTCGTACTCGCGCAGCTCCCGCAGGAAATGAAGGTCGTGCCCGTAGTAGATCAGCTTGATGTTCGTGTTCCTGCGCAAAAAGTCCACATAGTTCGTCGCGATATGCGGCCGGTTGAGATACGCGAAGTCGATCTCGTCCTTGTTCTTCTCGAGCCAGTCCCAGATCCCCGCCTGATACTCCGGCCCGTAGAGGATCTCGATCCCCATCTGCTGCAGCGTCGTGGAATACGGCTCCTCGTGAAGGAAATTATCGCCGAGGAATTTCACCGCGTACCCCTTCTTGAGGAACATTTTCAAATACTGGAACGTGGTCTTGGATCCGGCGTCCTTATCGTAAGTGGGAACATAGTGGTCGATCACAAGGACGACCGGCTTGCCCTGGCTGCGCTCGCGGGCGCGGAAGGGATTGGGGTTCCCCGTGTTCACGCACTGTTTCTTAAACTCTTCCGCCCATTTTTCCCTGAGTTTCCTGCTGTTCTCGACCTGATAGCGCTTGAGCCCGGTCCCGTTTACGTCGGTCCCGTTGGAGACGCCCTCAAAATGGATCACCTTGGAAAGCGGCTGGTAGACGACGCGCAGTCCGGCCTTCCTCACCTCAAACGCGAGATCGGAGTCCTCACAGTAAGCGGGCGCGAAGCGCTCGTCGAAACCGCCGATCCGGTCCCACAGCTCTTTCGAGAGCAGGATCGCGGCTCCCGAAATATAATCGACGTCTTTCACATAGTTGTATTCGGCCTTGTCCGGATCGTCGAGCCGTCCGTAGTTCCAGCCGGAACCGTCGCTCCAGATAATGCCGCCCGCCTCCTGGAGACGGCCGTCCGGATAGACGAGCTTCGATCCGACCATCCCGATCGTCGGGTCGGAGCCGATCAGCTTTACCAGCGACGAGAGCCAGCCGTCCGTGACCTGCGTATCGTTGTTTAAAAACATGATATAGGTCCCGCGCGCCGCCTTCGCGGCGTTGTTGCAGTTGCGGAGGAATCCCTGATTCGTCGCGTTGCGGCAGACCGTCACGTTCTCGGTATAGAGCGCAAGATCCTTCGTCGCGTCCGTCGAGACGTCGTCCGCGATGATGATCTCATACGGTACGTCGTCCGTGTGCTCGAGGATCGAGAGCAGGCACGCGTAGGTATAATGGATCTGATTGTAGACCGGGATCACAACGGATACCAGCGGGGTATCCTCCTTTTTGAAGCGCAGTTTTCCGTGCTCCAGATAGCCCTCGCCGATCGCGAAATCGCCGCGGATCCGGTTCCGGCCCTCGGATGTAAAGTAAAGGTCCATATACTGTTTCGGATGCCGGACCGTGTTTATCGCGTACATGACGACCCTGCGCCTGCGCGTCCCGGCCGGAACGAGCCTGCCCGCGGCCCGCTTGCATCTGCGCAGGACCTTCCAGACGATCGATTCGTGCTTCGCCAGATACGCGATGGTCTTTGCGATCTCCGCGTTCTCGTTCCGCAGGCTGGTTATGATGTTGTCGAGGTTCGCGACGTGGTTGTTCGTCAGCCGCATGACCTCCTGCTGCTTGACGATCGTGGTGTCGCGCTCCGCGATCTCCGCGTTCAGGTTCTCGCACCACGCGCGCACGCGCATCACTTCGTCCTCGCATTCGCGGAGATACTCGAGCGTGCGCACCGGCTGTTCGTACTCCTTCATGTAGCCGAAGTTTCCTCCGCCGTGGACGTAGGACTGGAACGACTGCTCCATGGCCGCAAAGATCTCCTGCTCTTCGCCGGAAATGCCGAAGTGTGAAAAAAGCTCCGGCAGGCCGTCCTTGATCAGCTTCTCATAGCGGCGGTAGAAATACAGCAGGTTGCGGTAATGCAGAAACTTCGCCGGTACCGGGAAATCGAACACCCACTCGTAATCGATGCCGTATACTCTGCCGTCCGAGATCATCAGGTTCTCGAACAGGCCGTCCACGTTGGCGGTCTCCACCGTCCGGCCTTCCACCGAAGGCCCTTCCGGGATCCCGCCGAAAACCGAGACGAACTCCGGCGTCGGGACAAAGGGGGCCGTTTCCGCTTCATCGGTGCGGAAGTACCCGTCCTGTCCCTCCTGTCTCATAAAATCCTGCGGGAACACGAACGCCATCGCGCGCTCAAGAGCCGCAAAGGGGATCTTCCCGTCGCGGATCCGCGCTCCCAGCTCGTCTCCGAGCGTCTCTCCCTCCAGATACGGGAAACAAACGGTCATCCCGTCGTCCGAAAACTGCGGCTTCAGGAAACGGATCCGCGGAGCCGTGCCGCACATTTTCTCATACTTGTCCCCGAAAGACCGGATGTGCGCCGCGCCGGCTTCCCCGAGAGCGGTTTTTTCCACCTTAAGCGTTCCGTCCTCCCGGATGATCTCCGTTTTGAGGCGGAACCGCTCTTCTCTCGTCCGATTGTATTTTACATAGATAATCTGCCTCATGATCCCTGTCTGTTCCTTCTCCTGTCTGTCTTATGCGTCCCCGCCTATGCCCGGCCGGAGCACATCGGTCCCCGCTCCGTCCGTTTTCCGGAATCGGACCGGTATACGCCGAGAAACGAATTCGCCATCTTCGCAAACTGCCCGTTCCTGCACGCCTTCGCAAGGATCTCCTCCTCGCTTCCGAACTGGAACCCAGGTCCCTCGTAGCGCGCGGAAATGTTGGTGACCTCCCCCGCCTTCGGGAGATAGTCGTCCGAGTACAGGGCCGCCGGATAACGGTAATCGGGCACGGGATAATACAGCATGACCGTCCCGCCGTGCCGATCCTTAAGTCCCTCGAACAGTCCGCGGAACTCCGATTCAAGGAAGGCGGTCCCCATAGGCTCGGCCCCCATCAGGTAGCGGACTCCCATCTCGTTTTCGGCCGCCGCATACAGCGTGCCGCCGTCCCTAAGGAATCCTGCCGCCGCTTCCAGAACGGCCGCCGCCTCTTTCTTTTCCGCCTGTTCGAACACGCCCACGATGAAAATGCAGTCGAACGGACGTCTCATCAGTTCCTCCGCCGTCTCCCGAGCGTTCGCTGCCGGCCTGTATTCGCAAAAGTCCGTCGGAACGCCCGCGGCGCTTCCTCTTATATAGCGAATCTTTCCGCAGTTTTCGTTCCTCCTGCGGCAGACCTCAAGGCTCTCGTCCCGCGGATCCAGCACCACGACCTCCGCGGCGCGCTCTGCGAGGAGCCGCGTGTAGGAGCCGTAATCGGCGCCGATCTGGAGCACGCGCGCGTTCTTATCAAACTCCACCCATTCAAAAAGATTCTCCCTTAACGGGGAGAACGCGTAAAGGCACCACGGCGTCTTCGCGCCCGCCTCACCGGCAAGCGCCGCGTCCGTATCGCCGCCGTACTGATCCAAAAGATCCAATATCTCGTAACTGTGATCGTTCATTCTTTCACTCCCGCGTCAGTCTGACTTCCACCGCCGACTCCATGTCGTACACGCCGACCGTATTCTTGTTGGAGATCACGGTGATATTCGCCACATCGTACAGCCGGTGGTAGACCACATGCTGTTCGCCCTCAAAGCCCGTGCAGCTCATGGACAGCAGGTACTCCCCGCCCTGCAGCGTCATCTTCTGGGTAAAGGACACGTCGTAAACGTCCCCGGCCCTGACCGGCTTGACGTCCGCGCCCTCGTACATCGTGTTGGTCCCGGAGAGATCGGTCCCCTTCTTGTCCTTGATGGTATAGGTAAAAATCGGACAGGCGATCGGCGCGTTAAAGCGGATCCGCTCCCGGATGGTAAACATTTCGCCCTTCAAAAGCAGGTTCGTGATATTCCCCCGCTCGTCCTCCAGGCCGAAGTCAAAGATCTCCGCCCGCCCGTCGCCGTATTCGGTCCGGTTGGCGTTGACCGTGATCTGATCCTTCATGAGCGGTTCTGACTTTTCATCAGTTCCGCTTTTGGTATCATTCTTTCGAGCCGTCTGCGCGCTCTCGCCGGAGAAGTCGCTCTCCAGCTCCTTACGCAGCGAATCCATCTGGTTCGCCAGGATCTTCTTATAGAGATCGACCATCCGTCCGGCCGGTCCCTCGGCGATAAATTCGCCCCTGTTGAGCAGGACGACCTTGTCGCAGTATTTGATGATGCTGCCCATGTCGTGCGTCACCATGAGGATCGTCGTTCCGTTCTTACGGATCTCCTCCATGCGCCGGTAGCACTTCGCCTGAAAGAACACGTCCCCGACCGACAGCGCCTCGTCCACGATCAGGATCTCCGGATCGACGTTGATGGCGAGCGCGAACGCCAGCCTCACGAACATACCGCTGGAGTACGTCTTGACCGGCTGGCGGACAAAATCGCCGATGTCCGCGAATTCCAGGATATCGTCGAGCTTTTCCTCCATCTCACGGCGCGTGAAACCCATCATAGTTCCGTTCATGAAAATATTCTCAATCCCGGTATATTCCATATTGAAACCGGCTCCCAGCTCCAGAAGCGCCGAGATCTTGCCGTCCACCGAGACCATGCCGGTCGTCGGCGTCAGCACGCCGGTAATGATCTTTAAGATCGTCGATTTTCCGGAACCGTTGGTCCCGATGATGCCGACCGTCTCGCCTTTTTTTACATTGAACGACAACCCGTTCAAGGCGTAAAAATCCCGGTGATAGTTCTTATGCGCCGGATTCAGGGCTTCCTTCAGCCGGTCGACCGGCCTGTCGTAGAGCCGGTATACTTTTGTCACGTCTTTTACTTCGATCGCATACTCGGACATGAAACCCTCCTAAAGCACGTCGGAAAAATGCGGGCGCAGGCGCTTAAAGACTTTCAGGCCGGCCAGCATGAGCAGGACCGTCACCACCCAGAAATAGACCGTCAGCGTCGGCCTCTCAACGAACCAGTTTCCGGTCAGCATGCTGTCGCGGTAGCCCGCCGCGATATAATAAAACGGATTCAGCCTGAGGATCGTCGGGACCATGGTAAGGCCCCTGTCGACGAAAAGCTGCTCGCTGTACATGATCGGGGTCAGCCACATCCCGAACTGCAGGCAGATCCCGACGATCTGCGACATATCCTTAAAAAAGACCTGGATCGCGCTGGTGAGGTATATGATCGCGAGCGACAGCATCGAGGCCGCGAACGCGTAGTACAGAAGCTGCAGCCACGTTATCATGGGCGCTCTTCCGCCGATCAGGAAAACGATCAGCATGATGAGCACAAAAAAGCCGTGCACGAACAGGCAGGAAAGCAGCTTGATGACCGGCAGGATCTCGACCCGGAACACGACCTTTTTCACCAGGTAATGATACTCCTGGAGACAGCCCGTTCCCGTATTGAGCGCCTCGGAGAAAAAGAACCAGGGCGCGATGCCGGGGATCAGCCATTCGATGTACGACGCCTCGGCCACCGGCGGCGCGCTCCGGAATCCGAACGGGCCGAAGATCATCCAGTAGATCAGGACCGTCACGATCGGCTGCACGAACATCCAGACCACGCCAAAATAGGACCCTACAAACCGCTTCCTGAAATCGGCTTTCGCGAGGTCCCATATCAGCCGCCGTTTTTGAAACAGCTCCTTTACAAGAGAGACAACATAATTCACAGATCCGACATCCTTCCCGCGCGGCGTCCGCCGCGCCGATCACCGCTCAAATTTGAACGTTTCCTCAAAACCGCCCCATTTGGTATCCTTCTCGGAAATGATCAGTTTCATATCCGGCTCGATCGGCCATTTTACATTGATCGTGCCGTCGTTCCAAATCAGGCCGCCCTCGTCGCCCGGATGGTAAAAATCCGTACATTTATAGGCAAATTCCGCCTCATCCGAAAGCACCAGAAAGCCGTGCGCAAACCCCTCGGGGATATAAAACTGCTTTTTGTTCTCCGCCGAGAGCTCGACCCCGTACCACTTCCCGTAAGTCGCCGACTGCGTCCTGAGATCGACCGCCACGTCGAACACCGTTCCGCGCACCGCGCGCACCAGCTTCCCCTGCGGGAACTGCTTCTGGAAATGCAGGCCGCGTAAAACGCCGCGCACCGACATCGACTGGTTGTCCTGCACGAACACCATGTCAAGTCCGGCTTCCTTAAAATCGTTCTGATTATAGGTCTCCATAAAATAACCGCGCTCGTCCTTAAAGACGGTCGGTTCGATCACATAAAGTCCTTCGATGCAGGCCCCGTCCGTCACGCAGGGCGTCACTTTGATCTTTCCCATTTCTTTCCTCTCCTTAACTCCATAACTATATCATCCCGGGCGGCAAAATACAAGCGCCATGCGCCGGGCCACGGAATCGACCGCAAAAAGCGCCCCCGTTTTTTCACATACCGTCTGAATAGGCCAGGATCCGTTTTCTCACATTCTCCTGCAGATTCCTGAAAAAGAACTGATAATCATAAAGGTGATAAACGCCCTCCTCAAAAATATCGAGACCCGGCGGGTATTCCTCCGGCGTTACGTCCGTCACCTTCAGCACGCCCCGTTTGGTATCGATGTAAGCCCCTGTCAGATGAGGGATCTCCCTGGTCACGGTCCCGGAATAGTCTGTAAAAGCCGCGCCCAGATTCAGCGATCTGTCCGCAGGCGTGCCGTCCGTTTTCCAGTTCAGGGGATTGATGGCAAAGGTTTTTTCATTCTCTCCGACTATCAGCGATCCCGTCACGCTCTCCGCCTCGGAATTAAAGGCGATGATCACTCCGGTGTCCGTCTCGCCCCCGGCCGGTTTAAGCTGGGGATACCGGCGGACATCGTCCTCCGTATAGGACCACCCGATGGCATAGGCGGCGATAAAGTTTTCCGTATATTTCTCCTCGTCGAACAGATCCTTCATCAGTCTCAGGACCATATCCGCGCCCTGTGAAAAACCCGCCAGCAGGTAGGGCCGTCCCCGGTTTTCCTGTTCAAAATAATAGAGGAAGGCATCCTTCACGTCTTGATACGCCTCGTCGATATACCGGTCCCGTTCGTCCGGGCCGAATTTATATACGTTCAGTCCCGCCTGACGGTAAAACGGCGCGTACATTCTCGTACTGTCCTCATAGATCCCCCGCTCCATATTGAGAGCGCC
Source organism: uncultured Lachnospiraceae bacterium (assembly GCA_947623185.1). Lineage (GTDB taxonomy): Bacteria > Bacillota > Clostridia > Lachnospirales > Lachnospiraceae > CANQGL01. The sequence continues at coordinate 14,888 of CANQGL010000012.1, forward strand.
CGTAAAGTTCTCCTTCGTATCGCCGTCATCCAGGCTCATATAATACGTTTTTTCATCCCCGGAATAAACCGTAGGCGCGATCAGGAACAGATCGGCGTTTTTGTCCTCGCCCAGAGCAAAATAGGCCCAGTTTGAACTCTCACTGTAATCCGGTCTCTCTCCTTCCGGGAGGACCGCCGCGATCCGCACGTTTTCCCGCGCGTCTCCGCCTGTCCTTACACCCTGCCAGACACACACGGCAGCCGCTACGCCGACGGCCGCCAGCACCGCGGCAACGGCGATCTTATGCTTTCTGAATTCCGGTCGTTTCATCTTTCCGCGTCACGTCTCCCAGTAGTTTTTGTTCATCGAAAGCCTGCGCACGAGCGGCCCCGGAAGGCTCCGGTAGCGTTTCCCCAGAAGATAGCCCATGTATTTGAATCCGCTCTGCCAGACGAGTTTCGGGATCAGGTAAGCCTTCTTCTCCCGCACCAGATGCTCCGCCGTCATCCGCACCAGCCGGATCCCCTCGCCCTCGGAGCGCAGCCCGGAAAACACTTCCGGATGATCCGCCTGCGAGACCGCGAGGTCGAAATTGCGGCGAAGCTGCTCGGCCGCCGAATAGTTGTGGGAATGGATCACGCGCGCCTTGGCCGCGTAAGCCGCCGCGTAACCGTGCCGCAGCGCTTTGGCGGTAAAGATCATGTCCTCGTTGAAGATCGTCCGGCGGATGAAACCGCCCAGCTCGAGATAGACGTCGCGGCGGTAGGCCGCGCAGACGTTGGAGCAGAAATACGTCTTGATCCCGAGTTCGGGAACGTCCGCCTCCGTCTTGACGCGGCTCTGCTCCGGGTAATTGAAGTTCCGCGTAAAGCGCTCGATCGCGCCGCAGTCCGGCCGCGCGAGCTGTCTGGCGTACGCGACGGCGATCCTTGAAGCGCCCTCGCCGGGATCCTGTTCAAGAGCCTGCACGAGCTCCGCGAGCAGGAACCGGTCCGCCGGCAGCGCGTCGTGCGTCATGCAGACGCAGACGTCGGCCTGCGACTTTAAGATACCTGCGTGGCGCGTCGCGCCGTGGTCGAACTCCTCCCGCGTCACATGCGTCACGGTCATGTTCTCCGGCAGGTCCGGCGAACTCTCCGCGACCCACCGGTCCCAGTATTCCTTCTCCGTGTTCATTATGATATAGCGGCCGACCGGCTGCGTCTGCGCCGAAAGCCGCTTTAAAAGCTCCGCGAACGTCTTTCCCGGCCTGTACACCGGGATCACCACGTCAACTTTCATTTCACGCCGCACCGCCTTTCTCCCGTTTTCCCGCGGACACGAGCGCCGCCGCGCCGAAGACCGCCGCCAGCACCGCCATCAGGATCAGATATGAGAGCGCGCCGCCGAAGATCCCGCTTTGGGCGACGAAACGCCCGGAAAGGACAACCGCCAGCACCGACACCGCCGCGTAACCGGCAAAGATCATCTTCTGCTTCTTCATGATCACCAGCGCATAGTAAAACAGGCTCATGAACGCATTGAGCGCGCCGCCCAGGATGATCAGCACCAGCGCGGGCCGGCACTCTTTAAGCGCGTCGTTTAAGTTGGAATACAGAAGCCCCAGGACGGGGATCCCCAAAAACCACGCGCCGCCCACGGCCAGTACCGTAAGGGCCGCGATCACCGCCGCCAGACGCCCGATCAGCCTGCCAAAACGGCCGGTGCGGCCGAGCTCCCATTCCAGGGAGAGCTTCGTCAGGTAGGGCCGGATCACAAAACCGGCGACCAGATTGATCACGCTCGTCGGCATGAAGATCGCGCCGAAGACCGCCATATCGCGGTCCAGCATGTGGTTCTCGACCGCGTACTTCGCCGCCGAGAAAATATAGAAATCGAGGATCACCGAGAAAAACAGAAGCAGGTTGTCCCGAAAGAGCTGCGCCTTCCGCCCGGGATACGACTTCCAGTCCACGCTTGGAAGTGCGCGGATCACCGCCGCGTCGAACACCGCAAAGCCTGCGATCTGAGCCGCCACGGCCGCCATGCTCGCCGGGACCAGCTCCCGTGTGGCCGCCAGAGCGACGAGGAACACGGATACCGAGATCAGCGTGCGGAACGCGTTCGATTTCCCGGTCAGGTAAAGACTTCCCTGCCGCTGAAATTCCGCCTCGTATGTATCGGCCAGCGCGTCGATGACCTTGTAGACGACCATCAAAAACACCGTCGCCGCTTTCTCGAAGGTATAGCCGTTCGCGAAAACATACACGAGCCCGAACGCCAGCGCGAACGCACAGGTCATAAAGCGCAGCCCGAGATAATCGCCGAACGAATACCGGTTCGCCGTGTCCGTGATCTGGAACGGCCGGATCCCGAAATAGCCGACCATGAACATGTGCTGTCCGAAAGTCGTGAACGCGAAGGTAAAGATACCGCCCGCGTCCCCGCCCGCGATCCGCACCACCGCGATCGTGAGCACCATCGAAGCGAACGCGTACAGAAAGCTTCCGATCATGTTCCAGACGATATTCCGTTTTTCCGGGTCAGCCGACTCCTTCCCGATGATCAGCCGCGCGATTCCTTCCATAACTCCTTCTTCACACAGGCAAGCGCCGACTCGATGACCTTGTCCATGTCGTAATATTTATATTCCGCAAGACGCCCGCCGAAGATGACGTTCTCCTCCTTTTCGGCCAGCTCCGCGTATTTTAAGTAAAGCTCCTGGTTCTTTTCGTCGTTGACCGGATAGTACGGCTCCATCCCCTCGGTCCACTCCGCGGGATACTCGCGGGTGATCACGGTCTTTTCCTGCGTCCCGAACTCGAAGTGCTTGTGCTCGATGATGCGCGTGTAGGGCGTCTCCCGGTCCGTGTAGTTGATGACCGCGTTGCCCTGATAGTTGTCGGTATCCAGCACCTCGGTCTCGAACCGCAGGCTGCGGTACTGCAGCTTTCCGAAGCGGTAGCCGAAGTAGCTGTCGATCGTACCGGTGTAGACGATCTTATCCGCCAGGCCGTCGTACTCCTCTTTCCCGGCCAGATAGTCGGTCCCCAGACGCACCTCGCATCCCTCAAACAGCTTTTCCGTGATCCTGTTGTAGCCGCCGATCGGGATCCCCTGATAAAGGTCGTTGAAATAGTTGTTGTCGTAGGTGTAGCGCACCGGAAGGCGCTTGATGATGAAAGCCGGCAGGTCTTTGCAGTCGCGGCCCCACTGTTTTTCCGTATAGCCCTTGACAAGTTTCTGGTAAATGTGGGTCCCGACAAGGCTGATCGCCTGTTCCTCGAGATTTTTCGGTTCTCCCTTGACGGCGCGGCGCTCTTCGTCGATGATCCGTTTTGCCTCAGCCGGCGTGGAGATCCCCCACATGCGGCTGAACGTGTTCATATTGAAGGGCATGTTGTACATCTCGCCCTTGTAGTTTGCGACCGGGCTGTTCGTGTAGCGGTTGAACTCGACCAGGCCGTTGACGAAATCCCAGACCTCGCGGTTGCTGGTATGGAAAATGTGCGCGCCGTAGCGGTGGACGTTGATCCCCTCGATCTCCTCGCAGTAAATATTGCCGCCCATATGGTCCCGCTTTTCCAGGACCAGGCAGGTCTTCCCCGCTTTTTTCGCGTAATAGGCGAACACGCCCGCGAACAGGCCGCTGCCCACGAGCAGATAATCATACTGTTTCATCAAAGTTTCCCTTCTTTTGTCTCATTTTTTGCGGAACGATCCGGTATCGTCCCGTTCCTGCGGACCGCCCGGCGCTATCTCATATTTTCGCGGACCGTTTCGACGATCTCGCTTAAGATCAAAAGGCACGCCCCCTTGAGGATGAACAGGTCACCCAGATTAAAAACGATCTTTTTCAGAAATTTCCACTGGATGCTGAAATAGTCCACCACATAGCCGCGGCGGAGCCGGTCGTAGAGGTTGCTCGCGGCTCCCGCGAGCGTGAACGTAAGAGCCAGTTTTTTGATGAACTGCCCCTTAAGCCCGCAGACGTACAGCCACATCCCGGCCAGACCGGAGGTCACGCAGAGCGGTATCAGCTCGACCGCACGCGGAAACTCCTTCAAAAACCCGAAGGAAAACCCGGCGTTGTGGTTTCTGTAAAGCCGTATCTTCCCCTTTGTCCCCTCGAGCTCTCTCGGAAACTTCTCCTGTTCCTGCGCCTCGATCTGCGCCTTGCAGGAAAGATCGAGAAACGCGAGCGCCGTGCCGAACGATAAAAATCCAAGCATGATCAGATCCCCTTTCTTTTCCTATCTTACACCATTTTTCCGGCTCCGTCCATCCTTTTTGAACAATTCTCCCCACATGTTCACGCCCTTTTCCTCATATATTATAAACAACTTTTCTCCGGAGTATCATCATGACCTGCACCGAAAACGTCTCTTCCGAGGAATACGCCGACTTCATCACGCATTATTATACCGCGCCGGAGGAATTTCTGCGCTCGCAGGAGGGCGGATGCGCCGACATCGTCAGCCATCAGTACGCCGTCGTCTACTCGCCCCTTCCGCCTTTCGGAAAACTGACTTTTTCCTCCTACACCTACGCCGCCATCCCAAAGCTCTACGCGCTTCTCGATACGGTCAGCCTTGAGGAGGCGGGGATCGCCCCGGCGCTGCGGCTCCCGGCGCTTTCCGGCGGCGGAAGCGGCGTCCTGATCGGTTTTATCGACACCGGGATCGACTATCAAAATCCGTTGTTTCGCAACCGCGACGGCACGACGCGGATCGTGGGGATCTGGGACCAGACCCTCGGAGCGGGGAACGACGTTCCCGAAAACGGCTTCCGCTCGCTCTACGGCACCGTCTTTTCGCGGGAACAGATCAACGAGGCCCTCGATTCCCCCGATCCCCTCTCCGTCGTCCCCTCAGCCGACGTCAACGGCCACGGGACGTTCCTCGCGTCCGTAGCCGCGGGCGGCGAGGATCCAGCGAACGGTTTTTCCGGCGCGGCCCCGCAGGCGTCGATCGCCGTCGTCCGCTTAAAGGGCGCGAAGCGGTATCTCCGCGACTTCTATCTGATCCCGGAAGAGGCAGACGCCTATCAGGAGAACGACATCATGATGGGCGTGACTTATCTGTATACGCTCGCCAGACGGTTCTCCATGCCGCTCGTGATCTGCCTCGGGCTCGGGAGCAGCCAGGGCAGCCATCTCGGACGGTCTCCGCTCGATCTTTTTCTCGATCAGGTCAGCAGCTACACCGGGACGGTCGTCGTCGTGGCCGCGGGAAACGAGACCGGCTACGGCACGCACTATACCGGAACGCTCGTTCCGAACAGCGGCTGGCACGACGTCGAGCTGCGCGTCGGGGAGGGCGATCCCGGCTTTACCATGGAGTTCTGGGGCCAGGCGATCGAGATCTACCGGATCGGTTTCGTCTCCCCGACCGGCGAGGTCGTAAAGCCGCTTCCCACGTCCACCGGGGACGAGACCGCGATCACCTTCCTGCTCGAGCAGACCGAGGTCAACGTCTACTACGACATCACAGTCGCCTCGACCGGGAACCAGCTGATCTTTATGCGGTTTCGGAATCCACAGTCGGGGATCTGGCATATCGTAGTCTCCGGCACCTTCGACATCGGCGGGATGTTCTATCTGTGGCTCCCGGTCCACGAATTCCTTTCGCCCGGAAACACCTATTTTCTGCGGCCCGACCCTGACATGACAATCACCACTCCCGGAAACTCCCGCTATCCGCTCACGGTCACGGCCTGCGACCCGGAGAACGGCGGGATCTATCTCCACGCGAGCCGCGGATACGCGCGGTCCGGACAGGTCAAGCCCGAGATCGCCGCTCCCGGGGTGAACGTCCTCGGCGCGGCGCTCTCCCCGGCGCTCTACACCAGGAAAAGCGGGACCTCCGTCGCCGCCGCCTACGCGGCCGGTGCGGCCGCGATCCTGATGAAATGGGGGATCGTCGACGGGAACGATCCCTACATGAACACTTCGGTCATACGCACCTGTCTGATCCGCGGCGCAAAAAGAAATCCAGCGCTCTTATACCCGAACCGTGAGTTCGGATACGGAACGCTGGACCTGTATTCCGCTTTTCTGACTTTAAGGGGGTAAGATTCGACCCAAAGACGCAGACAGGCGGGCCCATAAAGGACCCGCCCGAAAAAGGCGCCTGCCGTATGTCTTCCGTCCGCCCAGTATCCGGAGTATTACTGAATCCAGACGCCATCCGCTCCGACGGCATAACCGTCCGGAGTCGTAGTATTTACCAGAAGGGAACCGAGCGGCCCACCGGAAACGGTGCTGAAATAGTACCATTTTCCGTCGATCAGATGCCAGCCGGTATACATGTATCCCTGCGTGCCGTCAAGCAGGTTATGCAGGAAGTACCGGTGTCCGTCTACATCCGTAAACCAGCCGGATACCATGTAGCCTTCCTCGTTGAAATAATACCATTCGCTCTTGCCCTGCCACTCAAGCAGTCTCCAGCCGTTTGACGGGTAAGTGCCGTCTTTGTAACGGTACCACCAGCCTTTTTCTCCGGCCACCCATGCGCCGTCCGGTTCGGTCGACGCCGTGTAATGGCTGCCTGACGAGCCGGAAGAAGACGCACTGCCGCCGGAGCTTCCGGAACCGCCGCCGTTCGAGATCGGATCGTTATTGAATTCGAGCGTGAATGTGCTGAAATGCGAGGTCTTATACTTCACAAGCCTTGCTCCAACCTCATTCTCGCTGATCACACAGTTCCTGCGTACGTCGCCGTTGTGGCTGACATAAGCGTTCTTTTCCGGAACAAATTCCTTAATCGGCACCGGGATCATGATCTGCATGCTCTTTCTGAGGTATTTCGAGTCAAGTTTCTTTACATCATCCCTGAGTCTTGCCGTTTCGGAACTATTATCCATAAACTCCCTGGTCGGGGCAACATACGGAGTGATGTCGAAGGTCATGCTCTTAATATGCGGTTTCCCGTCTTTTGCTTCAAGAACCATATCCTTGAATTCATATTTCAGGGCAACGTACACATCCGAATTCTCGGAAACTTCCATCTCTTTTCTCAATTCCGGAAGTGAATCCTTATCAAGCGAATCGATAACAGCCTTACAGGACTCGGTGTAGTCCTCCCTAAAATCCGACGTCATGGCATCTTCCAGATAGCCGAGGGTATTACTAACCAAATCCCTCGCATCTTCCTCGTCAAGTCCTTCCGGAATCTCAGGCATATAGTTTTCATCGTAAGGCATACTTTGTAAACCATCCGACGGTTCAACCACAATATTCTCGATCACCGTGACCGTAGCCGTAATCTTTTCTTCCGGGGCTTCCTTCGAAGAAATCTCAAGCCTGGTCGAGCCCACCTTCAGTCCCTGAAGCTCAATCCTCCAGTAATAATCCCTAGAAGGTTCTTTACTGATCTCTCCGACCTTTACTACTGACGGGTCATCAACCTTCACATTGAGCTGATCATCATAAGGACTCCAGAATCTCTCAACTTTGGTTGATTCCTTTTCATAGCTCGGATCTTTAAGCTGTATTTCGATCACTTTCTCTTTCTTACCGCCTGGCCACTCAAATTTTGGTTTTACCGTGACCTTGCCGCCGATCGTGAGATCTCCGGCCGTTACCGTAAAGTCGGTGTCTCCTACCGCAACACCGGTTACGGTTACCGCATCTTGGGCTGCATTCAGCTTGACCGTTGCGATCTCATCGTCTGTGGAGGCTGCCGTTACCTCGCCCGTGTAATCGGTAAGAATAAACTTATACTCATCCGAGGTTTTTCCGACCTCTACAGTCACCTCCGGGTTCGTCCCGGCGGCCCATTCAAGTTTGGGCTTCTTTTCCGGGTCGTTTGGGGTTTCCTTACCGGGATCGCTCGGACTCGGTATAACGGGTTCATCGTCGCTTTCGCTCGCCGCCATAATGACCAGATTTGATCTTTGTTTTAAGCTGTCTGCTGCGTCGTTCAGAAGCGTCAGTTTCGGAACGCCAACTTTAGCGAATCCCGCGATCGACATGCTTGTCGCCACCAGAGCCGCTGCAAGTACGGCCGCAGTGATTTTTTTCAGTTTCATCTTGATGTCCTCCTCCTTCATAATTATTATTGGGCAAGACCAACATACAATTTCATTCTACCCCCCCCCCTACGCGATTTTGTCAATCCTCATTTAATCGATTTTCCGCATTTTTTTGCACATTTTTTTCACATCTTTTCTTTTGTTTTTTACAGCTCATTTTCTGTGCACCATGCGCTGTCCGAAATGCGCCGGTCTCCGGCAGGAAAAATCTGTCGAATGATCTGTCGAATTCTGTTGCATGTTTCAGAAAAGTATGATAGGATAGAAACACTTCGGAGGGTATCAGCCCCTCCATCTGTTATCTGTTGTCTCTATGTGATTCGTGCAGTCTCTGCAGTCGTTTCGCACAGCAAGTTTTTTAGAACGGAGTTTTTATGACCGATCAAAGCCGCTCCAGCCGTGAGCACAAGGCCAGTGCGTTTACCGCTTATTTCAGTATGCCGGAAAACGCCGCGGATCTGTACCGATCCCTGAGTCATACAAATGATATCGGTCCCGGGGACATCGAATTTACCACTCTGCAGGGCGTCCTCTTTATGGCCCGCAAAAACGATCTGGCCTTTCAGGCCGGCAGAAAAGTCCTGATCATCAGCGAACACCAGTCCACACTCAACCTCAATATGCCACTCCGCAACTCCATTTACTACGGGCGCACGATGGAGAAGCTCATCGAGCCGACGGATATCTACCGGACGGGAAGAATTCTGATTCCAAGGCCCGAATTCTACACCTTTTACAATGGCAGGAAGGACCAGCCGCGGGAACTGATCATGAAACTCTCGGATTCCTATCTTGAAAAGACCGAGGAACCTATGTTAGAATTGAAGGTGAAAATGATCAATATCAATCCATCGGCGGGTCACCCGATTCTCACGGAGAGCCGGTCCGTATACGAGTACTCTTATTTCAACCAGCGGATCCGGGATAATCTGGACGCGAAAATGAGACGGGATACGGCGATCGAGCAGGCGATGAGAGACTGCCTGAGAGAGGGGATCATGGTGGATTTCATTCGTGAGCATGGCTCAGAGGTGATAAACATGCTGTTTACAGAATTCAACATGGAGGATGCGCTCAGGGTGCGCGGCGAGGAAATGTACGAGGAGGGCCTGGCCGACGGCGAAGCCCGCGGAAAATCGGCCGGTCTGGCAGCAGGAAAAGCAGCCGGAGAAATCTGCGAGCTGGTACGCATTGTGCGGACCAAGCTTGCAAAGGGACTTTCCGCCGCGAAGATCGCCGATATCCTTGAAACGGATGAGAAAATTATCGCGGATATTGTCTCTCTTATCCAAAGGGAGCCGGAGACCGATGACCTGGCGGTCGCCGAACACTATCTGAACCGCAGATCTTAAATATCGTTATAAGAGCGGAAACGGGAGAATCCATTTCACTGGACTCTCCCGTCTGTTTATTCATTATCCTGTTTATACATTCTCCGGCAGCATCGCCCCGCGCGTCTCGATGCGCGGCCCGCCCTTCTTCTCCAGATAGGCTCGCGTGATCGTCACCGAGCCGATATTCGGGTCCTTGGGGATCTCGTACATGATGTCGAGCATGAACTCCTCGATGATCGCCCGCAGCGCCCGCGCGCCGGTCTCCTTCTTCAGGGCCTCCTCCGCGATCCACTCGAGGGCGTCCTCATCGAACCGCAGCTTCACCTCGTCCATCTCAAGGAGCTTTTGGTACTGCTTTAAGATCGCATTCTTCGGCTCCTTTAAGATGCGGACCAGGAATTCCTTCGTGAGTCCCTGGAGCGTCACCGTCACCGGCAGACGGCCCAGAAACTCCGGGATCATCCCGAAATCGCGCAGGTCTCGGTTCGTCACCTTGGCGAGAAGCATCGGATCGTTGTCGAATTTGTCCTTAAGGTCGGCCCCGAAGCCGATCGAGCCCTGCCTTGTCAGGCGCTCCTTGATGATCCGGTCGAGATCCGGAAACGCGCCGCCGCAGATGAACAGGATGTTGTCGGTATTCACCGTCTCGAGCGGCGTCATGGCGTTCTTCTGGTTCGTCCCCACGGGGACTTCGACGTCCGCTCCCTCCAGGAGCTTCAAAAGCTCCTGCTGCACGGATTCCCCGCTCACGTCGCGCGTGTTGGTCGTGTGTTTCTTGGCGATCTTATCGATCTCGTCGATGAACACGATCCCCATCTCCGCCCGCTCGACGTCGTTGTCGGCCGCGGCGAGAAGCTTCGAGATCACGCTCTCGATGTCGTCCCCGATGTATCCGGCCTCCGTGAGCGAGGTCGCGTCGGCGATCGCTAACGGCACGTTGAGCAGCTTCGCGAGCGTCTTGACGAGATACGTCTTTCCGCTTCCGGTCGGGCCGATCATCAGGATGTTTGACTTTTCGATCTCGATATCCTTTCCGTACTTCTCCGCGTCGGGAGACGTGCGGTCGAAAACGCGCTTATAGTGGTTGTAGACCGCGACCGAGACCGCGCGCTTGGCCTGTTCCTGTCCGATGACATACTCGTCCAGCTGCTCCTTGATCACATGCGGGGCCGGGATTTCGCTGAGCTTGAACATCTCCTTTTTCTTTCCGTCCCCGCTCTTTTTCTTCACCCGTTTTTTGCCCGTGATCGCGGTCAGATCGATCTGCCCGATCGGGATGCCAAAGCCCATGTTTCCCCACGGAAACACGTTCTGCCCGTTGTCCTTTCCGCCGCCCTTTTCGCCGTCGCCGTCCTCTTTCGGCGTATCGACGACCTCCGGATCCAGCGGCTTCTCCCCGGAGCCCTCCGCTTTCGGAGCGCCCGTCCCCGGAACCGATGCGTTCGGTATCCCCATGTTTTTCAGCTGCTCCGGCGTCATGCCGGACATCTTTGAAAAGTCAAAACCGCTCCGGGTTATCGTATCAAACGCCTTCTGCATACAGTCGCGGCAGATGTCGATCCCGCCCGGCAGCGTCACCATCTTTCCGGCCTTGCTCTCCGGCCTGCGGCACATATAGCAGACCTTATCGTATTCGTCGTCCTGACGGCCGTTTCCGTTTTTCTCCCTGTCTTCCAAACCGTTTCTCCTTGATCCTTACTTTCCGGACGGCGCGGCATTTCCCTGCCCGTAATAGGCGTTCGCGCCGTGTTTTCTGTAGTAGTGCTTGTCCATCAGTTCCTGCGGAGCCGGACGCACCTGCGGATTGATCAGCTCGCAGCGCGCCGCCATCTTGGCGACCTCCTCCAGAACGACCGCGTTGTGGACCGCCTCATGCGCGTCCTTTCCCCATGTGAACGGTCCGTGGTTCTTGCAGAGCACCGCCGGCGTCGCGTCGTAGTCGAGGCCGTTCTTCTCGAAGTGCTCCGCGATCAGAACACCCGTGTTTTTCTCGTAGGCTTCTTCGATCTCATCTTTCGTCAGGTTCCGCACACAGGGCACCTCGCCGTACAGATAATCCGCATGCGTCGTTCCGTAGCAGGGGATCCCGCGTCCGGCCTGCGCCCAGCTGGTGGCCCAGGGAGAATGGGTGTGCACGATACCTCCGATATTCGGAAAACGCCTGTAAAGCACCGCGTGCGTCGCGGTGTCCGAAGACGGGTTCAGTTTCCCCTCGACGCGGTTCCCGTCGGTATCGACGACGACCATATCGTCCGGCGTCAGCTTATCGTAATCCACGCCGCTCGGCTTGATCACGAAAAGTCCGCTCTCGTGATCGAACCCGCTCACGTTTCCCCAGGTGAACGTCACCAGGCCGTATTTCGGCAGGAGCATGTTCGCCTCATAAACTTCCTTTTTTAACTGTTCGAGCATACCGTTTTCCTCCTATCGGTTTGATTTTTATTGAAAGACCGCGATCACAAGCGGCATCGTTACAATACAGAGCAGCGTCGTCATCACGTTGATCTCGCTGCAGTAGGTCGCCTCGTTGTCGTAAAGCTGCGCAAGCTGCGTGACCGTCGAGGACGCAGGCGTGATCAGGGCTAGCAGGATGATCGTCAGTATGGTCTGTTCGTTCTCGATATCCAACAGGAAACCGGCGCATTTTAAGACCGCCGCTCCCATGAGCGGCACGGCGATCAGGCGCAGAAGCGACACGATATAGATCCTTTTGTTCCGGACGATCTCGGAGACCGGGGCGGCCGCGATCATCATCCCGATCATGATCATACTGATCGGCCCGACCATGCCGGAGACGGATCTTAAGACATCGAGCGCCACCGGCGGGAGCTCAATGCGGAGCAGGAACAGGATCAGTCCGATCGTCACCGTGATAAGGTTCATGTTGGTCACGATCTGTTTCCAGTCAAACCCCTTCTGTCCGCTCATGACGGATCTCGCATAGATCCACAGGAAAAACAGCTGCACGCTCACGAACGCGCTCGCGTAGATGACCCATTCGCTCCCGAACAGCGCCGTCACCAGCGGGATCACCATGTTCCCGGCGTTCGGGCAGATGACGGAAAGCCGCTCCACATCCGTCAGGCGGAACCCCTTTTTTAAGATCAGACCGACAAAAAACAGCAGGATGTGTAAAACGATACAGATCCCCACCGCCGTCAGAAAGCCCTTCAGGATCTCCGGCGTGTATTCGATCATAAACGCGTTGATGTTCACGCAGGGAAAAACGATGTAGATCGTCAGCATGGACAAGATCCTGCTGTCAGAGGACTGCAGGATCCTGAGCTTCACCAGCAGATACCCCATCCCCATCATCAGGAACAGTCCGATGATCTGCTGAAACAAGTGGTTTACCAGCATTTTCTTTTCTCCGAAGCTTTATAATCCGCCCGCTCCGTTCATGGCGGTCTCCTTGAGGCGGAATTCATCCATCAGTCTTACGCACCCGGCCACGTCCGTCTTTTTGTAGAACAGATCGGTCAGCGCCGTGATCATATCGTCCGCGCTGTAGCCGATGATCTTTGACGCGGCGGTGGATACGCGCCCCAGCCGGTCGATGGAGTCCTGAGCGTCCGTTACCATTTTCGACTGGATGTTGGTCGTCTGCCCCTTAAAGCAGTTTACCGTGGAGATCCCGTCGAACGCGACATTGTAGTTTTCCGGCGACGCACAGAAATTCAGGAAATCCAGGGCAGCCTCGACCTGGCTGCCGTTTTTGTTCACCATCATCATGTTCAGGTTTCCGCCCTCGTAGGTCCCCTCCTCCACCGTGTTCAGGAATACCGGCATCAGGGCGAAATCGGCGACGGAGTATTTGTCCTCCGCCTCGAAGTCCGTGTAGAACCAGGTGTCCCAGATAAAGGTCATGACCGCCTCACCCGAGCTCAGAGCCGGGGCGATATCCGACCAGCCGGTCTCCATGTACTCGGTCCCGAACCAGCCCTTTTCGGAGGCGTCCGCGATCCACCGGACCATATCCGTCATCTGGGGGATATCGGAATAAAAGATCTCGTTGCCGTTCAGCTTTTCCAGCATCGCCGGGTCATCCGCAAAAATGGGATCCATTCCGAACTGGACCATCCAGGAACATCCGTTCCCGGGCCAGCAGACCGGCGTATATCCGGTATCGGCAAGGACCTGGCACAGGACGTCGAATTCCGCCTGGGTGGAAGCGGGTTTCAGCCCCAGGCTGTCCAGGATCGTCTTGTTGTAATAGCAGCCGGAAACCGAGTTTTCCCAGAACGGAAGGCCCAGAAGGTTCCCGTCCTTATCCTGACAGTAGGCGCGGGCGCTGTCCGTCAGATCGCCGGCCCAGCTTTCATCGTTCAGGTAACGGAAATTTTCGGAAACGTCAAAACGGCTCAGATCCGCGTTATGAAAATGCATGAGGATATCCGGGGCCTTGCCGTCCGCAAAATTCTTCGAGGCTGTCCTCTCGAACTCGGCGTCCTCGTACGCGATGATATTCAGCCGGTTCCCGGTCGCCTCCTCATACTGTTTGAATATGCTCGTCATGTAGCTTTTTTCCAGATCGCTTTTCTTTCCCATGAGCGACAGCGTGATCCGTTCCGAAGCGCGGTCCCCGGAAGACTGTCCGCAGGAAGTCAGCACAACGGACGCCGCAAGAAGCAGAGCGAAACACCGCTTTTTCATCCCCCATTTTCCCCTTTCCCGGCCGCGGATCCCGGATCTCCTCCGGACGTCGCAAGGAGTTTTCCGACCAGTTCTCTCATCGCGGCCATATCGATCGGTTTCGCGAGATGCCCATCCATGCCCGCATCCATCGCGTTTCGCACGTCCTCGGCGAACGTGTTGGCCGTCATGGCCACGATCGGTATCGTCCCGGCCTCCGGATGCCCGCAGGCCCGGATCTGCCTCGTTGCCTCGTAGCCGTTCATCACAGGCATCTGCACATCCATCAGGATCATATCGTAATATCCCGGCTCCGAGGCCATGAACTTCTCGACGGCTTCCTTTCCGTTTACGGCAAGTTCGCACTTCGCGCCCTCGATATCCAGGATCTCCGTCAGGATCTCGGCGTTCAGACTGTTGTCTTCCGCCACGAGGAACATGCGTCCCTCCATCGCGTTCTCGTCCACGGCCGTGCCGTGGCTCTCCTGACCGGTCAGATCGGCAAACAGCGGCTCGATCGTCTGCCAGAAGGTGGAGACAAAGAACGGTTTCGGCATAAAGGCGTTGATACCGGCCTCGCGCGCCTCCTCTTCAATATCGCTCCAGTCATAGGAGGTCAGCACAAGGATAGGGACGTCCGCCCCGATCCGCTCCCGGATCAGCCGGGCCGTCTCGACGCCGTTTAATCCCGGCATCTTCCAGTCGAGCAGGATCACGTTATAGCTTTCTCCGCGGTCATGTGCCGCGACCGCCTTTTCCACGGCAAGCGCGCCGTCCGTCACGCAGGTCACGTCCACACCGATATCGCTCATCAGTTCCCGGATATCCTCGCAGATCTCCTCCTCGTCGTCCGCCACGAGCATACGGGCGATTTTATTTCTGAACCATTCTTCCGGTTTTTCCTGATCCGGAAGCGCAAAGGACAGCTCCACCGTAAAGGTGCTGCCTTTTCCGGGCTGGCTCTCCACCTGGATAATGCCGCCCATCAGGTCCACCAGGTTCTTGGTGATGGCCATGCCGAGGCCGGTCCCCTGTATCGTATTGGTGACGGAGTTGATCTCACGGCTGAACGGCGCAAAGACGTTCTTCTGGAACTCCTCGCTCATGCCGATCCCGTTGTCCTTTACGGCAAACCGCAGCTTGACGTACTGCTGGACCGTCTGCGGCAGCTCGTTTACGATAAATTCGATGTTCCCGCCCTCCGGCGTATATTTGATCGCGTTGGAGAGCAGGTTGATGAGGATCTGGTTCAGGCGCAGCTTGTCTCCGAGAAGCTGTTCCGGCGGCGTTCCCTGGACGTAGGTGCGGAAGGTCTGGTTCTTCGCCTTCGCCTGCGGCATCAGGATAAAGCTCAGCTCCTCCAGAAGCTCCGGCAGACTGAAACGGTCCACGTTGAGGGAAGTCTTTCCGCTCTCGATCTTGCTCATGTCAAGCACATCGTTGATGAGGCTGAGCAGATGATGGCTGGACGACGTGATCTTTCTCGTATATTCCCGGACTTTCTCCGCGTTGTCCGCGTCGCGCTCCAGCAGCATGGAAAGACCTACGATGGCGTTCATCGGGGTCCGGATATCGTGGGACATATTGGAAAGGAAATTGCTCTTCGCCTCGTTGGCGCTCTTGGCCGCGTCCAGAGCCTCCTGCAGCTTTTGATTCATCTGCTGCTCCTGCGTGCGGTCCGAAAGCACGATGATATACTTCCGCGCGTCCTGGATGCTCATATGATATACCGTCATGCGGTAGAAACGGCGCTCGCCGGTGCTCTGGTGCATGTATTCGCATTCCCGGTTCCGGCTGCCGCCCAGAGGGATCGCATCCAGCTCGTTTTTTGGGATCACGATGTTTCCGTTGACCGCGCACTTTTCCAGCACCCGGACGTCCTTCCGGACCTCCTCGATCGGGATCCCCACCAGTCTCTCGGTATTGGGGCTGATATAGTCCACGCTGTATTTTTCGGAATCCAGCATCATGAAGATATCATCCACGCTGTTGGACAGCACGTCGAACATGCGGTCCCTGTACTGGAGCTCGATCCAGCTCTTCCGCGACTGCCTGCGGTTGCGCAGGATGATCAGGGCGATCACCGTCACGCCGATCAGCAGGAAGATCACGATCAGGACGTTCATCGTCGTTTTCTGGACGGTAAGAAAACCGCCGCTGACGACGCTCTGCGGGACCACGCTGAGCAGAAGGAAATCCTGATATCCGACCGGCTGGTAAAGGATACAGTGGCTCACGCCGCCGATGTTGCACTGAAGCAGCCCGGCCGCCGCATTCCGCCAGTCTCTCCGGATCTGCGCCATCTGCTCTTCGTCAAGGTCGGAGGCCGCGCCCAGATAGGTAAGGTAATTTTCAAATACGTTCCCGCCGGTCTGCGTGGAAAGCAGCACGCTGCCGTCGCCGTGGATCACAAAACACTTGGCTTTTCCGGAAAAGGCGTCCACATTCAGGGAATTTGCGATGTCTTCGTTTGAATAGCTGATGGCGATGGCGTCAAAATCAAAGCCCTCGTACCTGCCGTGCCGGACCGGAACGGCAAAAACGGTGACTTCCTGGCCCGACGGCAGGACACCGCCCGCCATGATCGGTTCCTTCTGACGCATGAGGATATCGAAAGACTCACCCAGATCGACAGGATGCTCCGCACCGTCCGGCAGCTTGTAGACCGCGTCCTCGGAAATAAAGCAGAATTCTGTAAATCCCCAGTATCTCTGCCGGTCGCCTATGAAGTCCGTGATCTCATCCTGTTCCAGGTCTCCCGCCAGGACAAAATAATCGTCCCAGCTCTCCATGAGGCCCCAGTTTCTTTCGATAAAAGCGCTGAACGTACGGTTCACCTGTCCGTAAAGCTCTTCCAGATGATTCGTACTGTCCTCGTAGATCCGTTTGGAAATGAAATTGAAATAAACGACGCCGATCAGAACGGCCGCCGCGACAGCCGCTCCGGTCAGGATCAACGGAAGCAGTTTCCCAAATAGCTTTTTCATGAAATACCCCGCGCTCCATAATACCGTCACACATTCCCGCAGAACGGGACTATAAACAGTATTATCTTATCACAAGAGCGCGGGGAAATCAATTCACCCTTTTAATTTAGAGCAATATTTTCCGTTTTACGGTCCCGGTCTGCGGTCCCGTCTTACTGTTCCGATTCTTCCTGGGGGCGTTTTCCGAGCGTGACCTGCACTTCCCGCTCCACATAATCGCCGCCATCCTGGTACTCGACGGTCAGCGTCACCGTATCGCCGGCCTTATAGTATGTCAGCATCTCCGTCAGATCGGCGCTGCTCGATACGCGCTCGCCGTCGACTTTGGTGATGATGTCGCGTTCGTGCAGATCGGAAGCCGCCGCCGCAGTCCCGTCGATGATCTGATAGATGAACGCGCCCTGCGGCATCCCGTAGAGGGCCGCGGCCTGTGCGTCCACGTTGCGGAGCTGCACGCCGAGATAGCCTCTTTCAGCCTCCTCGACTTCGATCTTCGTCGTGCGGTTCATCAGCTCGTCGATGATGTCCTTGACCTGGGAGACCGGGATCGCGTAGCCCATGCCCTCCGTGTTGCTGGCGGAAGACTTGGCCTCGTTGATGCCGATGACCTCGCCGGCCGAGTTGATCAGCGCGCCGCCGCTGTTGCCGGGGTTGATCGCGGCGTCCGTCTGGATCATTTTCTTCGTCACGCCTTCAAGCTTGATCTCACGGTCCAGAGCGCTCACATAGCCGACCGTCACGCTCTGTCCGCGGCCGAGCGCGTTTCCGATGGCAACGACGCCCTCACCGAGCTTCAGTGCTCCGGAATCGCCCAGGACAGCCGTCTTGATCTGATCCTTCGTCTCCTGTTTGATCTGGTCGAGCGGGATCGCGATGACCGCCAGATCCGCCTCCGCGTCCGTTCCCTTGACCGCCGCGTTGACGCTCTCGTTGTCGATGAACGTCACGACAAGATCGTTGGCGTTTTCGATCACATGGTTGTTCGTCACGACCAGAAGCTCTTTGTCGTTCTCACCCACGATGATGCCGGATCCGCCGCTCGGGACCTCATAGGTCTGGGACTGTCCGAACCATCCGAAGCTCTGGTACACCATGGTATTGGTGATTGCCACGACCGACGGCATCACGCTGTCCACGATGCCGGAGACATCGGCCAGGGCGACCGTACCGCTCTGCGCGGCATTTCCCGAGGCCACCGCCGGAGTGGTCTGCACCGTCGCCTTCGGGCTCTCCGTCTCGGCGGGAGCCGCCTGCGTGGGCGCCGGCATCAGGACTTCCGCCACCCGGTTCACGCCGAACATCGTTCCGCCGGCCACAACGCCGAACAGAAGCGCCGCCGCCGTTACCAGGGCCGTGGTCTTGACGAGCGATCCGCCCTTGTGCGGCCTGTTCTTCTGATGATGTTGATTCGGGTTCTGGCCGTTCGGGCCGTGACCGTTCGGGTTCTGGCCGTTCGGGTTCTGGCCGTTCGGATTCTGGTAGTAACCGTACTGCTGGTACGGGTTGTGATACGGGTTCTGTCCGTTCGGGTTCTGATAGTAGCCGTACGGGTAGGGGTTGGGGCCGCCCTGTACGTTCTGGCCGTTCTGCATGTTCTGTCCGGCCTGGGCGCTCTGGCCGTTCTGTACATTCTGAGCGCCCTGTGTGCTCTGGCTGCCCTGTATGTTCTGGCTGCCCTGCGTATTCTGCGGGTTCTGGCTCACGGGCGTTCCGTTTTCCTGCCGGCTTCCGCTCTCCTCATTTTTTTCTGCGTTCCATGTATCTTCATTAAACATAAAAAAGGCTCCTTTCCTTCGGGGAACCTTCGTTCCCTTTCGTTCTGGAGCCTAGTCTAGCAGTAAATTGTGTAATCTTTGTGTTTAATTTGGAAATGAAATGTGAAATCTTTACGGACGCAGTCCCATGCCGCCTTCAAGCGTAAGCGTCTCGCCGGTCATGTACTTGAAGTCCTCCATGGTGAGCTGAACGCAGACGCGGCCGATCTCCTTCTCGGGATCTCCGTAATGGCCCGCCGGAGGCATCTTTACGTTCGCCTTGAACGCTTCCGGATATGCCTTCTCGAACTGCTCGAGCTGCGCCGTCCAGGCCAGCGGGCAGATCACGTTGACGTTGATGCCGTCCTTCGCCCACTCGGTCGCCGCCACACGGCTCAGGCCGCGGATCCCTTCCTTGGCCGCCGCGTACGCGCACTGACCGTAGTTTCCGAACAGCCCCGCGCCGGATGCGAAATTGATGACCGTCCCGCGGGACTTGACAAGGTACGGATAGCACGCCTTCATATAGTAAAACGCGGCATAGAGGCCGGAATAAAGAGCCAGATCGAACTGCGCCGTCGTATGATCCGCCAGCGTGACGCCGGAAGCGGAAGCCTGCGCGTTATTGATCAGAACGTCGACTCCGCCGAATTCCGCGACGGTCTTTTCCACGACCATCTTTGCGGTCGCCTCATTGTCCGCGCCGGCGTTGATGTCGGCCTGGACAGGGAGGACCCTGATTCCGTAAAGGCGTTCCAGTTCTTCCTTCGCGTCTTCAAGTTTCTTCACATTGCGGCCGGTAATGACCAGATTCGCGCCTTCCTTCGCGAACGCGGTGGCTATGCCGTATCCGATCGATCCGCTGCGTCCGTCGCTTAGGACCGCTCTTCCGCCGCCTGTGATGATTGCTGTCTTTCCAGCTAATGCCTTCATGTTACCTCTCTCCTTCCATTGTATGCTTGAAAGAGCCCGTTACAGGCTCAACAGCGCCGTAAGGCCGAAGTAAACGATCACGATCACGCCGAGGATGATCCGGTAATATCCGAAGAACCGGAAATCATGCTCCTTCACATAGCCCATCAGGAAACGGATCGAGACCATGGACACCGCGAACGAGATCAGCATCGCGGCCAGCATGTAAAACAATTCCAGCGGTGTGAACGCAAGTCCGTAATGGATTATTTTGAGCAGACTCGCGCCAAACATGACCGGAATCCCAAGGAAAAACGTAAATTCCGCCGCGGCCGTACGCGAACAGCCGAGCAGCATCGCGCCCAGGATCGTCGCGCCCGAGCGCGAAGTGCCGGGGATCAGCGACAAAAGCTGGAACAGGCCGATGTAAAACGCGTTCAGATAACCGATCTGCGAAACCTTTTTGATCGGAAAATCCATAAACTGGTTGTGCTTTTCAAGCACGATGAACAGGATGCCGTAGATGATCAGCATAGCCGCGACCACGGGCGGATTGTAGAGGTAGGTGTCCAGGATCTCGTCGAGAAGGATGCCGACGACCGCCGCGGGCAGGCAGGCGATAATGATCTTGAACCAGAGCTGCCAGGTCGCGTTGCGCTGCGCCTGCTTCTTGCGCGGATCGAAGGGGTTGAGCCTCCTGAAATAGAGGACCACGACCGCCATGATCGCGCCGAGCTGGATCACCACGCGGAAAACGTTCATGAAGTCCTCCGACGCGTTCAGGTTCACGATATTTTCAACGATGATAAGGTGGCCGGTGCTGCTGATCGGAAGCCATTCCGTAAAGCCTTCCACCAGGCCGAATACCACGATCTTCAGAAATTCGATTACTGCGCTCATTCTTTCACTCCCACATTCTCGATCTGCCAGTCGATCGGCGTAAGTCCGTTCTCCGTAAGATACCGGTTGGCGCGGCTGAACGGGCGGCTGCCGAAAAAGCCGCGGTACGCCGAAAGCGGGCTTGGATGAGGCGATTCGATGATAAGATGCTTCGGATTGTTCAGCATCGACTTTTTCATCTGCGCGGGCTTTCCCCAGAGGATAAAGACCATCGGTCTGTCCTGCCCGTTGAGGACCCGGATCGCCGCGTCGGTAAACTCCTCCCACCCGATGTTCTTATGGGAGTTGGCGGCGTGCGCGCGCACCGTGAGCACCGTGTTTAACAGCATGACGCCCTGATCGGCCCACTTTTTCAGATAGCCGTTGTCGGGGATATAGCATCCGCAGTCCTCGTGAAGTTCCTGATAGATATTGACGAGGGACGGCGGGATCGCGACATCCGGCTTCACCGAAAAGCACAGGCCGTGCGCCTGACCCGGTTCGTGGTACGGATCCTGGCCGAGGATCACGACCTTGACGTTCGCGAGCGGCGTGAAGCTGAACGCGTTGAAGATGTCGTCCGGCGCGGGATAGATCTCCCTCGTCCGGTACTCGTTCATGACCGTATCGTAAAGTTTCCTGTAATAGGGTTTGCGGAACTCGCCGCTCAGGGGGCCGAGCCAGTCGTTGCTGATCGCTGCCATCGCTTTCCTCCGTATTTTTTCGCTCCGTTTTAAACATTATACAGAATCCGGACGGAATTTTCAATAATCTGCCGCACAAAATTACGGAATTGCATTTTACGCGGATTTCGGCTATACTGGCATTGCACCGGAAAGGAGGATCCGCATGGAGCATACGCTCGCATCCGTTATGATCAGAAAGGGCGAAGCCCGCGCCCTAAAATCGGGAGGGCTCTGGATCTACGACAACGAGATCGACCGGATCGAAGGGGGCTTCGAAAACGGGGATCTGGTAAATGTTTTCGACTTTGACGGCTATCCGCTCGGGACCGGTTTCATCAACACCCGCTCAAAGATCACCATCCGCATGATGTCGCGGAAACACGATACGGTGATCGACGGGGATTTTATCGAGATGCGCGTGAGGAACGCGTGGGAATACAGAAAAGCCGCGGTGGAGACCGAAAGCTGCCGCCTCGTCTTCGGGGAGGCCGATTTTCTGCCGGGCATCGTGATCGACAAATTTTCCGACGTGCTGGTGGTGGAATCCCTGGCGCTCGGCATCGACCGGCTCAAGCCGCTCATCCTGGAAAAGCTCATAAAGGTCCTGGCGGAAGACGGCGTTTCGGTCCGCGGCGTCTATGAGCGCAGCGACGCCAAGGTGCGCCTGCAGGAGGGGATGGAGCGCGCAAAGGGCTTCATCGGAGAGCCTTTCGATACGAAGGTCGAGATCGCCGAGAACGGCGTCCGCTATTATGTGGACGTCCGGGACGGCCAGAAGACCGGCTTTTTCCTCGATCAGAAATACAACCGGCTGGCGATCCGCCGGTTCTGTAAGGGCGGCCGCGTCCTCGACTGCTTTACGCACACCGGCTCCTTCGCGTTAAACGCAGGGATAGCCGGGGCCGCCGAGGTCCTGGGAGTGGACGCCTCCGGGACCGGGATCGAACAGGCGCGGGAGAACGCCGCCTTAAACGGCCTGTCCGACCGCGTAACCTTCGTCACCGCGGACGTCTTCGACCTGCTGCCGGAACTCGACAGAAAAGGCGAACGGTTCGATGTGGTGATCCTCGATCCGCCCGCCTTCACAAAATCCAGAAATTCGGTCAAAAACGCCATCCGCGGCTACCGCGAGATCAATCTGCGCGGTATGAGGCTCGTAAAGGACGGCGGCTATCTTGCCACCTGCTCCTGCTCCCACTTCATGACGCCGGAGCTGCTCGCGAAGACGATCCGCGAGGCCGCCTCGGGCGCGCACAAACGTCTGCGCCAGGTCGAGTACCGCACGCAGGCCCCCGATCATCCGGTCCTCTGGGGGAACGAGGAGTCGTCCTACCTGAAATTTTTCATCTTTCAGGTGTGCGAGGAGCGTTAGCGTCCGCGGCCTGCGGTCCGGTCCCCGCGCCGTCCGTGCTGTCCGCCGTGAACCAGAACTCCACGCCGTTATCCCAGTTTTTCACGCCGCACTCCTGATTGTGGGCGTCCATGACCGCCTTTACGATCGACAGGCCGATGCCGGTGCCGCCGTACGCGCGCGTCCTCGCCTTGTCGACCTTGTAAAACTTCGACCACAGGTTGGGAAGCGCCTCCTCGGGGATCGGTTCCCCGGTGTTGAAGACGGAGACGCGGACCGTCGCCTCGCGCCGCTCGACGCTTATGATGATCTTTTTCTCGCCCGCGGCGTGATGGATCGCGTTGCTCAGGTAGTTCGTGACGACCTGCTCGATCTTGAACTCGTCGGCCCAGACCCAGACCGGTCCCGGCTCGTTGAATATCGCGGTGATCCCGTTCTGTTCCAGCAGGATCTCGGAAGAATGCAGGACGCCGCGGATCATCTCCGCAATGTCGAACCGCTCGATCACGGGTCTGTCGTTCCCGCTCTCAAGCGAGGACAGCGTAAGGAGCTGTTTTACCAGCCGGTTCATCTTTCCGGCTTCGTCCACGATCACGTCGCAGTAATAATCGCGGCTCTCCTTGTCCTCGCCCATGCCTTCCTGGAGGCCCTCGGCGTATCCCTGTATCAGCGCGATCGGCGTCTTGAGTTCATGGGAGACATTGGCGATGAATTCCTTTCTCTTCTCGTCGATCTTCGTTTTCTCCTCAATGTCCTTCTGAAGCTGATTGTTGGCCGATTTCAGCTCGGCGATCGCCGTTTTCAGACGGTCGGACAGCGTGTTCATGCTCGTGCCGAGGATATCGATCTCCTCCGGATCGTGCCGGTCCGGCTCATACTTCGCCTCAAAATCCAGATTCGACATCTGTTCCGACAGGCTGGCTATCTTATAGATCGGCTTCGTCAGGCCCCGCGTCAGCAGATAGATCATGACGGCGCCCGCCAGGATCGCCAGGACACCTACATAGGTCAGGAACCGGTTGGACAGCGCCACGCTCTCGCCGATGCTGGAGAGCGGCGTGCTCATGATGAACGCCGTGCTGTTGTCGGAAAAGAAGCCCCAGCTTTCCAGATACATGCCGTTGCGGTACGGATCGAACGTCTGCTGGATGCGGTAGTTGGGGTACTCTTCAAGGACCTTGTAGCGCGAGCGCCCCTCGCTGCGTCCGAAGATATACCGGTCCATACGGTTTTTCAGAAAATTCGTGTCGCGGGAGGTCGAATAGACCGTTGTCTCCGCCGAACTGTTGTCGATCATCAAAAGCGACACGTTTGCACTGTCGCTGTAGTCGCGGATCAGCTGCTGCAGGTTCCCCTCCACGACGCTCCCATCCGCGTTCTGTTCGCGTTTCATGGCTTCTTCGATCGAGATCCCGTTCTCATGATTCTCGCGGATCCGGTCGTCCACGGTCGTGTAGATCTCGTTCAGCGACCGGACCTTCTGGCTCACATAGTAGTCCTCAAGGTACCAGCGGTTCACGGCCCACACGACGGCCAGCATCAGCGTCATCAGGCCGATAAAGACGACCGTCAGTCTTGTACGGATCGATCTCATTGCCCGCTCACCTCGAGTTTATAGCCCATGCCCCAGATCGTGCGGATGTAATCGCCCTTGGGCCCGAGTTTGCTGCGCAGTTTCTTGACGTGCGTATCGATCGTGCGCGCGTCGCCGAAATAGTCGTAATTCCAGACGTTGTTGAGGATCTTTTCGCGCGAGAGCGCGATCCCCTGGTTCTCCATAAAATATGTCAGAAGTTCAAATTCCTTGTTGCTCAGTTCGACCGGAGCTCCGTCGACTGTGACCTCATGCGCTCCCTTGTCCACGCGGATCCCATCCGCCTCCAGGATCTCGCCGCTTCCCGCGGTCTGTCTGCGCAGGATCGCCTCGATGCGGGCCACGAGGATCTTCGGGCTGAACGGTTTTGAGATATACTCGTCCACTCCGAGCTCGAAACCCAGGAGCTCGTCCCGCTCCTCGGAGCGCGCGGTCAGCATGATGATCGGCACCTGCGAATAACGGCGGATGGTGCGGCACACCTCCCATCCGTCCATCTTCGGCATCATAACGTCGAGGATCACCAGTCCGATCTCTTTATCCTGAAAGAAAATGTCGACGGCCTGTTCTCCGTCCTCCGCCTCCACCACGCGGAACCCCTTGATCTGCAGAAAATCTTTGACGAGCTTGCGCATACGCGCCTCGTCGTCCACCATCAAAACTTTTACGGAATCCATAAACTCACCCCACATTCTGCATTGCTCTGTACTTATTTTAACAAACCGTAAGAAAAAATTCCACCGGTTCACCAACTTTTCACAAAATTCGCAAAATGTTCGAAATCGGCGCGGTGAAGCGGTGGCTGCGCCTTCTATTCCGCCTGTATCAGCTTAAAGTGGTTCTTGCGAAACTCGATGATCCCGTCCCGCCGCATCCGGGAAAGCTCTTTCGACATGTTGGTCCGCTCGAGATTCAGGTAATCGGCGAGCTGCTGGCGGTCAAAGGGAATGTCGAACTCCGTGGAATGTTTCTGCAGCGATACGGCGTTTAAATACGACAGCAGCCTCCCCCGGCAGCTCTTGTGCGAGGTGTGGAAGCTGCGGCCTGAGAGCGCCAGATTTTTGTGGGACGAGATCATTAAAAGGTTCTTAAGCAGCTTTTCTTTCCATGCGGCTCGCGGCATATCCCGAAACAGGCGGCCGATGTGCAGAAACAGGATCCGGCAGTCCTCGTTCGCCTTCACGTCCACCAGCAATACCTCGTCCGCAAGGAGCGCGTACGCTTCGGCAAAGACCTGACCCGGACCGGCAAGGCTTAGAATGGTGCAGTTTCCCCACACGTCGTTGCTCTCTATGGTCACGCTGCCGGACAGGACCAGCCCGATCCGGTCCGTCAGCTCTCCGGCGTGCAGGATCACGGTCCCCTTCGGATATGATTTTTCATGCGCGTTCAGGGCGGCGAGGCATTCTTTTCTCTCGTCCCCGGTCATTTCCCCAAACAGGACGCTTTTATTCAGAACGTCTGTGTTCATCGTTTTTTCGCCCTCTTTATTTTTCGCTTTCTCTCATAAATGTGGTTAAAACCACATACTTCTTTCCGACAGTATACTATACTTGCATCAACAACACAAGGAGGAAACGAATATGATCAGAAAAATCATCCATATCGACGAAGAAAAATGCAACGGATGCGGCCTGTGCGCGAGCGCATGCCACGAAGGAGCGATCGACATCATAGACGGCAAGGCGAAGCTGGTTCGCGAGAGCTTCTGCGACGGTTTCGGCGACTGTCTGCCGCAGTGCCCGACAGGGGCGATCACGTTTGAGGAAAGAGAGGCGCCCGCCTACGACGCGGCGGCCGTAAAGGCCGCGCAGGAGAGCAAGAACAAGGGCGGCGGGGATGCGAATCACGTTCATCAGGGAGTCGGCTGCCCCGGTTCGAGACTGATGCAGTTAAGAAACGATAAAGACGAGGAGGATCAGCCGAGCGTTCGGCCCGCTGTGGCCGCCGGACCGGTCTCGAGGCTGAACCAGTGGCCGTGCCAGATCAAGCTTCTTCCGACGCGGGCTCCTTTTTTCGACGGCGCAAAGCTTCTGATCGCCGCTGACTGCACCGCATACGCGTACGCCAACATGCACGAGGACTTCATGAGAGGAAAGATCACCCTGATCGGGTGCCCGAAGCTGGATGACGTTGATTATTCAGAGAAGCTGACGGAGATCATCCGCGACAACGACGTGAAGAGCGTCACGGTCGTCCGCATGGAGGTGCCGTGCTGCGGCGGCCTGCAGAGAGCGGCGGAAAATGCGCTGAAAAACAGCGGAAAATTTATTCCGTGGCAGGTCGTGACGATCTCCCGGGACGGCAGGATCCTGGAGTGAGCCGTCGCGGGATTCCGATACTTGGGAATGTTTTGCTGTAAAAAAGAGGGGCGCGCCGCTTTGGCGGAGACTCATAAGGAAGTATAGAATATTTCCGGTAAAACCGGCGTGGTGAGAGTCACGCCGGTTTTTCTGTACTTAAAAGCGATGCCGGATCGGAAAGATGGAATCCCGGAGGAATCCGCGGAAGAATCGGAATAGCCAATGACATTAGAGGAACGACGCTTTCCTGCGGAAATGAAAGACACCGGCATTGACATGGATGGCGGCAATCCGTATAATAGGTTATAAGAATATTCAACTTTTAGATTATTCATATTTGGAGACAATGGGGTGGAGAGAATAAAAGCAAATGAGGCCATGAAAGAACTAACAGTCATGTTGATGTACCTTTCAAGATTTTCGGAACGGGACCGGTTCTCGAGCAGTAAAGATCATTACGCATGGAAAGGATATGATTTTAATATTCTTAACAGTTTGGAGGCGGACGATTTTATCCGCCAAGGTAGTCATCCCTCACGCAGTAAATCCGTCTATATAACTGATAGTGGGATTGCGTTTGCAAAGAAGCTTTTGAATAAATACGGTATCGACGATTGGGAGAAATGAGAATGAGAAATCTGTTTGAACGCACAAGCTCCCATTGGGTGCGGTACAGTGAATATGAATGGCGAGCGGCGAAGACAGAACGCTCTATCTCACTCCGGCGAAAAACGTAAAGCCGAAGATATACGATCCGCTGAAGGATGCGCGACAGCTAGTGCTGGATGCTCTCAACATCGGACGGCTCTGCATGAGTAAGAAGCCGGACGGTAAAGTCCAGAAACAAGCCATGACGTTTGCTCTGAAATATGGTCTTTTCGGGCTGATGACCGCACTGCCCACCACGCCGAAGTTTATGGAGTATGAAAATGTCTATCTTCCGAAAAACCACTTCATCAAAGAGGAAACCCTGCGGACGGAGGCCTATCTTGCGTTATTCTTTCCCTTTAACAAGCTGGATATAATCAGGCATGGTGTAGAATTACTGTGGAATATCCAGAACGACCGGGCAATGATGTCGCTGGCCATGTCGATGAATGATAAGCCGACTATCGTGTGGAGCGTCCATTCACCGCTGTTGGGCATCCAGATGATGTCCGGCTTCATGCTGACAGACGATACGAAACCGCTGCGGCTATGTAAGCACTGCGCAAAGGTTTTCGTAGCGAGCCGCCCCAGCAATCAGTTTTGCAGTCCGGAATGCAAAAACAGATATAATGTCTACAAGAGCCGGAAGAAGAATAAGCCTAACGGGGAGGCACAAAATGAAGATTGACAGATGGATAGCAGAAGCGACAGAATGCGATTTTAAGGTCGCTCTGGAAACGAGGAAACCCAAAAGCTGGCTCAAAAGCATCAGCGCCTTTGCCAATGGGATCGGGGGAACATTATTCTTCGGTATTGACAATAACCGAAATATAATCGGCTTGTCTGACGCGCAGGCCGATGCCGAGGCAATCAGCCGATTGATAAAGGAGCGGATCACACCTTTCCCGGACTTCATTCTCACTCCAGGAAGAGAAAACGGGAAGGATATTCTGCTCCTGACCGTATCTGCCGGGCGTTCCACGCCCTATTACTACAAAGCGGACGGCGTGATGGAAGCGTATATCCGCATTGGCAACGAGAGCGTAATCGCCCCCGACTATGTTTTGAACCAGTTGATTTTGAGGGGCATGAACCGCACTTACGATGCGCTGCCTACCGAGTACAGTTTCAAAGACTATGCTTTTTCCAAACTGAGGGAGAGATACAAGGTTTGGACGGGAAGCAGCATGGAGGATAAGCTGTTTGACTCTTTTGAAATTCGGGATGAACAAGGCAAGCTGACAAATGCCGGCGCTTTG
>CANQGL010000013.1 GCA_947623185.1 uncultured Lachnospiraceae bacterium
AGATTATTGCGGTGACGGATAGGGCTTTCCGACCAGGAAGTGCCGGACTATATCTGGCGCAGGATCGTGAGTTGGAGATGCGATTCTGCCGTTGTTTTACTTGGAACGGATAAAACAATGCGCTGTTGGTGGCGACCAGAATTTGACGCTTAACAGTGGAACCTCCTTGAGTTTATTCAACCGATATAAGGTTTTCTCTTGAAGGTATCATAATTTTATGCTAAGTTAAAGAAAGAAAAAGCTCTTGTTTTAGGCAAAACAAGAACAAACTTTGCATAACTATTGACTTTACATAACATCGTGAATATTCCTATCGGGCCGGCAGCTTCATCAGCATGTATACAGGCAGGATTGAGTTTACCTCTATCGGCGGTCTGATGAACGGCGTGACCTTAAAAGATGTGACGATGGGGATATCTGTATGTCGAAATGTAAAACTTGCAAATGTATTTTACCGTTTGGAACTGATCGAAGCATACGGCACAGGGATCCCGAGCAGTCAATGCATAGAAATAAACCATCTCTCTCGTGTGGGGTCCCAATGTGTATTGCCTGACGGAAACAGACGCATGAGCAGGCTGCTCACGCTGCTTCTGTTTTATAAAGGAAGCAGGAACTCACTGTAAGGCAACATAGATCTCCCGCGTAACGTGCTGCGTGGTCGATCAACAAGGAGGTGTCTAAACTGAAAACTGAAATATATGATCTTGATCCCTATCCACTCAGCCGCAAAAACGGCCTGTACGGAGGATCTGCCGGAAGCAAGGATGGGATCGTTATCAACGGACAGGACTGGTTCGTCAAATATCCCAAAAAAGCAAGGAGAATGGATGATGTAGATATGCCATACACGGCAGCGCCTTTATGCGAATATCTTGGCAGTCATGTTTTTTCCATCCTTGGTTTTAACACGCATGAGACCTTGCTCGGCATAAGAAAGGGAAAAGTGGTAGTGGCCTGCCGTGACTTTACTGACTACGCTTCAAGGCTGGCGGAAATACGCACGATCAGAAACTATTCCAATGAACAGTTATCCGAAATACTGGGCATCACACTGAGGGAAACCAGAGATACCCATAAGGTCGATCTGGAAGCGCTCATTACCCATATCAGGCATAATCCGATACTCGTGAAGGTACCGGACATAGAGTCTTTTTTCTTTAAACAGGCCGTTGTAGATATTTATATCGATAACAGTGACCGAAGCAACGGTAACTGGGGGCTGATACGGTACATGGATGGACGCCCTGACGAGATCGCTCCGGTGTTCGACAATGGAGGAAGCTTTCAGAACGATCTTTCCGAAGAAAAGGCGAAACGGATACTCTCGGACAGAGAACGCGCACGGGCAGACGCATGTGACACGCAGACTGCTTATGTGGATAGGGATGGTCACATAATATCGTCGAGAAGGTTCCTTGAACTACAGGATCCTTATCCGGAGCTGCGCAAAGCGATAATCGAGATGGTACCGTTGATCGAGTCCAAGAGAAACGATATCGCAGAGATGATCCGGGATCTGCCTGGCGAGGTCAAGTGGAAACAGGGCGAGACATATGAAATATGTAAAGACAACAGGAAAGAATTATTCTGTCTGCAGCTTGACAGCAGATTTGAAGATATGTTGGTCCCTGCCTACGAGAAAGCTTTAGAAGCGGAAAAGGCTCAATAAAGTAAACACCACAGCATTGTATGTCACGGGGTACCCAAAAACGTCATTTACTTTTCAAAGGGCTGATCCACAGAACAGTATGTTACGCTCTTATAGAATAGAGAAAAACAAGGGAGCGGCGGTATATCCGTCCGCCCTCTTTTTATGCGTGAAATTGGTCTTACTTAATCATTGGGTCCCGTTTCTATCTGTCCGATCTGTTCTAAAGTGCTGCACAGATCTTTTTCACCAGGCATGATTTTTTCCTTCCTTCTTGACCTGTATCAGCGATTTTGGCAGGTCTCTTATCAAGTATCCATTATATCCACTTATTTTTTTCCTCATAGCGTAAAAATGGACCTTATTTTATCCGAACCGTTTCCATAATTATGTTGAATCATAAATAAAGAATACGAGAAGCAAAAAAATAAATCTATATAAATGATTGCTTAGAAGAGATCCTGAAAAGCACTATGACTCGATCGAACCGCTCTATCGTGATTGCACGCTATACGTTTGCTGTTGATCACAGGATCCAGAACAGGGAACAGACAACCGATTTTATCAATAATCCGCTATATACTCGCGCAAATCAGATTGAATCCGGGTTATAAGTTCTTCCTCTGAAAGCGAATCATCATAGGTATCTGCGTCCTCGAAAGCATGGATTCTGGCTTCCGCTTCATTCTCTGCTACCTCGATAACATACCAGTTGCCGAAATGATCGACCCGGTAGTAGAAACCGTCTGGACCCTTAAAACATACATAGGTGCCATATACCATATATTCCATTTCGCACCGCTCGAACCCAAGACCATCGAAATACTTATCCTGATCAATCATTCTCCCATCACCTCTTATTTGATTTCGTTCCCAGTGGTGTCTCACTGCGCGACGGTGCCCGGATAGTATCATCCAGAAGCTCTATGTCGAGATGGATTTTCATTGTCAGTTTGCGATCCCTTTTGAATCTGCTAGTCCATCTTTAACTCTTCCATGCTGTTATATCCCTTGACGTCAGGGGCGCGGGATATTCTTCTGGCCTCTGCCATCGCACTGAGCGTTTTATCGTTGTATTGCGGAACTTCCACAGCAAAAGGTGATCCGCCGAGAAGAACGCACTGGTGCAGGAACAGGTTTACAGCGCCCGACATATCCAGGCCAAGACTGGCAAAAGAGCGCCGTTGCTTCACGCTTGATGTCTGCATCAATGCGGATCTGAGTTGGAGTTGTAGCCATGCGATCATCTCCTCATATTATTAATGTTATTATGCGCATTTTGCTTTACAATGTCAACTGTTTCAGCGATATCGTATTGGCCGGAAATATTATCGTTCGCTCTCAGACTGCAGTCGGAGCACAAATAAGGTCCTTAGCCAACAGGCCAACCGCCATTCCCTCCAAGGCGACGGCGGTCGAATCGATTCGGACCGCCTAAGAGGAGACCGCTGCGCGATCGCATAAACTGACATGGAGAACTATATAAGCGGAAAATACCTATTAGCAAAGCCAATTATGTACGCTATTGTGTACATATGAAGGAGGCGCTATCCATGCTCAATACCAGTGTGACCAATTTCCGTAAAAATTTGTTTTCCATGTTGAATACGACCATCAAGTACAATGAACCCATCAACATCTCCACCAGGGATGGCAATGCCGTCGTACTGAGCCAGGAAGACTATGAGGGCTTGATGGCGACAGTGGAACTTTCCGCCGACCCGCAGATAAAGCAGAAGATCCTCGATGGCCTGCATACGGACCTTGACAACTGTGTACCGGAGGATGAAGTGACATGGTGAAGTACAGCATCGTCTATACCAAAACTGTCGTTAAGGATATCCCAAAGCTAAAGGCCGCCCATCGGGATTCCTAAGCAAAAGTTCTTATTGACTTATTACGGGAAAGCCCTTATCAGATACCGCCCGCATATGAAAAGCTGGTCGGTATCATGAGCGGTGCCGTACGATATGGCCACATCCGTTTTCGCGGGTATGTTTCTTCTTTGCGATTTCAAAGGAGATATTGCATGAAGGGTCCATAGATTTTCCTCCATTTCTGAAATCGGGTTTTGGTGACTTTTCTGATCCAATCATCTCCCTCACCCCACGAACGGGAACATGCTCTGCTGTTCATATTCCTGACTCTTTATCATCTTATGAGGAATCTTCTTTAATGCTGCCTCCAGATACTTGTCGTCAAATACCCAATCTTTAAGTTCCTTTTCTTCCAAAAGCAGCGGCATCCTGTCGTGGACGCCACTTACGGAGCTGTTCGCCTGTGTAGTCAGGATAACAAATCTGTCCTGACCTTCAAACTGATTATAAAGTCCTGCCATGAAAATAACCTTCTGATCTTTCTTCTGAAAGGTCACTTTATTCTTTTCTCTATCCCGC
Organism: uncultured Lachnospiraceae bacterium; assembly: GCA_947623185.1. GTDB lineage: Bacteria > Bacillota > Clostridia > Lachnospirales > Lachnospiraceae > CANQGL01. Next base: position 4,048 of record CANQGL010000013.1, read on the forward strand.
TCGTAAAACCGCCGGGCCGGGATGACACAGCGGCGATGCAGTGCACTCTCCCTAAACATCCTCCGTTCCAACACCGTTTCCGAGCGCGCGTTGATCAGGAGTCCATTCCCTTTATACTGCGGGAACCCCAATTTCATCACCTTTGCAGCCAGTTCGTGCATCTTGCCGAAGATCACTGTTGCATCTAGAGAAGGGCACACATCGCCTGTTTTTTCAATTTAAGGCCAGCCTCGGCTTCCCTGACCAGATTTCCAATCTCTTCTGCTACTTTATCATCCACATAATATCGTCCGCATAAAAACTTCCTTCCCATGCTGCCAGGAAGATAAGGATCATAAGTCGAATCATAGACCAGAATACAGATAAGAAATAAAGAATCGGATAAAAAAAGGAGCCTGATTTTTAAAAAAATCGACTCCAAAACAGACATATTTTTGACGCCAGAGGCAAAAAAATTTGACTCCAAATCATAAAAAGACGTCATACTAGGACGATACGATTTGAAATGCGATTTTGAAATTGCGATGTGCAAGAAACCGCATAAAACCGTATGTTATAACACATAAAACATCTTGACAAGTCATGACGGAGGGCAGAAGGTTCAATTAACTGTTTCACGGTTCTAAAATTGTATACTATTTTAGCACAAAATACAAGATATTTTTTCACAGAAGGATCACTTTGTATGCGACAAAATCGCGTCATCGGCCGCCGTTTCCGGACCGGCCTGTCCGTATGTCTGTCCACCGGACGGCTGCCGGCCGCAATCCTGGGCCTGTCAGACACCGTTTCCGGCCTGTCAGGCGCCGTTTTCGGTCTGCCAGGCGCCGTTTCCGGTCCGTCAGACGATCCCATCCAGCCCGTACACCTGCGCCGCGGTCCTGTAAAAGACCTGCTCCCACTCTTCCTCCGGGATCAGCCATTTCACCAGTTCGATATACTCGCCGTAATTCGCAAGCGGCCAGTCCGTGCCGAACATGAATTTTCCGTAGTCCTCACAGTAAGCGATCCAGGTCTTCAGCGCATCCAGATAACCCCTCTGGCGGTTTAAGAGCGCTGAAAAATCCGTCTTCGCGACCAGGAGCCCGGAGAGATCCGCCGTCACGTTCTCATTCTTTTCGACGACCGCCGCCGCGTCCATCAGCCACGGGTTCCCGAAATGGCACATCACAAAGCGGACGTCCGGGTGCCTGACCGCGGCTTCATCCAGCGTCAGCGGATGGCTGTATTTCAGATAGGCGTGCGAACCGGCGGTCTGTCCCATATGGACGGCGACCGGTTTACGGTATGTCTTCGCGAGCTCATAGACCGGTTCGTAGACCGGATCGCTGATGTAGGTGCGGTTATAGCCGGGATACAGTTTGATCCCGACGCAGGCGTCGCGTTTCAGGTTCTCCTCGATCAGCCCGTAGGATTCCTCGATCGTATGACTGCCGAGATAGGAACGGTCCACGCCGATGCAGTAGCGGAACATATCCGGATAGACGTGTTCTCCGGCCGACATGCCGCGGTTCCCCATCACGATTCCGCAGACGATCCCGTTTTCCTCATATACCTTCCGGAGATGCTCTTCCGTGTTTTCATGGCCGGCCTCGCGCGCCAGCTCGTCGAAATGCCCGTATCCCGGGCAGAAATGCAGATGCGCGTCAATGATCTTCATACATATCTTCCTCGCTTTGCGTCCCGCCGCATAATTATGAAACTTCCCGAACCTCTCGGTAAGCATGCTTACCTCACGGCCCCGGAAGTCACATAATTGCCCGGCTTGCAGTTAAAAGTATTTCTTACTCCCCCAGAGGTTGCCCCGTTTCAGATCCAGGTATTCGCCGTAAGCCTTTTCCAGGATCTGCTTCTCGTTGGAGAATTTCAGAAGATGGTAAGCTTCGTAAAATTTGTAATACCCGGAGTCTACGAAGTATTCCTCCCGTTGTGGTTTGCTGTAGTAGCTGTCCGCCATCATCAGATACCAGTGGACGTCCTTTTCCACCGTATCCTGAGGCGTGCTGAAAGTATACTGGCTTTTTCCGACGTATTTGATGATCGACGCCGTGACGCCAGTCTCTTCCTTCACTTCCCTGAGAGCCGTTTCCTTGTAATCTTCGCCCTCCTCTACAGTTCCTTTCGGCAAAACCCAGCCTTCGTACTTGTTCCTGTAATTTTTGTAAAGTACCAGGATTTTGCCACGAAATATAACCACACCGCCACAGCTCGTTGCTTCTATCATCGCAATTCCTCCTGATAAAGACCGCCCGAAAGCACGTCTTTGTGGTGTGTATCTGATCTGTCAAACAGTATACTTCATTTTCGGTATATTTGCAACACCGGATTTTCCGGGCAAAAACCGACCCCTGCGGTCAAAAAAAGGCTTGATTATGAGTGAAATCTACAACCTTCCTATTGCAAGAGGCAGGAAATATCTGTATAATAACAATATAGAATGCAAATTTTACGAACAAACAATTTTTTCATCGGGTTTTTGCTGAAAAGGGGACGACGGGGTATGAGAAAACGTTGTGTTTCGATCATCATGGGCTTCGTGATATCGGCGCTTCTTCTGGCGGGCTGTCAGAGCGCGGGCGGCAGCCGGAGCGGATCCGAATCCGTTACGATCACCGTTATGGGAAGAAAAAGCGATCTCGCCAAAAGCTATATGACGAGCATCTTCGAGCAGTATGAAAAGGCCACGGGAAATCGGATAAAGCCCATCCCATTTGAAGATCAGGAGTTTGAATCGACTGCGGCGGAGCGGTTCGCCAAGGGGGACATCCCGGACATCTTTATGCATTTCAACAATGCCGACCTGAACCGTTTCAATGCCGAGGAAAATTTTCTTTATCTGAATGATGAAAAGTGGGTGGATGACCTGACGGAGAGCACGCGCGCATACTGTACGAACAGCGACGGCAACCTGATGGGACTTCCCTACTGGGAAAATTCCATCTCCGGCTGCTACTATAATAAGACCATACTCGACAGTCTCGGCCTGAAACCCGCCGTGACACAGACCGAGTTCAACGTCCTGTGCGAGGTCCTCACCGATGCCGGTTATGTACCGCTCTGCTGGCCTGCCGGCGGCGGCGCGTGGATGGTGCAGTTTGCCCTCGACCCGGTCTTTGCGGACGATCCCGAACTGCTCCGGAAATTAAACAGAAACGAGATCGCCTACGCCGATATCCCGCAAATCGCGGACATGGTCGAATGGATCGGCAGCGCCGCAAAAAAAGGATGGATGGGCGCCGAGTACCTTAGCTGGAACATCGATGACGTAAACCCGGTCATGAGTTCCGGCGGCGCCGTGATGACCTTCATGTGGGATACCTGGTTTTATACAGATCTGGCAAAGGACGGCAAATATACCGTCGACGATTTCGCGCTCATGCCAGCGTTCTTAAACACAGTCAACAGCGGCACCTACGAGGGCGGAAACCTCAATATGATGATGGTGAACAAGAACGGAGAGCACATCGACGCCTGCCTCGGTTTTCTTGACTTCTGCGCGACGCCGGAAAACTACAACATCGCCTTCGACGGCATTTCCACCGTAAACTGCTTTAAGGGGCAGACCACCAACATTCAGTCGCCCATGGTTACGGACGCAGCCGCTTCCATAGAAGCCAATCTGCGCCCGTCTACATCCGCGTCTAAAATTATCGGATACAGCGACGACGATGTCGTGGCGGCACTGGACAGCCTGTTCCAAAACAAGACCGATGTCGCAGGATGCGTAAAGCTTCTGGACCAGTACCGTATCGACCGCGCGCGTTCACAGGGAGCGGAGGGGTTCTGATCCGCGCTCCCTCCGCGGTTTACGCCCCGCGGTATCCGTTCGGGTTCTGCGACTGCCATCTCCATCCGTCGGCGCACATCTCGTCGATCCCGCGCTTTGCCTCCCAGCCGAGCTCGCGTTTCGCTTTCGCCGGATCCGCATAGCAGGTCGCGATATCGCCCGGACGGCGCGGCTTTATGACATAGGGAATCTCCTTCCCCACCGCCTTTGAGAACGCGTGGATCATCTCCAGGACGCTGTATCCGCGTCCGGTCCCCAGATTGTAAATATAGACGGCGGGCTTGTCCGCAAATTTCTTAAGGGCTTTGACATGGCCTTCCGCCAGATCCATAACATGGATATAATCGCGCACGCCCGTCCCGTCCGGCGTATCGTAATCGTCTCCGAACACGCCGACTTCTTTTAATTTCCCGACTGCGACCTGTGTGATATAGGGAGTCAGATTGTTGGGGATCCCGGCCGGATCCTCTCCGATCATTCCGCTCTCATGCGCGCCCACCGGATTGAAATACCGCAGAAGGATCACGCTCCACTCCGGATCGGCTTTCTGGATATCGGTCAGGATCTGTTCCAGCATGCTCTTGGTCTGCCCGTACGGGTTCGTGCACTGTCCCTTCGGACATTCCTCGGTGATCGGCACGAAGGCCGGGTCGCCGTAGACCGTGGCGGACGAGCTGAAAATGATCTTCTTGACGCCGTGCTTTCTCATCACGTCGCAGAGGACCAGCGTTCCCGCAATGTTGTTGTAGTAATATTCAAGCGGCTTTGCGACCGATTCGCCGACCGCCTTAAGGCCCGCGAAATGAATGACCGCGTCGATCTTCTCGCTGTCGAAGATATGCTCCATGGCCGGTCTGTCCAGCATGTCCGCCTTATAGAACGTCAGATTCTTTCCGGTCAGCTTCCTTACGCGGTTTAGGGATTCCTCCGAGGAGTTGCTGAGATTGTCGAACACGACGACCTCATGCCCCTGATTCAGAAGTTCCAGACAGGTGTGGCTGCCGATGTAGCCGGCTCCTCCCGTTACCAATATTCTCATAATACTCTCCCCTCTTCCATGAACTGGCGGGACATATTTGTCCGTCCCGGTTATCAGATATCATTATAAAGCAGGTCCCGCGCTCTGGCAACTGTTTTTTCGGACGCTTCCGCGGGGCGGTCCGATGCGCCGCGCCGTAGCTGCCCGGCGCGCTTCCGCCGGATCTCCTAGCGTATTTCCTCTGAATCTCCCGGTGTGTTTTCGCGTTTTTTCACTCCGCTCCCAGGTATTCGTCGAACAGCTTTCGCGCGATCGGAGCGGCCGTCTGTCCGCCGGAACCGCCCTCCTCCACGATCACGCAGACGGCGATCCGCGGCCGTTCGACGGGCGCAAAGCCCACGAACCACGCGTGAGTCTCCTTCCCCTGTTCAAATTCCGCGGAGCCGGTCTTCCCGGCCGCCTGGTAAGCGTCCGTCCGCAGAGCGGAGCCGGTCCCCTCGTTCACGGCCGCGACCATCAGCCCGGTGAGGGCGTCCGCCTCGTTCGCGACCATCAGTTCCCCGTACACGGCCGGTTTGAAGGCGCGTCCCTGCTGTCCGGCTGCGTTCTCGACATGATCGATAAAATAAGGCTGCATCAGGATCCCGCCGTTCGCGATGGCTGCCGTCAAAAGCAGACTGTGCATCGGCGTCACCAGCGTTTTCCCCTGGCCGATCGAGGTCTGCAGGATCTCCCACTCGTCCGCGTCCTCATCCATCTGATAGACGCTCCGGCTGTAGGGAACGGCCAGCGGAAGGTCACGGCCGAACATGAGCTGTCCCGCAAGATCGTGCATCTCACCCAGATCGACGGTCAGGCCGAGGTTCGCAAACGCCCCGTTGCAGGAATTCGCGAACGCCTGCGTGAAATTCTGTTTTCCGTGCGCGGTCTGATGGTAGCACTGGATCCGGTAGCCGTCCCGCTCAAACACGCCGCCGCAGTCAAATTCATAATCGTTATAGGCGCCCGGATGTTCGCGCATGTACTGCAGCGCCGTAACGATCTTGAACGTCGATCCGGGCGGATAGAGGCCCTGCGTCGCCCGGTTCAGCAGGCGCGCCTCGCTGCTGTCGCCTCCCGCCAGTTCCTCCCATCCGGCGGCCACCGCGTTGGGATCGTAAGCGGGCTTCGAGACCATCGCCAGGATCTTCCCGGTATCCGGCTCCATCGCGATCACGGCCCCACGGCGGTTTCCGAGCGCATCCGACGCGACGGTCTGCAGCGCCACATCAAGCGTCGTCACGACACTGTCCCCGGCGCTCTTTCGTCCCGCAAGGTCGTCGACCGTCTTCTGGAGCAGGTTCACATGCGAGGTCAGCAGGTAAAAGTTCGCCAGATCCTCGATCCCCGTCGTTCCGGCCGTGGAATGGCCGACCGCATGCGCAAACAGCTCCCCGTACGGATAGTTCCGCGTCTCCGTGCCGTCCGAAGCGACGGCCGTTTCCGCCAGCACGGTCCCGTCGTTCGCCAGGATCTTTCCGCGGACCGTCCGGTCCGCAAAGGTCGAAAGCCGCGCGTTGTACGGGTTGTTGATCGCATCCTCGCTCTTCGCCTGGATAAAGTATCCCATGTATACGCCCATGCAAAGAAAAAGGGCGGACGCGGCGTATGCGAAGAACAGGATCCCCCGGTTCGCTTTCGGATTCGGCTTACTCTTCTTCATCTTCTTCCTCCTCGCCGCGTTTCAGGATATAAAGCCCCTGAATGATGCCAAACAGGATGAACGTCGACAGGATCGAACTGCCTCCGTAGCTGACAAAGGGCAGCGTGACGCCGGTCGAGGGCACGAACTTGATCACGCCGCCGACGGTCAGGAAAACCTGCGTGATGTAGACCGTGCCCAGCCCGATTGCGATCAGTTTATAGAACATCGCCTGCATCTTCATGGCGATCATCGAAAACTGCAGGAAACATCCGAGGCAGATAAACAGCAGGCAGAGCGCGTAGATCGCCCCGAGTTCTTCCGAGACCGCGGCAAAGACGAAGTCCTTGTCCACCACCGGGATCTTTTCCGGCATGCCCCGGTAAAGCCCCATTCCGAACCAACCGCCGGTCCCGATCGCAAACAGCGACTGTGCCGTCTGATACCCGACATCGTCCACGTCCGACCACGGATCCGCCCATGCGAGCACGCGCCGTCTGACATGCGGGAACAGACTGTAGGCGGCCCGGGCGGCCACACCGGCCGATACGGCTCCAAGCCCCAGATACCCCCAGTTCGAGGTCGCCACAAAGAGCATCACCAGATACGTCACAAAATATATCAGCGCGCTCCCGAGGTCCCGCGAAAGCACCAGAACGAGCACATGGGCCGCCGCGATCACGGACGTCAGAACGATATTCTTAAAGCTCACCGAGCGGTAAAACATCGCCGCCGCAAAGAACACGAAGCTGATCTTTACAAACTCCGAAGGCTGGAACGAAAAGCCACCGACCGCGAGCGCGAGCTGCGCTCCGTAGGAGGTGTTTCCCGCGAACCAGACGGCCGTCAGGAGCACAAGTCCCAAAAGCCCGTATACCAGAGGGAATTTCACCAGCTGCCAGACCCGGTCGATGATAAAGGGGATGATCCACGTCGCGACGGCGGACGCCGCCGCGATCAAAAACTGACGCATGGCCCGCTCCGGGTTCAGGCGCGTCAGGATGACGAAACCGGTGCATAAAAGCATACAGGTGTTGTTTACAAGGATCCGCGACACGTTGCGGTAAAAGAACCGGTACAGACGGATGTAGGCGGCGAAGAACGCGAGCTGCGCGACGTAGAAAGCGATCAGGACCGTCGATTCGGTGTTGGCGTATATGACGAGGTTCGCAAGAAAATGCAGCATAAAAAGGCATACCACCTGACGCCGGCATGCCAGATCCTGTTCCGCCTCGTCCTTTACGGCGAAAAAGCGGAAGTTGTAATATGTGTAGATCGCGATCAAAAGGATGATCAGGTATCTGGAGATCTCCACCACCAGATTGGTCACATTCTCACCTACTCTACGCCCCGCCTGAAATGTCCGCGGGTAAAGTTTTCCGGGAATCCGGGGACCGTTTTCCCGAGGATAAATTCCGAATAAAACGCGGTCATGACCGTTTCCGCCGTCCGGGCGTCCTCGACCGTAAAGTTGAGCCGCAGCGCTTCGGGCGCCAGGCGCTTCACCTCTTTGGAGAGGCCGTGGAGCGACAGCGGGCTCTCGTTGTAGATCGTGTTGTAGCAGAACCGGCACTGGTTGACGACCGGGAATTCCTTGCCCATGCGGTCCCTAAGGCGCAGGATCTCCGTTCTCTTCGTACACTTCTCCGTCGTCCGCTTCAGGCACTGCGTTGAGACCATCACGGGCAGATATCCGTATACGATCAGCTCCCCGTGCAGTCCGGCTTCCATGATCTCCCGGCTGTTCAGTTCGACCGGTACCGTGATCCTGGACGCACCGAATCCGGCCAGCGCCGCCCTGGCCATGCTGTTCATCGCGTACATTCCGAAGTTGAAATGCTGTCTGAGTTTTGGCGCGTATTCCGCAAGAAATCCCGGCTCTTCCACGGAGGGCACTCCCGCCGCGTCGAATCCCGCCGCTTTGAGCGCCGTCAGGTTGGCGAGAAAATAGCTCTCGGCTTCGTTTCGGAAGATCCGCGGCATCATCAGATAGCATCCGACGCCTTTTTTATGGCAGCGCGAAACAAGCTCTACCCAGTCTTCCGCTCCGAATTCTTCGCTCGCAAGATAGACGGCGAATTTCGCGCGGTCTTCTTCCCTCGGAGCCTGTTCCGACCAGCGCTCCATCAGCCGCAGCGCCGTATCGAACTGTTCCCGCGTATTGACGAGAACGTTGAACTCCAAAACGGTTTCGGGCATACCGGAACCAGCCGGGCATGATCTCTGTTCTTTTCCGGGGCCATACGGGTCCTTTTCCCGCTCCCCGCCGTGGACATTCGGGTGGGCATCCTGCCCGCTCTCCACGCTCTGCGCGGGGGCTTTCATCGTCCTCCGGTATCTCTTTAAGATCTCCTGCTCCGTCCTTGCCAGTATGTCCCGGCGCATCTGATTCAGTTCCTGCACCGGCACGAATACGTTTCCGCGCACCGTCACGTCGAGATCCGTAAACTCGAACGGCGAGTCGCCTGTCTTTGCAAGCTGCCTGCGGATGCGCTCCGCATCCATCGGGGCGCTTTTGGCTTCCTCCACGGTCCCGTATTCGCTTTGCACAAACGGCGCCGCCGCGGAGGATTTTTTCGCCTCTCCACGGAGCGCATATTCCGCGCGAAGCACAGCTGGTTTTCCGGCCTCGAACAGTGCCGTCCCGTTTAACGGGATCTTTTTTACCGTATTGACGTAGGTCCGGTCCAGACGGTCGTAAAGCTCCCGGTCCGGTTCGCGGAACGCGGGTTTCTCCTTGAGGACCAGCATGTCGCGGCCGTTATGCCGCCTGTAATAGCCGTCGCTCTGGCCGCCGCGGTCAAACAGCGAAAGGAGCGCGTTCCGATCGTCCTCTTCGACCTCGTAACCCTCGCGTCCTTTTTCGAGATACCGGTCCACATACTTCCGGTAAATGCTCACCACCCCGGCCGTATAGCGCGGGCTCTTCATCCGGCCTTCGATCTTGAGCGAGCAGACGCCCGCCTCGAGAATATCCGGCAGAAGGTCCAGCGTGCAGAGATCCTTAAGGCTCAGAAGATATTTTTCGTTCTTTCTATTCCGATACTTCCCGCCGCCCAGCAGATCGAACGGCAGACGGCAGGTCTGGGCGCAGCGCCCGCGGTTCCCGCTGCGGCCCCCGATTAGGCTGGAAAACAGGCATTGTCCCGAATAGCAGTAACAGAGCGCCCCGTGGACGAACGTCTCCACCTCGAGGCCGGTCGTATCCGCGATCGTGCGGATCTCGTCCAGGGACAGTTCGCGGGCCGGAACGACGCGCACGGCTCCGGCCTTCTTCAGCATTCCGGCGCTGTACGGTCCCGTCACGGTCATCTGGGTACTGATGTGAAGCGGCAGGTCGGGGAACGTCTCGTGCAGGAGCGAAAGCGCGCCGAAGTCCTGGACCAGGACCGCGTCCACTCCCGCTTCATAGTACGGCCTCATGTAGTCCGCAAGTTCCGCCAGCTCCCGTTCCTTCATCAGGGTGTTGACCGTCATATAGATCCTGCACCCGTGAAGATGGGCAAAGTCGATCGCCCGCACCATCGCTTCCTCGTCGAGGTTGTTCGCGTAGGCCCGCGCGCCGAAACGGCTGCCGCCGATATAGACAGCGTCCGCGCCTGCGTTGACCGCCGCCACCATGCTTTCGTACGAACCCGCCGGAGCCAGAATCTCCGCCCGTCTCCCCGTCATAGTCCCATCCTTCCCGATGCGCCGCTCCGGCATACGCCGGATATGGGCGCTTAAAATTCGAGGCCGCTGCAAATACTTGCGGCAGCCCCTGTCTCTATTTCCCGTTCGCTGTATGGTCTTCCTTTTTCTTCGCCTCAAGCTTCATCTGCGCGCCCACGAGCTCGTGTTTCAGACTGTAGATCTCCTTTTCGAGTTCGTCCTTCTGCGCCCGGAGCATCTTCGCCTCCTGAAGTGTTTTGAAATAGTCGTCCGCAAGATTCAGGTAGATCATCACTTCCTGATAGTCCTTGTTCTGTCTGGTAAACCCGGGCTGCGCCTTTAAGACCGCGATCTTGTCGTTGATGTAGGCCGCGACCTTCTGCAGGTACGCCTGCTCCTCCGAACCGCCAAGCGTATAGACGTTCCCGTCGATCAGTACTTCCGCATAGTTTTTTTCGTCCATGCCACACTCTCCCGTTTGTTTCATGATCTTATCACAGTTTCGGCCGCAGGGCCATAACGTTATTCTTAATTCTTTCTGTCGATCCGCGGTCCGTCACAGCGAAAGGCCCAGATGACGGTACGCGGCCTCGGTCGCCACCCGCCCGCGCGGCGTGCGGTTGATGAGCCCGTTCATCAGAAGGTACGGCTCGTAAACGTCCTCCAGCGTGCCCGCGTCCTCGCCAAGCGCGGCCGCGAGCGTCTCCAGCCCGACCGGGCCTCCCGAGAACTTCTGTATGATGGTCGTCAGCAGGATCCGGTCGTTGTTGTCCAGACCGAGCTTGTCCACATCGAGAATGTCGAGCGCGAAATCGGCGACCTTTTTTGTGATCACGCCGTCGTACTGCACCTGCGCGAAATCGCGCACGCGTTTCAGAAAACGGTTGGCGAGGCGCGGCGTCCCCCGGGACCGCCTTGCGATCTCCCACGCTCCGTCCTCGTCGATCTGAACGTCAAACACCTTCGCCGAGCGTTCCACGATCACTTTAAGTTCCTCCGGCGTATAAAACTCCAGCCTCTGCACGATCCCGAACCGGTCGCGGAGCGGGGCGGTCAGAAGTCCCGCGCGCGTCGTCGCGCCGACCAGCGTAAATTTCGGCAGTTCAAGGCGGATCGACCGCGCCGAGGAGTCTTTCCCCAGCATGATGTCGATCGCAAAGTCCTCCATGGCCGGATACAGGACCTCCTCCACCTGCCGGTTGAGGCGGTGGATCTCATCCACGAAAAGGACGTCGCCTTCCTGCAGGTTGTTCAGGATGGCGGCCATCTCTCCCGGTTTTTCGATCGCCGGACCGGATGTCACTTTCAGGTTCACGCCCATCTCGTTCGCGATGATCCCACAGAGCGTGGTCTTTCCGAGACCCGGAGGCCCGTAAAAGAGGACGTGATCCAGCGCTTCGCCGCGGTTCTTCGCGGCGTCGATGTAGACCGAAAGCGTTTTCTTGATCTTTTCCTGCCCGATATATTCGCTCAGATAGCGCGGCCTCAGCGTACCTTCTATCCTGAGGTCCTCCGCCGTCTCTTCCGTTGTGATGATCTTGCGGCTCATAAATCCAGTCTGCTCCTATAAAAAGGCTAAATGGCGCAGAGCGCCCTTTAAGACATCCTCTGCGGTCATCCCGTCCGTGATCTCGACCTTCCGCACGGCGTTCGCCGCTTCTCCGGCCGAATATCCGAGGGACGTAAGCGCCTCCACGGCCTCTTTTCCGGTCTCGCCGATCCCCAAAAGCCCCTCTTTCGGTTCCGGCGCGTCGGCGATCCCGTACAGGATATCCTCGGCCTTCACCTTATCCTTCAGATCGAGGATGATTCGCTGCGCCGTCTTGTTGCCGATGCCGGGAGCTCTTGAGATCGTCTTTGCGTCCCCGGCGATCACGGCCATACGCAGTTCATCCGGCCGCAGCGCCGAGAGGATCCCCATCGCGCTCTTCGGCCCGACGCCGTTCACGCCGATCAGCTGTCCGAACATCTCGAGATCCGCCCATGACAGAAAGCCATACAGGCCGATCCCCGCGTCGCTGACGCTGAAATATGTATGAAGTTTCACTTCCTCGCCCAAAGGCGGAAGCTCGGACAGGACCGACGTCGGCACGCTGATCCTGTAGCCCACGCCCCCGGCCTCGACAACGACCGAGTCCGGCCGTTTCTCCTCCAGCGGGCCTCTGATGTAAGCGATCATGGTATTCTCTCCCGAAATTCTTCTACGGGTATTCTAACATAGACCGGAAATCATTGCAAGCGGATTGAAAACGGAATCGAACAGATTTTCTGTTTTGTTGACTTTGCGACCGCAAACCGTTATACTGGAGGCGGAAAGGAGTCCTTATGATCACGATAGAAAAAGAGCTTGCGCTTCCGGAGACCTATCCGCTCTCAAGGCTCGGAGATCCGGACCGGCTCCTGTTTTTTGACATTGAGACGACCGGGTTCTCCGGCGATACCGACAGCGTTTACCTGATCGGATGCATATACCGCTCGCGCGGCGTCTGGAAATTTATTCAGTGGTTCGCGGACAGCCGTGCGGCCGAGCGCAACGTGCTGCGCGCTTTTTTCGATTTCACGGACGGCTTTGATACGCTCGTCCATTTCAACGGCGACACGTTCGATATCCCGTTCCTTAAAAAGCGTGGCGGGCATCTGCGGATCGCGGATCCGTTTGGGCGGCTTGAAAGCGTCGATATCTACAAGCGCGTCCGCCCGTGGAAAAAGCATCTCGGCCTGAGCAGCCTGAAGCAGAAATCGATCGAGAGCTTTCTCGGGATCGTCCGCGAAGACGTTTACAGCGGCGGGCAGCTCATCGAAGTTTACGCGGATTATCTCATGTCGAAAAGCGACGGGGATCTGCAGCTCCTTCTCCTGCACAACGAGGACGATCTGAAGGGTATGCCCGCCCTGCTGCCGGTCCTCTTTTATGACGATTTCTTTTCGCAGGACTTCGCCCTTTCCGGCATGAAAAAGATCGCCGGGAACGTCCCGCATATCGTGATGACGTTTGCGGGCGACCGGGACACGGTCCTTCCCGTACCGCTTTCCGCCTCCCTCCCGTCCTGGTCCGTCCTGGCGCACGAAAACAGCCTCGAGATCTCCGCGCGGCTTTACGAGGGCACGCTCAAGTACTATTATCCCAATTACAGGGATTACTACTACCTGATGTTCGAGGACCGCGCGGTCCACAAAAGCGTCGGCGAATACGTCGACAAAACGGCCCGCGTAAGGGCCACCCGCGAGACCTGCTACACAAAAAAGCGCGGTCTGTTTCTTGCACAGCCCGCGCCGGTATGGACGCCTGATTTCAAAAATTCCTGCCGCGACACCTCCTGTTTCTTCGAGTTCGCGCCGGAGTGCTTTTCCGACCGGGAAAAGCTAAACCGTTACGCGCACGAGGTCATAAAGGCCGTGCTGGCGGGGAAGTAGGCGTCTTTCCTAATAGTCCCCGTCCCGCAGGATCTTTCTTATATAGGCGAACGTCTTTTTTTCGCCCTGCTCCTTCAGCATCAGAAGGATCTTGTTCAACTCCGCTTTCGTCTCCGGATGCATGGTGAGAACATCCCGGTTCCGCGAAAAGTACAGATACGGGGACGCGTCCGTGTAGTTCTTTCCCTGATAGATCTTGGAGGCCGCGATGCGGTCCATCACCATTTCCGCCAGATAGTTGACCGGCATCTTTACCCCGATCAGCTTCCAGTTGTCCTTCGGACCGGAGACGTCGATCCAGTATTCAAAATGATGTTTGTTGCGGCCCTTGTGATGAAGCCAGGCCGGGGAATATCCCTTCTCGTCCTTCTCGGCGGCGTTCGGGCTCCGGTTTCCCTGGTAATAGTAAACGCCGGTCTTGAATTCCTCCCAGGAATATTTCGACAAATCATGTAGTAATCCCTGTTTGAAAAGTCCGACCCGAAAACATCCCTCCATGACTGCGAATTTATGGCGTGTAATCGTTAAAAAGTGACGCCACGCATTATTTCTTATGTTGTCATGAAATTTTGATTTTTCTCTTTTCGACACGAATTATTACCTGCCTTTTCTCACAAAAAATCCGAATAATTTATACTATTTATTTGACATTTTGGCAAAATTGTGCTATTGTTAGATTAGTTGCAGATGCGTTCTGCGGCACGTCTTAATTTCGGAGGGAGCAAAAAATGAAAGGTACGGTTAAGTGGTTCAACAACCAGAAAGGTTACGGATTTATTTGCGACGAAGCAGGACACGACGTATTCGTGCACTACTCCGGCCTTAACATGGAGGGCTTCAAAACTCTCGACGAGGGCGCGAACGTTGAATTCGACGTCGTCGAGGGAGCCAAAGGTCCCCAGGCTGTAAACGTAACCAAACTTTAATCAACCGATTTCTCATTGTGCCTTTTCTAATAGTATCTAGTAATACCGGTCTAGTAGAATAAGCTGGTGCAGCATGAAGTGATTACATCCATGGGCTGTTGTCTTGTACAACAGCCCATTCATGTTTATTGCCGGCCGCGCCGTTTTGCCGCTCATGCCGGCTACTATACGCGTCGGCTCCGCCGCTCGTACTCATTTCCGTTCCCGCTTGCGGCCGTTCATGCTTCCTTGCGCTGTCAGCGCGCCTTTTCCAGCATATCTTCAAGCTTTTTTACCGAAAACGCATATTTTTTATTGCAGAACTGGCAGCTGACCTCGATCGGCTTGCCGTCGTCGATCATTTCCTGGATATCCTTGCGTCCGATGCTGATGATCGCCTTCTCGACGCGCGGTTTGCTGCAGTCGCAGAAGAACCGCACCGGCAGTCTGTCCAGAACCGTAAGTCCGAAATCCCCCAGAAGGTCCTCCAGGATCTCCTCCGGCGTCTTTCCGGCATCCAGAAGCGTCGTGATGGAGCTGATCCCCGAAAGGCGCTGCTCCAGACGGTCGATCGCTTCATCCGAGGCGCCCGGGAGAAGCTGGATCATGAATCCGCCCGCCTGCCGCACCGTATTGTCCTTATTCATCAGGACGCCGAGCGCGACCGAGGACGGCACCTGTTCCGAATTTGCGTAGTAGTAGGTCAGGTCCTCCGCGATCTCGCCGCTGACGAGGATCGTCTGGCCGACGTAGGGTTCCTTTAAGCCGATGTCCTTTACGACACTGAGGACGCCGACGCCGAGCGCTCCGCCCACGTCAAGCTTTCCCTTCTCATTCGGCGGCAACATGACCTGCGGATTAAAAGCGTATCCCTTGACGTTCCCGGCCGGATCCGCCGTGACCAGCAGTCCGCCGATCGGCCCGTCGCCCTCTATCCGGAGCGTGAGCAGGTCGCGTTCGCCCTTCATGTCCATCCCCATCATCGCTCCCGCGGTCAAAAGCCGCCCGAGCGCTGCGGTCGCTACCGGGCTTGTGTTGTGGGCGTTCTTCGCCGTCTCGACCGTTTCCCTTGTCGTCGCCGCGAACGCGCGGATCTGTCCGTCCGCCGCCGTCGCCCGAATCATATAGTCCGTCATCTCTTCCAATCCTTTCCGTGTACCATTCGAGCCCTTTTCTGCAGTCTTGCTCTCTGCTGCCTTACTTTCTTCTGCTTGGCTATCTGCTGCTTGGCTTCCTGCTGCTTTATTCTCTGCTGCTTTATTCTCTGCTGCTTTATTTCCGACGCTTTGCCTCTTTGTTGCTTTACCCCTCTGCCTTGTCACTCTGTTGTTTTGCTATCTTCGTTTTTCGGTGTCTTGCGAATCAGCGAATGCCGGTCTGTTTTCCTTTCTCCCTGGCGATGACCGTGATCCGCTCGCTGTCTTTTCGCGGCGGTTCTTCGCTGAATCCGTCGTAGATCCCGATAAACTCCAGCCCTGCCTCCGCGAGCGCCGTTTTTATCTCCTCCGGAGAGTATGCCCGCTGGTAATGCGTTTCATGGTACTTTCGGTAGAGATCTCCGTTCTCCTGCACGAAAATCGACAGATCGTAAATGTTGATCTTTTCTTCGGCGTCATACTGATTGTCCCAGATAAAGCTGCACTCGTCCCGGTCCTCCGCGATCGTCGAATCGCCGAGCATCGTCCCGTACTTGTATTCCGTGTTCATGTCAAACACAAAGATCCCGCCCGGATCGAGATAATTGTTTACCAGCCGGAACACCGTGACCAGATCGTCGGGATCCGTAATGTAATTGAGGCTATCGCAGACCGAGACGACCGCCGCCACGGTTCCGTAAAGCTCGAATTCCCGCATATCCTGGCAGAGATAAAGGATGTCATGGCCGGATCTCTCGCGCTTTTCCGTCGCAAGCTGCAGCATCTCCTCCGAGCTGTCGACTCCGATCATGTCATAGCCCGCGGCTGCCAGGAGCTCCGTGAGCGAACCGGTACCGCAGCCAAGATCCAGCACCAGGCCGTCCCGGACGCCATAACGTTTCAGAACGGACGTGATGCCTTCGCACCACTCCCCGTAGGGAATGTTGTCCATAAACGTATCGTAGACTGACGCAAACCCTGTGTACGCCTCCATAATACCTCCCCGGCCGCCAAAGCAGGCCCATATCCGCGGTAAAACTCCACAAATCGGCCTGTCTGCCTAAAATTTCATAAAGCAGCTACCTGTTTGCGGTAGCGCGCCTCAGATCAGACGCCTTCCCGCGATAAAAGAGCCACTACCCGCGGGTAATGGCTCGATTCGCTTTTACAGGTTGCGTCCGCAGCACTTCTTGTATTTCTTGCCGCTGCCGCACGGGCAGGGATCGTTCGGATAGATCTTGTGTCCTTCCCGGCGGACCGTGCCGGATGCCTTCTGCTCCTTATAAAGCTCCTTGCGCCGTTCCTCTGACAGGATCGCATCCCACTGAGGAAGGCTGTAAAGCCACGATGCCTTCGCCTCGACCATGTTGTAATAGAGACGCTCGGGATCGATTTCGATCTTAACGGAGGTGTCCTCCGTCATCTCCTCGATCGGATTCTGGTATCCTTTCAGGCTTTCGTTGATCCCGTCGAGGAAGCCGGTCATCGTCGTGACATCCGTCCCGTACTTTTCGGCCAGTTCCTTTACCGTGCCTTCTATCGCCTTCTCCGGCTCCGCGAGGATCTTCTCGTAGATCCCCTTCTCGACCGCAAAATAGTCTTTCCAGAGCTGTTCTCTTCTTTTTTCGTCCAGACCTTCGCCGTACGCGAGGTCTCTCCAGTTTTCAAGTAATGTAGCCATAAATGATCCTCTCTGTTGGTATATGTGCTTTGTCAGGGCCGCCCAGGGGAACCGGACGGCTCGCCGCTTTCCTCATGAATTATAGCATAAACCGCTTTTTCTGTAAACAGAAACCCTGCTCCGAGCAATATAATAATTGACATTTAGCTGTCAATGCTTTATACTATTCGTATAGAGACACCAGAATATCGGGTTTAAACCGATATGGCTGCTCTTAAAACGTTAGTGACCGCTGCGTTACCGCAGCCGCCCATCCCGCTTGGCGGAGCTGGATGGGCTTTTTCTATTTCGTTTCCTTCCGGTATGTATGCAGGCATACTCTATCAGGCAGGTAAGCCTGTAGGCTGTATCCACAATCGCTACCATCCGGAACAGATCGTTCTTTAGCACGACGCTGAGTATCAGCGCCAGCAACAGCAAAAACAGATCTTTTTCCATAGCGCCCTCCTTTCCCTGGTATTTTGTCGAAACCAGCAAACGCCTGTTCATCCTCAGATGCACAGGGAAATTCGAGCGGCCACATCCTTTGCACCACATATCCTGGTGCCCCGGGCCTTTCGGCCTATGTCTATTCTATCATAGAACATATGTTCTGTAAAGCGGTTTATATATGTTCCACAGCTTCTCAAATTGTCGAACTACAGCTTCCCAAGGATCGCTTCCCCGACCTCTTTTGTCGAGGCTCTGCCGCCCATATCCGGCGTGAGCGTCTTCTTTTCGGTCAGGACCGCCTCGATCGCG
Organism: uncultured Lachnospiraceae bacterium; assembly: GCA_947623185.1. Classification (GTDB taxonomy): domain Bacteria; phylum Bacillota; class Clostridia; order Lachnospirales; family Lachnospiraceae; genus CANQGL01. The sequence goes on from CANQGL010000013.1 coordinate 22,023, forward strand.
TTGAGCACACGTTTCCCCCAGTCCTCGTGGCCGAAGAAATCGAGCATCTGGGACACGGCCCAGACGGAAGCCATCGGATTTGCGATCCCTTTTCCGGCGATATCCGGCGCCGAGCCATGGATCGGCTCGAACATGGACGGATATTTCCGCTCCGGATTCAGGTTCGCGCCCGCGGCCAGACCCATCCCGCCCGCGATCGCCGCGCCGAGGTCGGTCAGAATATCGCCGAACAGGTTACTGGTGACGACGATCTCGAACCGTTTCGGGTCTTTTACCATAAACATGCTGGCCGCGTCGACCAGATAGGAATGCGTCTCGACATCCGGGTATTCCTGCGATACTTCCTTAAAGATCTGATCCCAGAAGACCATGGAGTAATTCAGCGCGTTGCCCTTGCTGATGCTGGTGAGGCTCTTTTTCTCCTTCCGGGCCAGCTCAAAGGCATAGCGGATCACGCGCTCGCAGCCGACGCGGGAGAAAACACCGTCCTGTATCACGACCTCGTTCGGTTTTCCCTTATAGAGCCAGCTTCCGCTGCCCGCGTACTCGCCCTCGCTGTTCTCGCGCACAAAGGTCATGTTGACGTCCTCGCGCTTTACATTTTTTAGCGGGCACTCCGCGCCTTCCAGCAGCACGACCGGCCGCAGGTTGATGTACTGGTCGAAGCTCTTGCGGATCGTAAGGAGCAGATCCCAGAGCGAAATGTGATCCGGCACGCCGGGATAGCCGACCGCGCCGAGATAGATCGCATCATACTGTTTCAGGATCTCGATCCCGTTCTCATCCATCATGCGCCCGTGTTCCAGATAATATTTGCATCCCCATGGGAACCATGTGTCGTCGAAGCGGAATCCGCCGTCCAGTTCGGCTGCCTTCTTTAATACTTTCATGCCCTCCGTAAGGACCTCCGGGCCGACGCCGTCGCCCGGGATCACGGCGATCTTATATGTTTCCATGATCCTTTTCTCCTTTCTTTCTCTTTCCGAGCTCCCAGAATGCCACGGCCCCGGCAGCCGCCACATTCAACGAGTCCACGCCGTGCGCCATCGGGATCTTTACCGTATAGTCGCAGGCGGCGACCGTCTCCTTCCTAAGTCCGTCCCCCTCGTTTCCGAGGATCACCGCCAGCCGTTCCTCCGCCGAGATCCGCGGATCGTCGATCCCCGTAGAATCATCCGTCAGAGCCATCGCGGCGGTCGAAAAACCCAGCCGTTTCAGGCTTTCGATCCCGGCCGCACCCGCGCTGTCGAGAAACGTCCACGGGATCTGAAAAACCGTACCATGCTGACCCGGATGGAACGCCGGTACAGCGGATCGCAACATCCGGGCGTCAGCAGCACCGCGTCGAATCCCAGCGCGGCCGCCGAGCGGAAGACCGCACCGACGTTCGTCTGATTCGTGATCTCCTCCAGCACGGCGATGCGGGACGCTCCCTCGCAGACCGTCTCCGCGGACGGCAGTCTGCGCCGCCTCATCGCGCAGAGGAATCCCATCGTCAGGTTGTAGCCGGTGAGCCGGATCAGCGTGTCCGCATCGGCGGTATAGACCGGGACCGCATCGCACCGTGCGACGATGTCCGACGCCGCCCCCGCGATCAGTTTCTTCTCGATCAGCAGGGAGACCGGCTCATACCCGCCGTCAAGCGCCCGCCGGATCACATTCGGGCTCTCGGCGATGAAAATGCCGGGTTCCGGCTCGTAATACCTTAAAAGCTGCACTTCCGAAGTGCAGGAATAAAGCTTTGTCTCCGGCGTGCTGAAATCTTTGATCTCGATGATATCCGGCATGTTTTCTCCTTCCGCCGTCAGCTTATTTTCCACTGGACATGGCTCCCGCTCTCGTCGCGGGTGACGATCAGCTGGTCGTCGATCTCCTGTTTCAGTTCCGTCACATGCGAGATGATCCCGATCAGCTTCGATCCCTCCGCCATTTCCAGCAGCACCTTCACGGCCTGATTTCTGGAATGTTCGTCCAGCGAACCGAAGCCCTCGTCGATGAACATGATATCGAGGTTGATCGACGCGGAACCCGCCCGGATCTGGTCGGCCGTGCCGAGCGCCAGAGCCAGAGCGGCCATGAACGATTCCCCGCCGGAGAGCGTGCGCACCTCGCGTTCGCGCCCCGTGACCGCCGAGTAGACCATCAGATCCAGTCCCCGGTTCTTTCCCTCACCGGCGCGCTCCAGAGAGACCGTCCGAAGTTCAAACTGGCCCGCGGACATTTCCCTAAAGCGGCGGTTTGCCGCATCGAGGATCTTTTCCAGATAATATCGCTGAACAAAGGTCTCCAGATCCATGCGGGATCCCGTCACGTTTCCGGACACCAGCCTGTAGAGATGATCCAGACGCGCGTATTCCACGAGCATCGCGCTCCTGCTTTTGATTTTCGGTTCCAGTTCATCGTATATGTCTCTGTCCGCCTTTAAGCAGTCCCGGTACACCTCGTAGACCTCCCGGGCACGCTCGTACTCTTTCTGCGCCTGTTCGTTTCTCTGCAATAGCGCCTCGGGATCCGGCCGTTCTTTGCCGCCGATGTTCTCCGCCGCGGAACGTTTCAGAGTCTCGGCCTCCGCCCTGTGTTCCCTGTGTTCGTCCGCAGTCTTCTTCAGGCTGTCCGCATCCTCTTTTCTGTACTGCTCCGTAAGCGGCTTCCACTCGCTCTCCGAAAGATCCTTTTGCCGCATGAGTTCCTCATAAGCGGCCCTGCGTTCCTCATAGGCCGTCTCCATCTCGGGAAGCTGTTTCGTATAACTGGTGATCAGGCTTTCCGCCCCATCCACTGCGGTCTTTGCGGTTTCAAGAGCCTGCTTCGCCAAAGTATGCAGTTCCTCGGCCGCGTTCTTTTCGTCCTCCGCCTGTTTCAGCGCCTTTTCGGCGTCCTCCCTCGTGGGATACTCTTTTGACTTTTCGCAGTTTGCGAGCGTGGCTTTTTTGCCCGCCAGTTCGGACGCGGCTTTTGAAAGCGCGGCGTCCGCCTCCTCCTTTTTGCTTTCCAGTTCCTTTCGTCTGTCGCTCACGCCGGACAAAGATCCCTGCAGCTTTGCCAGCTTTTCCCGGTCCGCGCGGATCCGTTCTCCGCGCTTATCAAGGTCCGTTTTCCAGTCCTTGATCCGGTCTGAAGCGGCCTGCAGATCAAGGCTCTCATCGTTTTCTCCGTTCTTCGATTCACAGTCGCGGTCTTCCGATTCGGTTTCCGCGATCCCGGCACTCTCTCCCCCGATCTTTACGCACAGCTTTTTGAACCCGTCCGCAAACGTCTTTTCTCTCTCCGCGAGCAACGTCTTATCCGAGCCCGCCACGCCGGAAAGCTGTTCCTGCTCCTGGTTCAGCCGCTCCGCCTCCCGCGAAAGTTCCTCGATCGTTTCCCGCGAAATATCCCCGGTTTCCGCGCTCTGTGCGCACGGATGCGGATGTACGGTCGATCCGCAGACCGGACACGGCTCCCCCTCTTTCAGTCCCTTCGCCAGGAAACCGGCCTGTGCGTCCAGAAACGCCTGCCTCTTGGTCTCGTACTCGTTCTTGGTCTGCGCATAATTCTCTCTGGCGGTCCGGTAGTCCTCCTCCGAGCGTTTCGCCTTTTCCCTAAGTTTTCCGATCTCCTCCTGCTGCCCGTTCAGTTCCTCAAGGTCTTTTTCGGCCTCCCCGGCCCGGGCGCTCTCCGCCTCCCAGAGCGTATACAGCCGTTCCGTGCCCGCAAGCGCCTTCGCCTGCGCCTTCCATTCGGTTTCCTGACGGTTCAGAGATTCCAACTCCGTCTGTGCGTTTTCGGCTGTTTTCTTCGCCTTCTCCTGCGCTTTTTCCGCGGTTTCGACCGCAGCGGCCGCCGCTTCGATCTCCTCAAACAACCGGATCGCCCGTTCGGTCTTTTCGGAGACGGCGCTGTGCTCCCGGATCTTTTTGCCCAGCTCCCCGTTCGTCTCCGTCTCTTTATTCTTCGCGTCTTCCGCCGCCGCCTTAAGATCCGGCAGTTCTTCCTTCCGCTTTTTCAGCCCGGTTTCCGTATCGTCTCTGGTTTTCTTCGCGTCGTCGCAGCGCGCGGATTCCGCTTTGATCTCATAAGCCGCCCGGATCCGGGCGCTCAAAATCTCCGTTTTTCTGATCGTTTCTTCCTCTTTTGCGCACTCCGCAAGTTCCGTTTCGGCCTTTTCAAGCTGGTTGAAAAACTTCAGCAGGTTTTCCGCCTCCGCATAGGCGGCGATGCCCTCATTCTTTCGTTTTTCCGCATCGTCGGATTCGCGTTTCGCCTTCTTTTCCGCCTCGCAGAGCCAGCCGTTCAGCAGCCCGAGTTCTTCCAGGAGACGCTCCATGACCGCGGGCCCGCCGTCCGCCGCCTGTCTCTTTAAGGTGCCGATCTCGGCCGCCCTTTCGTACTCCGCGGGGATCCCGATCCGCGGGACGATGGTCCCGAACTCCGTCTTTACGATATCGATCTCCTTATCCTTCGCCTTTCTCCTCTCGTTCAGCTCCTCGGCGATCTTCTGGTACAGTCCGGTACGGAACAGCCTGCGGAAAATGCTTTTCTTTTCATCCGATTTTGCGCGCAGAAGCTCCATGAACTCGCCCTGCGCGATCATGGCGACCTGCATGAACTGGTCCTTCGTCAGCCCCACGATCTCCTCGATCTTTCCCTTCGCTTCCTTCTGCGGATACTCCGTCCCGTCCGGCATCAGCAGGCACACAGAACCGCTGACGAGCCGCGTTTCTCCCTTCGATGGGCCGCGCGTGACGGTTTTCAGGTACTGCGGCGTCCGCCTGACCGTATAGATCAGGTCCTCGTCGCCGCGGCGCTCCGAAAACGTCAGCTCCACGAACGGCTCCGTTCCGTGATCCGCGTAATGGCTCTGTAAAACGGTCCCCTCTTTTTTATTGGCGGACGAACTCGCCTCGCCGTACAACGCGAAGACGATGGCGTCGAAGATCGTGGTCTTTCCGGCGCCCGTATCCCCGGTGATCAGAAAGAGATTCTGGCCCGGGCGTTCAAAATCGATCTGCGTCCTTCTCCCGTAGGAGCCGAACGCCTGCATAGTCAGTTTTAACGGTTTCATCTCACTCCGCCTCCCAGACCTTATTGATCACATCGCGCAGGATCTTTCTCTCCTCCTCGTCGGTCTCCCCGAGAAACGCGCAGCACAGCTCGAACGGATCGAGGTCCGGCGCCGCCTCCGGGCTTCCGTCCCCGTAATCGTTCCGCCTTAAGCCCTCGCGCCGGATCTCCAGAAGATACGGAAACGCCATCCGGAGCCTGTCCTGCATGTCGATCACGTCCAGATCGATGCGGTCGGTAAGAACGACCCGAACAAGATCCGGGCACGCCTGCTTAAGCACCTCGCTTAACGTTCCCCGGATCACGCGCACCTGTCTGAGCGGGATCAGCGGCAACACCGTCGTCCTGACCGGACTTCCCTTTTCTCCGAGCTCCGCCATGACGATCCCCTTCTGCTGCCCGGCCTCGCTCACGGAACAGGCCAGCGGCGTTCCGCAGTAGCGGATCGTATCGCTCCCGACCTTCATGGGCTTGTGGATATGGCCAAGCGCCGCGTAATCGAACCGCTCCAGGATACCGGCGGACACCTCGTCGATGTTTCCGACGGTCCTGATCTCCGACTCCATCCGCTCGACGTCCTCGGCCTTCTTCCCCTTCGGCAAGTAAAACTGATGACTGACAAGGACGTTCCGCTCGCTCTCGTCGATGTCCTCCCGTTCGATCAGTCGCCGCACCGTCTCGTCGTAGGAAAGGCCGTTCCCGTTCTCATCCGTTCCGACCACCTGCCGGACCATGGACGGCTTTACAAAGGGAAGGAGGTAAAAATTCACCTTCCCATACTCATCCGAAAGCGTCACCTTTTCGATGTGTTCGTTTTCGCTCTGCGGCGGCTGCCCGACCATGTGGATGTTCTGTTTCGAGAGCACGCTCCGAAAGCAGTTGATCCGCGGCGCGCTGTCGTGGTTCCCGCTGATCATCATGACCGAAGTCTCTGGCAGCGCACCGGAAAGCTTTGTGATGAACCGGTCAAAAACCTCCACGGCCTCCGCGGACGGGACCGCATTGTTGTAGATATCCCCCGCGATAACGACCGCGTCGGGGCGCTCTTTTACAGCGGCCCCGACGATCCGGTCCAGTATGTATTCCTGATCTTCAAGCAGATCGCGGTTGATCAGCTTTAATCCGATATGCAGATCCGAAATATGAAAGATCTTCATTCTCCGTAAACTCCTTATCCGTTAGCGGTACGCCCGCCTTTTCATCGACACGAAACGGATCCGTCGGCGCCTATTCGTACCGGAGCGCCACGATCGGGTCCTCCCTGGCCGCCTTTAAGGCCGGGTACATCCCGAAAAACGCCCCGATCGCCGCCGCGAACGCCACCGCCATGACCACGACGATCGGCCGGATCACCACTTCCTGTTCGAGCAGATTTCCTCCGAGATTCAGGAGCCCGGTCGCGAGCAGCACGCCGATCGCGCCTCCGAATGCGGAAAGGATCGCGGATTCGGTGAGGAACTGCAGGAGGATATCCCAGGTACGCGCTCCGAGCGCCTTGCGGATCCCGATCTCCCGCGTCCGTTCCGTGACCGACACCATCATGATATTCATGATACCGATGCCGCCAACTACGAGCGAGATAGCCGCGATACCGCCCATGGCCACCGAGAACGCCACCATGAACCCGTCCACCTGCGCCATCTCGTCGACCGCCGAGAAGACGTAGAAATCTTCCGGATCGCGTTTCTTCATCCGCGCGATATAAGCGGTGGCACGCTTTACGAAATCCGATACGTCGATGCCTTCCTTCGCGTACATATGGCAGGACAGGAACCGGTCCCCCGGCCCGGTCAGGATCGTCCACGGAATATAGGCGTAGCACTCGTCGTCTTTGATATCATCAAAAAATACGATAAGAATGTTCGTTTCCTTCTCGTATATGCCGACGACCGTATACTCATCCGTATACCCGTTGACCGTGGAGCGGAACTTCCTGCCGACCGCTTTTTCGGTCCCGAACAGCATCTTCGCCGCGTTCTCGTCGAGCACCGCATTCTTCCTGCGTCCGAGGATATCTTCCTCGTTCAGGAAGCGACCGCTCAAAAGCTTTACAGGCACGGCGTCCGGATAGTTATAATCGACGCCCGTGTAGGTGATCCCCTTCCGGGTGCGGCCGACGGTCACCGTGCTCTTCGCCTTCGCGTCGGAGTCCATATAGTCGATCTCGTCCGCAAACACGCTGCGGATCTGTTCCAGCTCGTCGATCGTGTAATAATCGCTCTCCCTTACGTCCGTGACCTTGTCTTCGTCGATCTCGATATAGGCCTGCATGACGCCGTAAGAGTCATAGACGTCGTCGATGATCAGGCGCATACTGTCGCCGATGGAGACGATGGTGATCACCGAACCGATGCCGATAATGATCCCCAGCATCGTTAAAAACGACCGCATTCGGTTGGCAAGGATGGCCTGAAACGCCATCCGCATGTTTTCAATCAGCATTTGCGGCCTCCTCTCTCCGGTACAGGCTGCCGTACAGGTCGCTGATGTGCTGCTTTCCGCTGCGCTTCGTGGGTTCCGGGTTCTTCTCGTCGCTGATCACACGGCCGTCGGAAAAGCGGATGATGCGGTCTGTGTAGGCCGCGATGTTGTCCTCATGGGTGACGACGACCACGGTCGCCCCGGCCTCGTGGAGCTCCGCGAAGATCTCCATGATCTCGATCGAGGCGGCGGTGTCAAGGTTCCCGGTCGGCTCGTCGGCAAGGATCAGCGGCGGTTCGTTCGCCAGCGCGCGGGCGATCGCCACCCGCTGCCTCTGGCCGCCGGACATCTCGTTCGGCATATGGGTCAGGCGTCCGCCCAGGCCCACGCACTCCAGAAGCTCCTTCGCCCGCTTTGTGCGCTTTGCGGCAGGGATGCGGGCGTAGGTCATCGGCAGTTCCACGTTCTTTAAGGCCGTCGTGCGCGCGATCAGGTTGAACGACTGGAACACAAAGCCGATCTTGCGGTTGCGGATCGCCGAGAGCTCGTTGGGAGAAAGTTCCGCCACATCGGTCCCGTCAAGGTAGTAGTGCCCCAGCGTCGGCCGGTCCAGGCAGCCGAGTATGTTCATGAGCGTCGATTTTCCGGAACCGGAATGGCCCATGATCGCCACGAACTCGCCGCGGCGGACCGTCAGATTGATGCGGTTTAGGCCGAGCACCTTGATCGCGCCCGTATCGTAGATCTTGACAAGATCCGTCAGGCGGATCAGTTCATCCCCCTGCTTTCCCCGAGGTGAGGATGTTTTTCTTTCCCGGCATGGCGCGCCTCCTTTACTGCAGGACGGCGGCTGCCGCCATACCCTCGGTATAATCCACGGAAGGAGCCGCGACCACCTGCGTCTGCCCGTCGACGGTCTCTCCCTCTGCCGGGATGATCTCCACGTCGACGTCGTTGTCGATGCCGAGCGTGACCGGGATCTGATGGATCGCGCCGTCCCGGACCGTCTGTATGTAGATTTTGTCTCCGATCTGCAGCACCGCGGAGACCGGCACCGTCAGCACGTTCTCGGCCGTGTCCAGAATGATCTTCGCGCGGGCCGTGATACCTGCGATCAGCTTAGAATCTTTGTCCGTAATGCGGATGGTAGTCGGGACGACGCGCTCCGTCGAGCTGCCGTCCTTCTCCTCGCCGGTCGGTGAGATCGAGACGACCTCTCCCCGCAGTTTTTCGTCGCCCAGGATATCGGCGGTGATCTCCGCCTCCTGTCCCACGGAGACCTTTCCGACGGAATATTCGCTGATCTGCACCTTCATTTCAAGCGTATCCAGATTCATGATCTCAAAAAGCGGCGTACCGTCGTCATCCGAGCGGTCGGCGAATCGGCCGACTCTCGTGTTGACGCGCACCAGCGTCCCGTCGATCGGGGCAAAGATCTGCGTATCATCGATCTGCCTCAACGCTTTCTCATACTGCAGCCTTTCCGACTCGGCCTTTATGCGGTAGCTTTCCGGGGCCACCGCCTTTCCGTTCTCTATCGTATAGGACCGTCGCTCGCGGACCGCGTCGTTGAGCGCCGCCTGCGCTTCCTCCAAATCGACCTGCGGCACACTGCCGCCGTCGAACAGCGCTTTGATCCTGTTGTAATTGTCCTGCGCGGTCTTTACATCCTGCACGGCCTTTTCATAGCCCAGTTCCGCTTCCCTGTCCATCTCCTCGCAGGTGCTCACCGCCAGATCGTAGGCGCTCTTTGCGATCTCAAGGTCCCGCTGCAGTTCGGTATCGTCGAGGACCGCGATCAGCTGCCCTTTCCTTACCCGGTCGCCCTCCGAGACCGCGATCCGCTTGATCTCCGCATGGATGTTGGAGACGATATCCACGCTGTCCGTACCCGAAACCGGCCCGCTGACCGTGAGCGTGCTCTCGATGTTCTTATAGGCGGGAATTATCACCGCTACCCGCTGGGAATCTCCCCCGCTGTTTCCGAGCACAAAAAACGCTCCGGCGGCAAGAACGAGCAGGACCGCCGCGATGATGATCCTGCGCCTGCGCCGTTTCCGTTTCTTGATACCCGGATTTTCCGGGAGGTCTCCGTCGTGTCCCAGAAGACGTTCGATCTCCGGATCGGCCGCGGCGGCGCTTTTTCCCTCCGGTTTTTCTTCTGCTCTCTTTTCGGTCCTCTCTTCGATTTTCTCTTCGGTTTTCTTTTCGGTTCTCTCTTCCGCTTTTTCTTCCGTCATACTGCTCCCTTCCGCTCAGAGCCTCGCTTACTTCGCGATGACCTGCGGACCGTCTGCCGCGGTCCGCCTCGCAGCCACTTATCAAGCACGGACAGAAGTTTTGAAACTTCCACCGGTTTCGCCAGATGATCGTCCATCCCGGCCTCGTGCGCCTTCCGGATATCGTCGGCAAATGCGTTCGCCGTCATGGCGATGATCGGGACCGTGGAGGTATCCTCACGGCCGAGCGCGCGGATCCTGCGCGCAGCCTCATATCCGTCCATGACCGGCATCTGGATATCCATAAAGATCAGATCGTAATAATTGGGCGGTCTGTCCTGTACCATGTTCAGGGCGATCTGTCCGTCCTCGGCGAGCTCCGTCTCCACGTCGATGAAGGAAAGCAGTTCCTTCGCGATCTCGCGGTTGAGCTCGTTGTCCTCGACCAGAAGCACGCGTTTTCCGCTGTAGCTCGCCTCCTTGAGTTCGGACTCTTCCATCTTCTTTACGTTTTCGCCCTCGCTGAGCACGGATTTCAGCGCGTAGATCAGGCGCGAGCGGAACAGCGGCTTCTCGATGAACGCCTGGATTCCCGCTTCCCTCGCCTGCGCCTCGATATCCGACCAGTCGTAAGCCGACAGGATGATGATCGGCACATGGTCGCCGACCAGCCTGCGGATCTCCTTCGCCGTCTCCACGCCGTCCTTGCCCGGCATCTTCCAGTCCAGAATCACCGCCGAGAAATCCTCGTGGTTCTCGTGCGCTTCCACGGTCCGGCGGATGGCGTCGTCGCCGTTGAGCACCCACTCGGATACCATGCCGATGCTCTCCAGGATATCGCATGTGCTGACGCAGGAATCCGGATCGTCGTCCGCCACCAGGACATGAAGATCCGCCAGCTCCCTCACATCCTCCGTCTCGACCCCCTGTCTTTTCAGAAGGATCCGGACCGTAAACTTCGAACCGGCGCCGGGCTGGCTCTCCACCTGGATGTCTCCCTCCATCATGCGGACGATGTTGCGGGTGATGGACATGCCGAGGCCGGTCCCCTCGATGTTCTGGCTGACCGAGGCGTTGGAGCGCGTGAACGGATCGAAGATCGTCTTCATGAACTCCTCGTCCATGCCGATGCCCGTGTCCTCGCATACAAATTCATAGCACGCCATCGCGGGCACCAGCGATTCGCGTTCCCGGATGGAGAAGGTGATCGTGCCGCCCTCCGGCGTGAACTTCACGGCGTTCCCCAGAATATTTACAAACACCTGCCGGATCCTTAAGGTGTCTCCGATCACGTTCTCGTGCCCGATATCCGTAATATGGACTTTCAGCTCCTGGCGCTTGCTGTTGGTCTGGGGCCGGATGATCGTCAGGATGCTGTCCACCATATCCGCAATGTTGAACGGCTCCTCGGAGAGGGTGACCTTTCCGCTCTCGATCTTGGACATATCCAGCACGTCGTTGATCAGTGCGAGCAGATGACGGCTGGAGATGGTGATCTTCCCGAGGCAGTCGGTCAGGCGTTCCTTATCGTCCAGGTGCATCGCCGCCACGGCGGTCATCCCCATGATCGCGTTCATCGGCGTGCGGATATCATGCGACATTCTGGCGAGGAAATCCGACTTGGCGTGGTTGGCCGCTTCGGCCGCCTCGGACGCCTCTCTAAGCGCGAGACGGATCTGCTGCTCCTTCTCCTTTAACGCCGTCACATCCTGGATCGCGTAAAGGACGCGGGAAGGCAGGCCATCTTTCCGTTCCAGGCACAGGATGGAAAGATTTTCCCACCGTTTTCCGTCCATATCGATCTGATATTCAAATTGGAGATACGGCACATCTTTCGTGAGGTGTTTTTGCACATAATCGCGGGCGATCACAACGCTCATTTTCTCGGCGCTGTCGTCCTCCTCTATGTAGCGCGTATCCAGATAGCGGACAAGTTCGCTGTATGTCCCGCTGTCAGGCGCGTCGCCTATTTTGCTCCCCAGGTACTCGTAGGTGTCGCTCTCAAAGTCGACGAGCGCGAAACGGGTGAAAAGCTCCGTGACCACATCGACGATCCCGGACATCTTTTCCTTCTCGGAAACAAGCCGCTTTTTTATGATCTGGTTTTTAAATACCAGGTAGGCCAGGTACAGAAGAAACGCGAAGATCAGTTTGATCTCCAGGCGGATCCCGGCGTTATTCGCTTCGTCCGTCATGCGCTTCGTCAGCGCGGATGGGAAGTTCTGCAGCATGATCCAGTCGCCGCATTCCAGCGGCGTAACATAGGCGCTGCCCATGCCCAGCGAACCGCGATAGTTGAAGTTCGTCGCGACGCCCTCTCCGAGCGCCCGCTCCAGGTTCTCCTGATCCTCGGGTCCCAGCATATTGCTGTCCTTCATCGAGACCAGAAGGTTTTCCGGGGCGGACGAGTCGCCGGTCGCGATCACTACCCCGCCGTCCTTCTCCAGCAGATAAGTGTTGACAGGCACGCCGAAATAGTCCGTGGTCAGCTTTTCCCTGACCGTGTCTCCCCGCAGGATCCCGCTGAGGACGCCGACGATCTCCCCGTCATAGGTAAAAGGAGAATAAAAGATCAGAAGCGTCTCGTTCGTGATCCTGGAATTGTGGACCACGCATTTGCCGCTGTTCCCCTTCATTCCGTCGATAAAGTATTCTCGGTCAGCCAGATCGGCCGTCCGCCCGTCCGCGGCCAGATCCATTCCGTCCGCCGAGATGAACTCCACATAGTCAAAGTAGGAACGGGAGATCATGTCCTTCAGCATTTCCGTATCCACTTCCGGGTTATCCATCTCCGCCGGGTAAAAATGCACCATCATCTCCAGATTTCTCTGCGACATGGCGATCAGCTCATTGACTCTCTCCGCGGTCTGTACGGTCGCCGCCTTAATGAAATCGTCGTTCTGTTCCACGGTACGGCGGTCGTTATTCCGCGTAAACGAAACAAAGGAAGAAATGATGAACGCCAGCAATGCTGCGATAAATATGACTTCAGGTATAACGTTTCTTTTTTCTTTCTTCATCAAACTGCTCCATAACCTTTCCCAGCCGCCGCTTCGGTCTGCTGCGGCGGCACTCTTATTCAAGCCACGATATGTGCTTATTGTATCATGCGTCGGCGCAGGACGCAACTGAAAACGTGTGCTATGTTGACAGCTCCAAAGTTCTTTTTAAGCCTCCGGAGCACGCTCCCAGGCAACGCCGTAAAGTTCCCCGCAGGAGCCGCGGCGGCCGGTTTGGGCTGTCAAAAGCAACGCTATCCATACTTTTTCGTCCAGATTTAATTCTTTTCGTCCAAATCAATGCTGTTTTGGACGATATCAATTACTGTCTGCCCGGATATAAAATGTGCTCCTGCCCGCTCCCTTCCGAAGAATAAGGCCCTCCTCCGTGAGTTTCTTCAGCGCTGCAAGAGCAGACGATCTCCCTATCTCCGGACAATGGACGACCACATCGGCGCTGGTGAACTTGCCTATTTTCCCTTCCGTGTATTTTTTAACGATATCATACGGTTTTCTTCTGCTGCCGTTTTCATCCATTAGACCGACGCGTTCCTCAAACTCTGTATAACAGGCCAGGATCACCTGTAACATATATCGGATAAACAGTGTCGGGTCATTTGTCTCTTCATGCCAGCCCGCATCGGCTTTTTCGAGCGTGTCATAATAGCGGTCCTTTGTTTTCTCTATCTGCTTTTCAATACTGATATACTTTCCTACATCGTATCCGTTCTTATACAGGAGAAGCAACGTGAGCAGCCTGCTCATTCTTCCGTTGCCGTCATTGAACGGATGGATACACAGGAAGTCGCAGATGAACGCCGGGATCAGGATCAGTGAGTCTATTTTCTCATTTGCCACGGCCTGCCCGTAAGCTTTGCACAACCCCTCCACGGCATCCGGTGTGTCGTAAGGCGCGACCGGTGTGAACCGGGTGATCACCGTTCCGTCGGGCCTTGTTTCATTGATATAATTCTGGACGTTTTTAAAATGGCCGCCGTAAGACAGTCCCGCTCTCTTTAAAAGGTCCCGATGAAGCTGGAGGATGTAGGAAGGGCGTATCGGAATGTATTCATAGCTTTCATGGATAGTATTCAGCACGTCCCGGTATCCCATGATCTCATCCTCATCACGGTTCCTCGGAGTCGTTTTTTCTTCAAAAAGCTGCTTCATGCGAGTATTGGTCGTAACGATGCCCTCAATTTTATTGGAGGCTTCCGTGCTCTGTATCTTCGCAATCTCGACCAGACGGTCCAGTTCTACCGGCTTTTGCCGAATGAACAGCTCTTGTCTTCCTTTGCACTCGTGGATCTTTGCAATAAGGTTCAGGATATCAGTATCCCACGTTTTTTCTGTGAGTCTGCTGTAATCAAACGTTCTCATAAGAGCTCCTTTCGTCCAGGGTCCTTTCTTTTCGTCCAATTATACTCCATTTTGGACGAAAAATCAATCAATGATACGATCATGACCGGTTTAAATCGAAAAAGGGATCCCCGGAAGTGGTCCGATAGTGTCCTCTGTCCGTAAGATCCCTTGATTTTAAACTTTTTTCTGATGTTTTGCCCCGTCAGCCTTAACGATCATCGCCACTGTCTTGACCTGCCTTGAGACGCCATTATTAATGTCAGGGCTCCTACTAAACTGGTCGTAATTCGAAGGCTCCGACAAAACAAATCTACTATTCCATATCATTTCTAATATCCTCTATCAAACTAAAATAGGTATTCTTGAATCGTTCTGGAACATCATCATAACTTCTAAGCGCTGTCTCCGCTCGATTTAAAAACCTGACTGCCGAATCTCCACTCGCGGATTTTGCCGCTTCGATATATGACTCAACCTCATTTCTTCGGATTAATCTTTCCACCAGTAACAACAACGCTTGCTACAGTTGCAGTTCCAACACCTATTCCTTTCAGAACATTTTTAGCGGTATGCGCATGCTTATTCCGGCACGCTTCGCAATACCTATGCTTGTAAGCTTCAATGCTTTTCTATATTAAATTCCCTCAAGCATAGCACTATCTCATAGGATAATCCCGCCAGAATCTGTCCTACTCAGGTTGTAACTACGCGTATCTAATTATTTCTTCAAATACTCTTCCATTACTTTTTTTGTGGAAAGATATTGCTCTATTATCTTATTACCGACGAGCCGACTTCCAGTATATGCAGAGTTCAGCGCAAAGTGCAATTCATGTCTTTCATCCCCCGGCATCAGTAGAGCATTATAAATATTCATTATTCCCGAGTAGTAATACCGCAAAATCTCATTATACGAATACTGCTTATAGTTTAGGTGAGTGGCTTCGAAGTAATACTTTGAGTCGAAAATAAATAAAGCAGCTCCATCATATGCGATGTGATCAGCATCAATATAAAAATGGTGATTCGAGTCATCTATGTCCGTATATGCTTTGTCTTCAAAGACTATAGAGCTGTGTGTTTGAGTCTCATCAAATATAAGTCCTTCGCCAGTACTATCTATACCTACAAAATGCTTATTCAAATATAGGCCGACCATTTCTTGCCATATCTTATCAAAGTATTTTATATTGACATGGATTTTCCCGCCTTTTGACTTTGTCCTACGTTTATACTGATCGAAGAAACTAATCATATTCATGATTAGCTGTTTATGTATATCCTTAAAAACACGGTTTTTATACTGGTTTAACTGCGAAATAACAAAATCTATGCTATTTAGATAATCAAATCTATCGCGTTTGTAGCCAGTGTTTTTTAATGAAAAGAAATTATGAAAGGTGTCTAATGTATAATCGATAATAAATGCCATGCAATCAGTTATAAAAACAGAATTCAAGTTTTTCTTTTTTATATACAGAGGCGCAAAAATAAGGTTCCCCTCGCTCACGATTTTCTGAGCCTTTTCAATCGTCTTTTTCCAGGAAACCTTTCCTGAGCCTCCCGGAACGACCTTAACATCCTTTTCCTTATACAACCCGTATTTTTGAAAGTACTCATATATATCAAAGAAAGGCTTAAATGGATAATCTGAATCGTAGCCGTCTTGTGCTCCGATATAGGTTTTTGCTTTTGAGGAAACACCTGCTTTTTCGCTATATTTTTTTATTACACCATATAAAAGTCCAATGTCATATGCGCGTTCCTTATGGGAATCATTTAATAAAATAATGTCTGACACACTACAATAATGCTTTGGAAATACAATAAGAATGTTGTTTTCCCTGAAAACAAAGCCGACAAAATCATAAACACTGGCATTCAATGCGGTAGACCAGCGCAATTCTTTTTCGTCTAAATCAAATAGCATTTTTATCGTGGCATCGACTTTTTCACCATCTTGCCCATAATAATATACTGCACTCATTCAACCACCCCAATCGCTATATTATCGACAAGAAGGTGTCGCTAAATACTTGATGATCTGCCTCATATTCTTCGTATAATTTCTTAAATGTTCCAATGTCCGATTTAAATAATCTTATATCACTCTTAAAAGAAGCTTTATGAACATCGGTCCATAAGTAATTCAAGAGCTTATTTTGTATTTTCTTTTTGTGGTCAGCTGCGCTTCCAGCCACGTCAAATTCAATAAAGAATGGACCTAATTGCTTGTCTTCACCCAGTTCTAAATAACGATCATCCGCAATAAATTCATTAAGCTTCTGATAAAAGTTGACCCAAGAAATAGTTCTAATTGTTGTTCCATCAACAATTTGTAAATCAACATCATTTTCATAGGCGCCTGGTACACCCGCTTTTGGAATAGGATTAGGACTAACATATTCCCACTCAAATCGTCTTTTAAAAGCTGTGTCCATTACAAAAACATTTTGATCACTTGTATTTACGGTTCCCAAAATGTGAAAATTTGCAGGAAGTTTTACTGTATCACCCGGAAGCGCAATAATGTCATTTGAAATCATTTTATTATTTATAAAATATCTGCTGTAGCCCATGTTGGGACCAGTTTTTTCCCTGTCTAATAGTTGAAATATATCCCCAAAAATGGCTGCACAGTCCCCTCGAGACATTTCTTCGATTATTAAGTAAACATCAATAGCATTGTTTTCGTATGCCTTCTCTAGTGCTAGAGTAAAAACGCCCTTATGAAACTCATATGTTATCGTACTCGTTCCTCCGGGAAAAGCAGGCGGCAAAACCGTCGGAAGCAATTGTCCAACAAAATCACTGTAAGAAAAATCTGGGTAAAATGTTACTCGGAAGATGTGATCATCGCTGACTCCAGCTAATATATTCGTATCAATTGTGTAGCTTTTACCTGTTCCTGGTGCTCCATAGAAAATCGTTTGCATGATCTGCCTCCTCTATTATATTGTGTTAGGAAATTTTTCAATGTATTCTCTTATTAAAGGAATATCTCCGTTCGTAATAGTTCTGATAGAACTTAAATCGATATTGTACCCCTCTTTCGCAGCCAAATACACCGCCGGAATGCACTTTAAGAACCACCTGTAAATATATGCTGTATCATTTGTCCGTCGCAGCATATTGACACAAATTATTGAAAGAGTTCTGCTTGCTAAATTCAATCGAAAAGAATCATTTCTTCCCCCTTGGGATACTAAATCATCTAATGATTGAACTGTATGGATTTTTGTAATTGTATCGTCGGGCCCTGTATTAATAATGTCGTACAGCCTATTATCAAATACATCAATATAATTTATACCCATCGTCTCGGCACAAATTATTTGCTGCTTTACAGAAGCATTATTCACTCTGCTTGACGTACATACGCTAACCACATAAACTGGCATATTGTTAATATGTAAATCTCGTTTATCTTGAGCATGATTCTTATATATTCCGAGTATTACAGGAGGAATTTTACTTGCCAAAAAATCATTTGCATTTCCCGCATCAGGGTCAACATAGAAGAACAGTGCATCCACATTACCTTCTGCGTTCTCAAAGTATCCGGTAAACATAGATACCCGGCTCGAATTATTGATGCGCTCCTTAATGTCTGTCTTATCTTCCACACGGATATTCATGATTTCCAATTTGGGATTCTTATCATTCAATCTGTCCTTTATTCTAGTTTTCATATCATCGACTGTATCTACACCTATAGCTAACCATTTATTGTGTGTTGCCGCGTCACCATGCGCAGAAATCAATTTTTGTTCTAATTCATTCGGTATGACTAATGTATGAACCATCTCACATGTCTCCTTTAATAATTCACTATAAGGACTTCATTTTTGGCATATCTCCATCCACTAACGCCTGCTTCTATCACACGATATTGGTTTTCATCGATCCATTTTTCAAGAAGATCATGCCTCTTTCCATTATGTTCCAACACATTTGAAAGCATAAACTTATACCCTAGCTGATCCAGCCGCTTAAGGATGGTGAGCATCTCAATTTCTTCCGTAATTCCCCAGCCTTTCATGCCTCTTTTCCCGTCATTATATGCAGCACTTGTTATATAGTACGGCGGGTCAAAGTAAAATACAGTGTCTACCGGATATTCAGCCCAATTGATTTTTGTATAGTCAACATTTAGCAACTGAAATTCCGGCGCTTTGACTCGAAAATTTAGCAATCTGTTCTTTATATCATCACTGTACCCTGCCACCCCAATGGGTGTGTTAAATTTATGATTAAAATTGAACCTGATCATATTTTGAAACGAGTACATGTGAAGTATATATAAATACAATTCAGACGGGTTTTCATTGTATTTATCTCGCAGAGCGTTATACGGTCCTTTTGCGCGTTTCTTAAGTCCAAACTCTTTTATTACAGATTCTATATCAAGAACTTTTTGTTCTTTGTTTCCTTCAAGCAGCCATCTTACAAGATTATAAATGAATGGATTTAATTCATTATAAACAACCTTGTTCGTAGCCAGAACATTTGCTCCCACATTAAACGCACCCCCCATTGCATCGACAAAAGTATCTACGTTATATGGTAGTTCCTTCAAAATAACGGGAACAATTGTATCCTTGCTTCCGGAATAATTTAAAGGAGACTTATTAATATCTCTATCTTTCTTAAAGTAAATAATTACCTCATTCAAATTCTCTCCATTTCTCTTATTGCTGGAGCGATGATTTTGATATTCTCTATAATCAAAATGATAAACCTGCACTTGCCCTTTTATAGCAAACTTTTTAGCCAGATCTACCAATTCATCCAGCGGAACAAGCCCTTGGTTACTATAGCTAATGAGAACATGTTCAAATTGGATCTGCCTTAACAGATCTTCAAATATCCTTTTCGCCTGTGTACGCTGAGCGTATAGTGAATTCTTGTCACCGCGACCTCTTTTTCCCCCAACACCTTTAATTACGGGGGAATCGTCCTTTGCGATCGTTTCAAGCATGTGATAAGCAGATACATACTGTGTTACAGTATACGGAGGGTCAATATATGCTATATCCCCAGTTATTTTTCTTACAAGCTTATTAGCATCTTCGCACAGAACAATATTATCATTCAATCGACTAACACAATTCAATTCCAAAGGCTCTATGACAAACTCCTTTTCAGCCCTTGAATCCCAAAATTTAAAATACGCTTCATATGTGCCTGAAGTATTCGACACCTTTGTAACGCTTTCCAGTAAGGAGGCAAGTAAGAAGAAATACTCATTTTCTTTAATATCCTCTTTTTTATATAAGCCCTCGATCGACTTTCTTATGCCGTCTATCTTAACTCCATTATTCTCGGTAAAAAACATCCGGCCACCAATCGGAGTGTAATTTTGATATACAAAAAAAGATTCATCTGGAATAAAACTTTGCTCGTTTAACCACACAAAAATATCAGCGCCATATTGTTTTCTAAATGTGCTAAAATGCGGCATACCCTTGTTCATCAACTTTGCCTTATTAAGGACATATGAATAATACAAAAAATCATTCGAAATTACTTTGTAACGACCCTTAAAAAAATCACCAACGCATCCTGTTCCCGCAAACAAATCAGCAAAGATTTCGCCTTCTATATGATTTTCATTAATTACTCTTTCTATTTGTTCAAGCAATTTAATTTTGCTACCTAAATATCTCATATTTAAATTACCCACCTATGCTAATCTTAAACTGTTACATTCAGAGTCTTCTCCAATCAACAGCCAAGTTACTTATTTAGCACCTATCTGCTTCAATCAATGCTATATTTTGCATACGCTGTCGTGCTCCGTTAATCATCAATAGCACTTTTCCCACTATTAACCCATTCATCTATCTCAGAACACTTAAATTTCCAAAATCTCCCTATTTTATGAGCCGGGACTTCATTCTTGGGACTTCTAATCCAGCTACGAAGAGTGACCGGTTTGACGCCAAGGTAGTCAGCTGCCTCATCCAGGCTGATATATTTCTCATTTTTGATTTGTTCCATATATTTTCCTCGCATTCGAAAAACAAAACGTAGTATGCCCTTTTATAATATCACTTTTCTGTAGTTATTTCAACATGGTTTACCGTTATTTATTTATATTGCACAGGTGTTTTCTTGTTTGCACAAATTCCTTCATTTTAATCTCCATTCCGCCGCCTTTCAGTTGGCGGCACAAATAGTAATGAAAGTCTCGACTCCCTCTACGTTTT
>CANQGL010000014.1 GCA_947623185.1 uncultured Lachnospiraceae bacterium
CGCCACCAGCACCAGTCGTGGCAGACGTCGTAGCCCCAGTAATCCACCCACGCGGGGATGTTCTTCTCACGCAGGACCTGATCCATGCGGCGGGTGCTCTCCAGAAGGCCGTCCTCCCACGCGCCCTGTCCCACGCAGAGGATGATATTGCTCGCGCGGTACAGTTCCATGTACGGATGGTCCTGCGGCATGTTGGGCAGGAAATGGATCGGCGAGTTGGCGTAGACAAGGTCGTCCATGTAGTCATGGATAAAAAAGTCCGCATTGTACAGTCCGCTGAGCGAGACGACCGTATCGATCAGATCCGGCCTGCGGAAGAAGAAATTGGCGGCGTGGAAACCGCCCATGCTGCATCCGGTCGTGATCAGTTTCCCCGATGTGTCACCCAGCTCGCGCACGCGCGGCATGAGTTCGTCGACGATGTAATGGAACCATTTCTCCTGCATCTCGATCCGCTGTCTCGGATCCCCGTCCTGCTTCGACCAGCTCTCCGCGTCGATCCCGTCCGCGCAGACCAGCATCAGCCGTCCCGCGTCGATCCAGGGCTGCAGTACGTCCACCATGCCGAAGTTCTCAAAGTCGAAGAAGCGGCCGCTCTGCGGCGGGAAAGCCATGCAGAGGCGTCCCCTGTCCCCGTAGGTCTTGAATTCCATATCCCGGCCCAGAGATCTGCTCCATTCCTTGTAATAACTGACTGTCATAAACTATACCCTTTCCTCAACAAATCTGATGAATTCCTCCGCCGCCTCGTTGTCGGCCGCATGCGCGGTATACATGTAATTGCCCATCGTGGCCCACATGAGCTCCGGCATCCGCTCCTGCATGACGATCTTGTCCCCGTAGCGCTCCATGATCTCCTCGTGCGAGTGGACATACCGGAAACAGTCGCGGCGTCCGGTGTATACACAGCAGTGGTCGTTCCCGCTCTCCGGGAAGATGCGCTTATCGGACGTCACCATATCGGCCCAGATCTGATAGACATCCAGACTGTGGGCATAGTCCATCATATCCGGCGTATATCCGCCCGCCGGGCGCATGTTGACCTCGAGTCCGACATAGTCGCCCACCTCGCCCAGACCGCGGCGCGCTTTCGTCAGGCGGAAGAATTCCAGATGGATGAAGCGGCTCCGCGCGCCGAACGCCTTCGCCGTGGCGCGTCCCGCCTTCCTGAGCGCTTCCGGAACGTCGGCCGCCACATAATAGGCGAGATCGAGCTGCTTGTTGACGATATCCATGATCGACGGCGGCCAGCATGTCATGGACTCGAACAGCGGCTCGCAGTGCGAATCCGTGATCGCGTCGTAGGAGAACAGATCGCCCTCGACAAACTCCTCCATTACATACGGGGTCTCCGGCAGTTCCGCAAAGAACCGGTCGAAATCCTCATCGTTTTCCAGCTTGTAGGTGGCGGAAGCGCCGACGCCGTTGTCCGGCTTTACGATCACCGGATACCCGACTTCCCCGAGGAATTTTTTCGCTTCCTCCGCGGTCGTGATCTTATGGCACCGCGCGGTGGGAACGCCCGCTTTCGCATAGTATTCCTTCATGCCGGACTTGCTTCGGAAGCAGGCCACTTCCTTCGTATTGACGCCGGTGGTGATGTTGAAGTCCTCGCGCAGGCGCGCATCCTGCGCCAGCCAGTATTCGTTGTTGGACTCCAGCCAGTCGATCTTGCCGTATTTGAATGAGAAGAACGCGACCGCGCGGAACACCTGGCCGTAGTCCTCCAGAGAATCGACGCGGTAGTATTCCGTCAGAGCGTTCTTTAAATTGTCCTCGAGCTCATCATATGGGCAGTCGCCGACTCCCAGCACGTTGACGCCGTTGCGGTGCAGGCGGTCGCAGAAATTCCAGTAAGTACGCGGAAAGTAAGGCGAGATAAAAACAAAATTCATAACTTCATCCTCCGTAGACAGACTTTTGTCGCATTATAGATCACATTTTCCGTCCTGTCAAGCGATTTTTCGTGACATCAGGCCAAAAAACAGATATAATGGAACCAGCAAATAACCCGAGGTGAGACCCATGAAAGGAACCGAAGTCGGACTGCCGGAAATGCTGCTCTGCCGCGAGCGGCGATCGGATCAGCAGCGCGGCATGATCGCCGCCCACCACTGTCCGCTCGTCTCGTTCTCCATGAACATTCCCGGCCCGATCAAGACGAACGCCCGCATCCGGGCGGCGTTCGAGCAGGGAAAGGAAGCGCTTTTAAGCGCGCTTAACGAGAACGGGATCCGCATCCTGCAGATCAGCCAATTCAACGAAAACACCGGCGACGAACTGATGCTGGCGGCCGCGCCGCAGGACGGCGAAAAGCCGCAGTCCTCGTTCTCCCAAACGCTGAAATCCATTACCTCCCGGATCGAGGATACGCATCCGCTCGGACGGCTGTTCGACATGGATGTGATCGAGACGACCGGTGAAAAGCTCTCGCGCCCGGCCTTCCGCAAATGCCTGATCTGCGGGCGTCAGGCGCAGGAATGCGCGCGTTCGCGGACGCACACCGTAAAGGAGATGCAGGATAAGATCGACGAGATGCTGACGGACGCCGGTCTTTCGGAATAACCGTCAAAAACCGCAGGCCCATGGGATCGCTCCCACAGCCTGCGGTCTTTCTTTATTCCGTTTTATCCGGACTTATTCGTTGTCCTCTTCGCTCTCTCTGCGTCCGCGGCCCTCGTCGCGGCGTCCTCCGCGGCGGTCTCTGTCGCGGTCGCGTCCTCCGCGGTCACGTCCGCCACGGTCGCGGCGATCCGGCTGCGGAGCCAGTTTCTCGACGTCCACCGTCATATCGCAGGGACGCATGGTCAGGTTGATGCGGCCCATGTGGTCGACATCCGTGACGCGCACGGTCACGACGTCGCCGATCTTGACGACATCCTCGACCTTGCCCACGCGGCGCTCGGCCAGCTTGGAGATATGGACCATACCGTCCTTGTTCGGAGCCAGCTCGACGAACGCGCCGAAATCCATCAGGCGGACGACCTTGCCGGTGTAGATCATACCCGGCTCTGCGTCGGTCACGATGTTCTTGATGATCGAGATCGCCTTGTCGATCATCTCCTGATCGGTTCCGCATACGTTGACGGAGCCGTCATCCTCAATATCGATCTTAACGCCGGTCTCGGCGATGATCCCGTTGATGACCTTGCCCTGCTTGCCGACCACGTCGCCGATCTTCTGCGGATCGATCGTGATCTGGGTGATCTTCGGAGCGTACTTGGAGAGCTGCTTGCGCGGCTCGGAGATGACCGGAGCCATGATCTCATCCATAATGTAGAGACGGGCCTCGCGGCATCTGCTGATCGCTTCCTCGATGATCGGGCGGGTCAGTCCGTGGATCTTGATATCCATCTGGATCGCGGTGATTCCCTTGTGGGTGCCGCCGACCTTAAAGTCCATGTCGCCGAAGAAGTCCTCAAGTCCCTGGATATCGGTCAGGACCAGATAATCGTCGTCGGTCTCGCCGGTGACAAGGCCGCAGGAGATACCGGCGACCATCGTCTTGATCGGCACGCCCGCCGCCATCAGAGACAGCGAGGACGCGCAGATGCTGGCCTGCGAGGTGGAACCGTTGGATTCCATGGTCTCGGATACGGTACGGATCGCGTAGGGGAACTCCTCCTCGCTCGGCAGTACCGGGATCAGAGCGCGCTCGGCAAGAGCGCCGTGGCCGATCTCGCGGCGTCCCGGTCCTCTCGACGGTTTCGTCTCGCCGACGGAGAAGGACGGGAAGTTGTAATGGTGCATATATCTCTTGGAGGTCTCGTTCTCATCGAGGCCGTCAAGGCGCTGCGCCTCGGAGAGCGGAGCCAGCGTGCAGGCGTTTAAGATCTGCGTCTGACCGCGGGTAAACATTCCGGATCCGTGTGCGCGCGGCAGGATATCGATCTCGGCGGCAAGCGGACGGATCTCGTCGATCCGGCGGCCGTCGGGGCGCTTGTGATCCTTTAATATCATCTTGCGGACGGTCTTCTTCTGGTACTGGTAAACGGCCTCGCCGATCAGCGGGAGCCACTCCTCGTTCTCCGCGAACGCCTCCTCAAGACGCTCGGTGATCACGCGGATATTCTCCTCGCGTTTCTGCTTTTCATCGGTAAAGACGGCTTCCTCCATCTCCTCCGGCGGAACGATCTCGCGGATCGCGGCGAACAGCTCCTCCGGGATGATGTGGTGCTCGTACTCGTGCTTTTCCTTTCCGCACTCGGCTACGATGCGGTCGATGAACTTGATGATCTCCTGGTTGACCTCATGGGCCTTAAAGATCGCCTCGATCATGGTCTGCTCCGGAACTTCCTTCGCGCCGGCCTCGATCATGATGACCTTCTCGCGGGTGGAAGCGACGGTCAGAGCCAGATCGGACACCTGTCTCTGGGCGCTCGTCGGGTTGATGACGAACTCGCCGTCGATGAGGCCGACCTGCGTCGTCGCGCAGGGACCGTCAAACGGGATATCGGAAATGCAGGTCGCGATCGCGGAACCGAGCATCGCGGTAAGCTCCGGGCTGCAGTCCGGA
Source organism: uncultured Lachnospiraceae bacterium (assembly GCA_947623185.1). Classification (GTDB taxonomy): domain Bacteria; phylum Bacillota; class Clostridia; order Lachnospirales; family Lachnospiraceae; genus CANQGL01. The sequence goes on from CANQGL010000014.1 coordinate 4,517, forward strand.
TCGACGCACATTACGATGTTGTCCAGCGTTACGTCGTTTCTGTAATCCTTCGGGAACAGCGGGCGCATCGGACGGTCGATGACACGGTCCGTAAGGACCGCGTTCTCGGACGCTTTGCCCTCTCTCTTGTTGAAGCCGCCCGGGATCTTTCCGACCGCGTACATCTTCTCCTCGTACTCTACGCTGAGCGGGAAGAAATCGATCCCGTCCCTCGGCTTTTCGGAAGCGGTCGCGGTGGAAAGGACGACCGTGTCGCCGTAGTGCATGAACGCCGCGCCGTTCGCCTGTTTTGCCACGCGGCCGACCTCGACCGTAAGGGTCCTTCCGGCCAGGTCCATCGAAAAACTTTTGAACATGTTTCGTCTCCTTTTCTTAAATTGATCTGCCGTGGCAGAAGAAGCCGAAACTACTAAACTGGGCACGATCGATCATGCGCACTTTAGCGGTCTCGGAAGTTTCTTCCGCCGCGTCGTCTCTTGGGTACAGGTTCCGTTCCGGGAAAGCGCCGCCTTCCCGGACACGGGAAAGGCGGAGTACAAAGATGTGCTCCGCCTTAAGGTCTTAAAATTACTTTCTAATACCTAATTTCTCAATGAGAGCACGGTATCCTTCCAGATTGGTCTTTCTGAGATATGCGAGCAGGCCGCGTCTCTGGCCTACCATCATCAGAAGTCCGCGTCTGGAGTGGTGGTCCTTCGGGTTTTCCTTCAGATGCTCGGTGAGCTCGGCGATCCGTTCGGTCAGGATCGCGATCTGAACCTCGGGAGAACCGGTATCGCCCGGCTTTCTGCCGTATTCGGCGATGATCGCCGCTTTCTTTTCCTTGGAAATCATGTTGTTTTCCTCCTTTCCTGAAATACATACCGCGCACCAGGTCCCGGTCGGAGTCTTCCAAGAACCGAGCGCCGGCGAATCACATACGGATAGAGTATAACATACTCTTTTTAAAATGTAAACCGGAAAATCAGTCTGTTTTCACGGATTTTTTCACATTCGGCACCCGTTTCAGTTCAGCACGCCGATTTCCTTATAGTAACGGGCAGCGCCGTCATGCAGCGGAAGATCCGCGATGTCCTTGACGGCCTCTTCCGGGGTCAGACCCGCAAGGTTGGCCTGTGCGGCGCCGAGCTCGTCGATGTTCTCCCAGAAGGTCTTCGTCAGCTGATAAACCGTCTCTTCGTCCAGCTCGTCGGAGCAGAACATGACCATCTTGATGGCGGTCGTCTGAACGTCCTCATCCTGGCCCGGATACGTTCCGGCCGGGATCGTCATCGGTGCGTACCACGGATAGTCCGCCTGCAGGGCGCTGACGATGTCGTCGCCGATGTTGAGCAGCTTGCAGCCCGCGGTGCACGCCTGGGTCACTGCGGACGCGGGAGCGCCGGACATGATCCATGCGCCGTCGATCGTTCCGTTCTGGAGCATATCCGCGGCGTTCGTGAAGTCGATGTACTCGCAGTTGATGTCATCCGGGAAGTTCAGACCGGCGGCCGTAAAGTGGTTCTGGCACTCGCCGTAAACGCTGGAGCCCGCGGAAGCGACCGCGAAGTGCTTTCCGGCTACGCCCGCAAGATCCGTGATGCCGGACGCCTCGGTAACGACGACCTGGTTCGGGTTGAAGTACAGGCCGGCGATCACCTTCAGATCCTCGAACGGATAGTCCTCAAAGCCGTCCGTGCCGTTCATCGCCTGGAAACAGTTGCTGCTGATCGCGATGGAGACCTGTGCTTCACCCTCGGATACAAGGTTCAGGTTCTCGATCCCGCCTGCGGAAGCCTGGCTGGAAGCCTTTACAAAGTCGATCTCGGTGCTCCAGAGATTCGTGATCGCCGCGCCTACCGCGTACAGCGCTCCGGATGCGGAAGCGGTCGGGAAGTTGATGACGACCTCGTCGTGCGGAGCCGCCTCGGCCTCGGTCTCGGGAGCTTCCGTCTCGGGAGCCTCCGTCTCAGCCGCTTCTGTCTCGGCCGCAGCCGTGGTGGCAGCCGCCGTCGTTTCAGCCTCTTTGGAACCGCCGCAGCCCGCAAGCGTTCCTGCCGCCAGCGCTGCGGCAAGGATCAGCGCTGCCGTTCTCTTCATGTTTTTCATCTTTTTCATTCTTTTCTCTCCTTTTTCTTTGGCGCCTGTCCGGCGCTCTGTATTCAAAAAGCCTTTTCAGACTTTTTTGTCGTTTTCCGTCAGCCGTTCCGTACCCGCCCGTCACACGGCGGAACGAATGGCCTTTTTGTTTCTGACGAACTGCAGGACGATGACGGCCGCGAGTACCGCGAACCCGATCACGTCCGTCGCGGTCCCCGGATGCAGCATGAGCGGGGCGACCGCGATCAGGGCGGCGCGCTCCAAGATCCCGCTGCGGCCGACGAACCAGCCTTCAAGCCCGCCTACAAGGGCCACCGTGCCGATGCAGGCCGTAAACATGCTCCAGAGGCTCTCCGCGACCGTATAGGCCGCATCGGCTCCGATCAGGAGCACCGGATTGCCGAGGAAGAAGAACGGGATCAGAAATCCCACCAGTCCGAGCCGTACCGAAAGAAGTCCCGTCTTCGTCTGGTTCGATCCGGCGATCCCGGACGCGACGTACGCGCTCATGGCGACCGGCGGCGTGATATTGGACAGGCACGCATAGATCAGGCAGAACATATGCGCGGCGATGTCCAGCGCTCCGACCTTGATCAGGACCGGAACGGCGACCGCCTCGACGATCACATAGGCGGCAACGCCGGGAACGCCCATTCCGAGAATGGTGGACATGATCATGACCAGCACGCCGGTCAGGTACAGGTTCCCGTCCTTCACCAGATCAAGGATCAGATAGCCCATGTTCAGCCCGAGGCTCGTGAGGGTGACCGTTCCGATGATGACGCCGATGATGACGCAGCAGACGCCAACCGAGATGGCGCTTCTCGCGCCCTCGACCGTGGCCGCGACGATCTTGTCCCAGGTCATGCGCGTCTCTTTCCGCAGCCAGCTCGCGGCGATCGTGGCAAAGATGGCGATGGCCGCCGCATAGAGCGGGGTATAGCCCATGCACATGATCGCGATGAGGACGATGAGCGGGATGCTTAAATGTCCCTGCTCCTTCAAAACAGTCTTAAGATTGGGAATATTCTCTTTTGAGAGACCGGAAAGCCCGAGCCGTTTCGCCTCAAAGTGGACCGCAAACAGCAGTCCCAGATAGTAAAGCAGCGCCGGGACGATCGCCGCGATCATCACCTTGGTATAGCTGATGCCGAGGAATTCCGCCATGACGAAACCGACCGCTCCCATGATCGGAGGACAGAACTGGCCTCCGGTCGAAGCGACGGCCTCCACCGCTCCGGCAAATTCCTTCTTGTAGCCGGTCTGCTTCATGAGCGGGATCGTGATGGTGCCGGTCGTGGCCACGTTCGCGATCGCAGAACCGTTGATCATTCCCATCAGGCCCGAGGCGAGGACCGCCACTTTCGCCGGTCCGCCGGGCGTCTGGCCCACGAGGGTCAGCGAAAAGTCATTGATAAATTTGGAAAATCCGCTGTACTTTAAAAACGAGCCGAAAACGACGAACAGGAAAATGTAGGTCGCGGAGACGCCGATCCCCGTTCCCAATATCCCCTGCGTTCCCCAGAACTGCGTCGTAAGTACACGCTTCAGCGTAAAACCGTTATGTCCGAGCATCCCCGGCAGATACTTTCCGAACCAGTTGTAGGCCAGGAATACGAGCGCAAGGATGGCAAGGTTTCCGGATGCGCGGCGCGCGGCCTCGAATACGACCAGCATCGCGACTCCGGCGATCACAAGTTCCTGTCCCGAAACGCGCCCGCCGTTCTGCGCGATGCGCGTGTAATTTAAGATCAGGTAGCCGAACGTCGCCACGGTAACGGCGATCAGCGCGAGATCCCACACCGGGGGAAGCTTCCGCGCACGGCGTTCCTTTTTATAAGTCGGGAACAGCAGGAACGTGAACCCCAGCAGGAAAATACAGTGAAACGCGCGCAGATTGACGGCGCTCATGACGCCGAAGGTCGTATAGTAGAGCTGGAACACCGCCCACGCGAACAGCAGCACGGTGATCAGACTGTTCATCCGGCCGCTGTATGTCCTCATGCGCGATTCCGAATCTTTTTCCTCAAGGAGTTCCTGTGCCTTCTTCTCAAGTTCCTTTTGTCCCTGAACATATTCTTTTTCTTCCATAGTAACCTCGTTCTTGATATTGTCTTTCCGCCGGCTCACGTCCGGACGGGTATTTCTCTCCGCTTACATGCCCGGACCGTATTCGGGAGCCTCATTCCCTCCGTCCGCCTGGGGAGCAGGCGCGGGGGCAGGCGTCTCGGCCGGTGCGGGAGCTGGCGTCTCAGCAGGTGCGGGCGCGGGTGTCTCCGCAGGTGCAGGCGCAGGCGTCTCCGCAGGCGCGGGCGGCTCGACAGGCGTCGTCATGCCCGGACCGTATTCCTGTGTCGGCTCCTCAGGAGCTGGATTATCGGCTCCGGGACCGATCTCCTGCGTCTCATCGGACGCGGGCGGCTCGGCAGGTGCAGGAGCAGGCGTCTCAGCAGGCGCAGGCGTCTCCGCGGGCGCAGGTGCGGGCGTCTCAGCAGGTGCGGGCGCGGGCGTCTCAGCAGGCGCAGGCGCGAGCTGCGTGGGCGCAGGCGTCGTCTGAGCCGCAGGTTTGGAGCTCGCCGCGGGCTTTGTCTCCGCGGGCTTTGCGGATGTCTCCGCATCTTTCTTATCCGTATCGGTATCCGCGACCTCCGGCTTCTCGATCGTGGAGGGATCGAGACGGTAGCAGAGGACCGGATCGCCGCGCGAGATCGTCTCAAAGATCGTGCTCGCGGTCTTTCTCGGAAGGTTCACGCAGCCATGAGAACCGTTCGTGCGGTAGATCTTGCCTCCGAAACTGCCGCGCCAGCTTGCGTCGTGCAGGCCGATCCCGCCGTTAAACGGCATCCAGTAAGACACCGGACTCTCATACGAGTAGGAACCGTCCGCTCTCCGCGGTCCGCGCAGAACCGTGTTCCTCTGTTTGTAGGCGATCGGGTAGGCGCCGTCCGGCGTACCCATGCCGCGCGCCTCGTTTCCGGAAACGAGATCGGACTCGATCACTAACTGTCCGTCCCGGTAATAGTAAAGATGCTGTGTGAACAGATTGACCTCGACGTAGGTGTTCCCGTAATCCGTCTCACCACGGGACGCCGCCGTCTGGGAATATACCGGCTCGCGGGTCTCCTGCACGCCGGTCTTTACGGCCTCCAGAACGGCTTCCGCTTCTTTCTTCTGATCGATCTTCCAGCCGTAGGTGCCGCGGTCGATCGTCACCTCGGCTCCGTATGAGGTCATGAGTTTGTGCGGTTTTCCGGCCGTATCGTATTTCTCGGCCAGTTCCGCCACATAGACCGGGGCCTGGCTCTCGTCCAGCGTCACTGTCTCGCCGTCGAGCGTCAGCCAGTTGTGGATCACGTCGCCGTCGAAGACCTCCGTGGTGTCGCCGAACGTGTAGTTGATCACCGTTCCGACATACGAATTGAGCTCGCCCACGATCCGGGCCAGCGTCGGGTCTTCGGAAGTGATCTCGGCGTCCGTATAGCAGTCTGCCGCCGCGAGGTCAAGTTCCGTCTCGCCGGTGAGGAGCGCGTCGGCGACCGCCGGTTTTACGGTATCCGGGATGATCGTCGTTCCCTGCGTTTCCGGCACGACCGTATAGCAGTTCTCCTCGCTGTCGTACTCGGAGATCTTCGCATTTTCCGGCGGCTGCCAGTTCGCCGGATCCATCGCGCCAAGGCTTTCGATCCGTTTTTCGAGCAGGCCGTCGTCGTACGCCAGGGATGTGGGGATCTGATAGATCTTCGGTTCTTTTCCATCGGTCAGCCATTTCATCGGCTTCTGTCCCGCCATGATCGTATCCATGCTGTCGTCAAACTCGGTATGCAGACCGGCTTCCTCGCGGGTGATCTCCTCCCGCGTCCCGTCGCTCTCCACGAGCGTGAGCACATAGCCGTCAAGCTGCGACTCGACGGCCGCTTTGGCCTCGTCGACCGTCAGATCGTCCATAACGATCCCATTAATGGAAGTATTTTTCAGGAAATGGGATCTATAAAAATTCGCTTCGTACAGATAGTAGCCGATGCCGCCTACGGCCAGGACCGCGGCGGTCACGGCCGCGATCTTCGCATAGGGGATCTTCCGCTTCGGGGTCTCGGGCTCCGCTTCCCCGCCGTTCTCCGCTTTCTCACCGGCAGGCGCGTCCCCGCCCGCCGTCTCGGTCTCGTCGGCCGCCGCCATCTCCTGCCACGGCAGCTCGTCGTCCTCCGCATCCTCCGGCTCTTTCTCCGGATCGGGTTCGGCTGTAACCGCAGACTCCGGTTCTTCCTCCGGATCCGGCTCGATCGTGGCCGCAGACTCCGGTTTTCCCGCCGGTTCCGCTTTTCTCTCGCAGACTTTGATGTCATGGTCGAGCTGGGCCTTCAGATCGCTGACCGTCCCGAATTTCATTTCCGGGCGCACGAAACCGAGGAACTCGACTTTGACGTCCTTCCCGTAAAGGTCTCCCTCGAAATCATAGAGATAAGTTTCCACTCCGGCCGGGTTTTCTTCTCCGACCGTCGGTTTTCTTCCCACATTCGTCAGACCGCCGTACTCTTTTCCATCCACCGTGACGCGCGTCACATAGACGCCGAATTTCGGCAGGTGTTTCTCTGCGGGCGGGATCAGATTTGCCGTCGGGTAGAGCTGCTCATGCCCCAGGGAATTGCCGTGGAGCACGGTACCGGAGACGAAATACCGGTATCCCAGAAGCTCGTTGGCCTTCTCCATTTTTCCTTCCGCCAGCATCTCGCGGACATAGGTGCTGCTGATCTCCCGGTCTCCGTCCTTCGCCTTTTCCACCACGACGTACTCGTATCCGTACTCCGGAGCGAGTTTTTTCAAAAGCTCGCAGTTCCCGGCCGCCCGGTATCCGAACCGGCAGTCCGGACCGGTGACGATCGCCTTCGCGCCCATGCGTCCGATGAGGATATCCTTCACGAAGCGTTCCGGCTCCATATGGCTTACTTCCTCGTCGAACGGGTATTCCACGAGGTAATCCACGCCCGCCTTCTCAAGCAGCCGGCGGCGCTCCTCGTTCGTCATGATCATGGTCGGGGCCGTCTTGTTCACCAGCGAAGCCGGAGGCGTTGAAAACGTAAAGACCGCTACCTTATACCCTTTTTCTCTCCATTGATCCATCTCGTGCAGAAGCTTTTTATGCCCCCTGTGCATCCCGTCGAACTTTCCGATGCTGACGACGGTCCGCTCCTCGATCTGGAATTCTCTGGTTCCCGCAATGTACTGCATGTCATTTTCCTCCCAAGAATAATTTTCTCGGATAATACATGTGTTTCTCCATTATAAAAACGTAAACGCCGATAAATGCGCCGAACGTATCATAAACGCGAAATTCGTCCCCGTCCTTCGCTCCGTTCTCGCAGGGCGGGACGCATTCTTTCAGGCGGAACGGATTTCCGTTGTGCAGGAGCCGGTCCATGCTCTCTCCGTCCGAACGGATCGCGGGAAGCCCCGCAAAAACCGTTTCGATCGGGATCACAGCCTCCGAGAGGCGTCCGGCGTCCTTAAGGGCCTGCAGTTCCGAAAGCGTGCGGCTTTCCTCCACGGAAAACCGTCCGACCCGCATGCGGAGCAGCTCCTTCATGCAGCCCCCGGTCCCGAGCTTTTCGCCGATGTCGTGGCAGAGCGTGCGGATGTAGGTCCCTCGCGAACAGGTGACGCGGATCACCGCCTCCGGGAGCCGCAATTCCTCGATCACGATCTCCGAAATACGGATCCGGCGCGCGGCGCGCTCCACTTCCTTCCCGGAACGTGCCAGCTCGTAAAGCCGTTTTCCGTCCACCTTGAGCGCCGAATACATCGGCGGGACCTGATCCAGATCCCCGGTGAACGAAAGGATCGTCTCCCGTACCCGTTCCTCGGAAAGGCCCTCCGTGCTCCGCTTTGCGACTACCGTGCCCGTCATGTCCTGGGTGTCGGTCGAAACGCCCAAAAGCAGCGTCGCGCGGTACGTCTTGTCGTGGTCTGTCAGCGTCTCGCAGAGCTTCGTCCCCTTCCCGGCGCAGACCGGCAGGACGCCTTCCGCCTGGGGATCGAGCGTTCCGGTGTGTCCCACCCTGCGCTGTCCCAGGATCCCGCGCATCTTTGCCACTACGTCGTGGGAAGTGAATCCCTTTTCCTTATATACGTTGATGATCCCGTCGTACATCCTCTCACCCGATCTTATCCCACTGTTCTCTGATCCGCTCGCAGAGACGTCCGATGATCTCCTCCGGCTCACCCGTCACCGTGCATCCGGCCGCCTTGACATGGCCGCCGCCGCCGAACGACTGGGCGATCCGGCTCACATCCACCTCGGAATTGGTGCGCAGGCTCATTTTATACTCGGACGGTTTGCCCGTCGCGTAAAGCAGCGCGGCCACCTCCACGCCCCGAACGATGCGGAGCTGGTCGATAATCCCGTCGGTCGCGCTGGCCGGACAGTTGTCATAGCGCACGAACGAGTCGTGTTCGAGCACGCTGCAGATCAGGCGTCCGTCCATGAGCAGCCTGCTGTCCACCAAAGCCTGTCCCAGAAGCCTGGTCTGACGGTAGGACCGCTCATAAAAGCTCTTGTCGATGATCGTCGGGAAGTCAAGTCCCTGATTGATGAGCCATCCCGCGATCTCCATCGTCCGCTTCGACGTATTGGAATACTTGAAGACTCCCGTGTCATGGATGATGCCGGTATAAAGGCATTCGGCCACCGCATGGCTGATCTTCTCCCTCTCGAGCAGTCCGAACAGGACCTCGCAGGTCGAGCTCGCCTCGCTCTCGATCACATTGACGCGCGCAAGCCCGCGGTTGGTGATGTGATGGTCGATACACAGGCTGTCCGCGGCCGTCTCAAGGTAAGGCGCAAACGCGCCCAGCCGGGATACGTCGCTGGCGTCCAGCGTAAGACAGAGGTCAAAACGCCTCTGTGGGTCGTATTCCGTGCGGATCTCGCCGAATCCCTTCAGATAGCCGAACTTGTCGCTCGGCTGTTCCAGAAATACCGTGATCTCGCGGCAGTCAAAATTTTCTTTCAGATAATTATACATGCCAAGGCAGGAACCGATACAGTCCCCGTCCGGGTTCACATGCCCGAGGATCGCGACCGTACCTTTTCCCGCCAGCGTTTCCGTTAAGATTCCCAATGTTCCGACTCCTTTCCCGCCACGTCGTCGATCAGCTTCGTCATGCGGACTCCGTACTCGATCGACTGGTCGAGCACGAAACTCACCTCGGGAGTGATGCGGAGATTGACTTTTTTGGCGAGCTGCGTCCGGATAAATCCCTCGGCGCTCCGAAGTCCCCGGATCGTCTCCTTCGCCTGTTCCTCATCCGCCAGGACGCTGATGTAAGCGCGGCAGTACTTGAGATCGGGCGTCACCTGCGCAAGTACCACGCTCGTCATCGGGTGGATCCGCGGGTCCTTGAGCTCCGAGCGGATGATCTCGCTCAGAGCCTTCTGGACCTCGCCGTTGATCCTTGTATTCTTAATGCTGTTTTTTCTCATGATCCTCCTATCTGGGAACCTCCACCATGATATACGCCTCGATGGTGTCGTCCTCCTGAAGGTCGTTGAAGCCCTCAAACACAAGGCCGCACTCGTAGCCCGCGTTGACTTCCTTCACGTCGTCCTTGAAGCGCTTCAGGGAAGCGAGCGCGCCCTCGAAGATCTGGTCTCCGGCGCGGGAAATACGCACCTTGCAGCCGCGGACGATCTTTCCGTCGAGCACATAGGATCCGGCGATCGTACCGACGCCCGACGCCTTGAACGTCTGGCGGACGACGGCGTGACCGGTGATCTGCTCCTCGTAGACCGGATCGAGCATGCCCTTCATGGCCGCTTCCACATCCTCGATCGCCTGATAGATGACGCGGTAGAGCCGCATGTCGACTTTCTCGCGGTCGGCGATGGATTTCGCCGTCGCGTCAGGCCGCACGTTGAAGCCGATGATGATCGCGTTCGAGGCAGACGCCAGCGTCACGTCGGATTCGTTGATCGTACCGACGCCGCCGTGGATGACCTTTACCACGACCTCCTCGTTGGAAAGTTTTAAGAGGCTCTGTTTGACGGCCTCGACGGATCCCTGTACATCCGCCTTGACGATGATCGGCAGCTCCTTGACGTTTCCAGCCTTGATCTGCGAGAACAGATCGTCGAGCGACAGTTTCGCCTTGGTGTCCTCGATCAGCTTGCTCTTGCCCTCCGCGATGAAGGTCTCGGCGAAGCTTCTCGCTTCCTTCTCGCTCGGAGTGGAGACAAAGACCTCGCCCGCGTTCGGCACGTCGTTTAAGCCGAGGATCTCGACCGGCATGGACGGCGTCGCCTCCTTGACGCGGTTGCCCTTGTCGTCCATCATCGCGCGGACCTTGCCGTAGCAGGAACCGGCCGCGACGGCGTCGCCGACCTTTAACGTTCCCTTCTGGACCAGGACCGTGGCGACCGGGCCTCTGCCCTTGTCAAGCTGCGCCTCGATCACGAGGCCGCGCGCCTTGCGGTTCGGGTTCGCCTTAAGCTCTCTGACCTCGGCGGTCAGAAGGATCATTTCGAGCAGTTCCGGGATCCCTTCCTTAGTATGCGCAGAAACCGGAACAAATACCGTATTTCCGCCCCAGTCTTCCGGGATCAGTTCATATTCGGAAAGTTCCTGCTTTACGCGGTCCACGTTCGCGCTCGGCTTATCGATCTTGTTGATGGCGACGACGATCTCGACTCCGGCCGCCTTGGCGTGGTTGATCGCCTCGACCGTCTGCGGCATAACGCCGTCGTCGGCCGCCACGACCAGGACCGCGATATCAGTGGCCTGCGCGCCGCGCATACGCATGGCGGTAAACGCCTCGTGGCCCGGCGTGTCGAGGAAGGTGATCTTCTGTCCGTTGACCTCAACGGTGTACGCGCCGATATGCTGGGTGATGCCGCCCGCTTCCTTCGCGGTCACGTTCGTCTGACGGATCGCGTCAAGCAGAGACGTCTTGCCGTGGTCGACATGGCCCATGACGCAGATGACCGGCGGTCTCGGGACCATATCCGCCTCGTTCTCCTCCTCCTCTTTCAGGAGTTCCTCGATGACGTTGATCTTTTCTTCCTTCTCGCAGAGCACGTTGTATTCCATGGCGATCTCTTCGGCCTTGTCGAAGTCGATCTCCTGGTTGATGGTAACGACCGTGCCCTGGAGGAACAGTTTCTTGACGATCACGGACGGCTGGAGCTTCATCTTCTCGGCCAGTTCCTTGATGGTGATCGTCTCCGGAAGGATGATGGTCTTGATCTCCTCGACCTTCGCCTCCTGCTTCTTCGGCTGCTGGATCACCGGAGCCTTCGTGCCCTTGCCGCCGCGCGCGTTTCTGTTCCTTACCTGCTCGTCGTCGCGGTTCTTCTTGGCGTCGTGTTCTTTCTTATATGCGTTCTTGTTTGCTTTCGTATTCTGCTGCTTCTGTGCGATCGGGGTATCGAACGCCGGCTTCGGGATGCTTAATCCGCGGCCTCCCTGGCCTCCGCGTCCGCCCTGACCGTCGCGGCGCGGTCCGCCCGCGTAGCCGCCCTGGCCGTCACGCCTCGGACCGCCTGCATAGCCGCCCTGACCGTCGCGCCTTGCGCCGCCTGCATAACCGCCCTGACCGTCGCGCCTCGGGCCGCCCGCATAGCCGCCCTGACCGTCGCGTCTTGCGCCGCCCTGATAGCCGCCGCCCTGGCCGTCGCGCCTTGCTCCGCCTGCATAGCCGCCACCCTGGCCGTCGCGCCTTGCTCCGCCCTGATAGCCGCCCTGGCCGTCGCGTCTCTCGCGGTTCTGATAACCGCCCTGGCCGTCGCGTCTCTCACGGTTCTGATAACCGCCCTGCTGCGGACGATCGCCTCTGGGACGGTCCGCCGATCCGGCCGGTCTTGTTCCCGCCTGGGATGCGCCCTGCGCTCCGGCAGGTCTCGCCGACTGGCTCCCGCCCTGCGTTCCGACAGGTCTCGCCGTCTGACTTCCGGCCTGCGTTCCGGCAGGTCTCGCCGTCTGAGCTCCGGCCGCGTTCGCAGCGGCTGCCGGAGCCTGAGCCGGCGCTGAAGTCCCGGAAGAGACCGGTGCGGTCTGCTGCGGTTTCGGCTGAACGGCCGGAGCCGGAGTTCCCGTCTGGGTCGTATTCTGGGCCGTCGCTGCCGGTCTTACCGTCTGGGTCCCTGCCGCGCCCGTATTCTGCGGTCTTACCACGCCCGCCGTTCCGGTGGGTCTTGCCGTCTGGGATACACCCTGTGTCCCGGCGGGTCTTGCTCCCGCCGGTGCGACGCCCGGTCTTGCCGCGCCCGCCTGGGGTCTGGCATTGCCAGGCGACGTCGTCGGTCTTACCTGCATCCCGGAAGTGGTCGGACGCACCTGCATGCCCGCTCCGGCAGGTCTCGGACCCGCCGGGCGCTGGCCCATCGGCCTCTGCTGGCCGGGGCGTCCCTTCTGGCTGCTGTTCTGCGGACGGTAGACCGCCGCGATACGTTTTTTCTGCGGCTGTCCGGGGGCCTGCGCCGCTCCGGTTCCCGCCGGTCTCGCCGCTCCTGCCTGAGCGCCCGGCGCCGGTCTTGCCGCTCCCGCGGACTCCGCGGGGGCGCTTCCCATCGCCGCAGGCGTCGGTCTGAGCGGCGGCTGCGCGGATCTCTCCTCGGCCGGGAGCGGTCTTCTTTCCCCCGCAGGAGCCGCGGCCTTCGTCGCCTGCGCGGCGGGCACCTGCGGTTTCGGCGCAAGCGCCTTTTTCACCAGCGCCGCATGCTCGTCGCTCACATTCGCCAGATTGCTCTTTACCTCTATGTTCTGCTTCTGCAAAATATCCATAACCTCTTTACTGGTCTTACCCAGTTCTTTCGCTAATTCATTCACCCTCATACTCACTACCTCCGTTCATAGATAACTGTTTCTCGATCGCTTCGGAAAAACCCTGATCCAGGACCGCCAGCGAAGCTCGCATCCTCTTCCCGACCGCCCGGCCGAGCTCTTCCTTTCCTCCGAACTCAAAATAGGGGACCTCATAGTAAGTACACATATTCCGAAACATCTTTTTCGTGTTCTCCGACGACTCGTCCGAAACGATCACCAGCCGCGCTTTCCCGGACTTTACGCTCTTTTCCGTGGAAAATTCGCCGCTCTGGACCTTTCCCGCCTTCATGGCAAGCCCGAGAAGGCCGAAGACCTTATTTCTGTTTGTCAATCTCCGTCATCTCCTTCTCAAGACTCTCGTAGACTTCCTTCGGGATCGCCATCTTAAACGAGCGCTCAAGGCCCTTGTTTTTTACGGCCCTGCGGAAGCAGTCCAGCGACGGGCACAGATACGCGCCGCGTCCGTTCTTTCTTCCCGTGGCGTCGATAAAGATCGGACCTTCCGTACTCTTAAGAACACGGATCATTTCTTTCTTGTTCTTCATCTCGCCGCATCCGATGCACTGTCTCTGCGGTATCTTTTTCGCCGTACTCACTCTCTGATCCCTTCTCCTTTATTGTTCCGATCCCTCCGGAAATTCCTGGTAGTTTTCCGCTTCGGGTGATTCATATCCTTCGTAATTCTCTTCGTATCCGCCTTCGTAGTTCCCGTCGTAATCTTCTTCGTAACCTTCTTCGTAATCTCCGTCGTACTCGCCGCTCTCCATCGCGTCGAACAGGCCGAGCTCTCTCGCCTGGGTCTCGCTCTTGATGTCGATCTTGTAAGTGGTGAGGCGGGCCGCCAGTCTTGCGTTCTGGCCTTCCTTGCCGATCGCGAGCGAGAGCTGGTAATCCGGAACGATGACCTGTGCCTCGCGCGTATCCTCATCCGCCACGACGGAAATGACCTTTGCCGGGCTCAGCGCGTTCTCGATCAGGAGCGCCGGGTTGTCGTCCCAGTTGATGATATCGATCTTCTCGCCGCCGAGTTCGCTCACGACCGCGTTCACGCGCGCGCCGTTGATACCGACGCAGGCGCCGACCGGATCGACGTTCGGCTCGCTCGTGCTGACCGCGATCTTGGTCCTCGAACCGGCCTCTCTGGCGATCGCACGGATCTCGACCGTTCCGTCGCGGACTTCGGCGATCTCCGCCTCAAACAGCCTGCGCACCAGATCGGGATGGGTGCGGGACACGGAAATGCGCGGTCCCTTCGGATTGTCCTTGACCTCAAGAATATATACCTTAACGCGCTCCGTTCTCTGGAACGTTTCGCCCTTGATCTGCTCCGACTCCGGCAGGATCGCATCGACCTTTCCGAGATCGATGCTCACGTTGCGGCCGATATAGCGCTGGACGATGCCGGTAACGACTTCCTTCTCGCGGCACTGCCACTCGTTCAGCTGCGACTTTCTGCTCTCCTCGCGGATCTTCTGCAGGATCACGTTCTTCGCGTTCTGGGTCGCGATGCGCCCGAAACCTTTCGAGTCGATCGGGATCTGCACGGTATCGCCGAGCTCGTATTTGGGATCCATCATCTTCGCATCCGCAAGACTGATCTGCAGGACCTTATCCTCGACCGTCTCGACGACTTCTTTTTCCATATAGACGGAATACTCGCAGGTGTCATGATCGATGACGACATGCACGTTGTCCGCTTTTCCGTAATGGTTCTTGCAAGCGGTGATCAGGGAGTTCTCGATCGCTTCCAGCAGCGTTTCCCTGCTGATATTGTACTCCTTTTCCAGGATACTGATCGACTCCAACAGTTCGTTGTTCATTGTTTATCCTCCTTTAGAAATCGAATGCCAGACGTATCAAGGCAATATCTTTTCGTTCAAACTGGCGTTCCGTACCGTCGTCATAACGGATCGTGACGGTATTCTCATCATAGGCCGTAAGCGCCCCGGTGAACTCCTTGCACCGGTCGACGGCCCTGTAAAGCCGTATCTCGACCTGTTCGCCCAGGCTCCGTTTAAAATCCTTTTCCTTTTTGAGCGGCCTTCCGAGTCCCGGCGAACTGACCTCAAGAATGTAGCTGTCCTCGATGAAATCCTCCTCGTCGAGCCAGTCGCTCAACCCCCGCGATACCTTCTCGCAGTCGTCGACGGTAAATCCGCCCTCTTTGTCAATGTAGGCCCGCAGATACCAGGTCCCGGCCTCTTTCACATACTCCACGTCGACCAGCTCATAGTTGTTCCGCTCCATGACCGGAAGCAGATACTTTTCAACGCGGCTCTCGTACTCTTCCCGTTTTGACATTGTTCGCTCCACCACCTTCCCCATTTCCGACAGACTTTTCCGGCTGCAAAACGAAAGAGTGGACTTTTGTCCACTCTTCAGCCTGTTACGATCTTATCGTTGGTATCATAGCACAACTTTTCCTGAAATGCAAGCATTTTGCAGGGATTTTTTCGGGGTTTTATTCACCCTTTTCAGGTTACGCTCCTCCCTCGTATACATAAAGGGAAAAACGATCACCGTTTATGATTTGGATTCCGACGTACAGCGGATCACCGTTCTCGTCGTAAGCAGTACTCTTTACGAACAATAAATAATCGCCTTTTTTAACATTTAAAAGTTCTGCCTCCTCATCTGTTGCTCTGCAAAGTTCAATCACCTTTTCAGAGCTTGCAACCTGCGCGCCACAGCTCTCTTTCAGATAAGCAAGCATTGAATTATTATCCAGTTTTGCATTTAAAAGAAATGCATATTTAATCGGAAAATAGTTCTTTTCAATCTGTACTGGTTCATTATCGGCAAAACGCAGACGGGAGATCAGAACCACCTTACTTTTAGGTTCTATTTCCAACTTGGCCGCTGTCTTTGAATCAGCCGTCACCAGACGATTCTCCAACATGCGTGCCCCCGGGGTAACCCCCATCTGAACGCACATTTCACTGAATCCCTGGAGTTTCTTTACATTGCGGGAAAACTTGGGTTTGCTTACGAATGTCCCTTTCCCCTGTTTTCTCTCAATAAGCCGTTTCTCTATAAGGACGTCGATCGCCTTACGGACCGTGATAATGCTGATCCCGTAAGTCTTCGCCATCTCACGTTCCGTCTGCAAGCGCTGCCCGGGAAGATACTCCCTGTTTGATATCTTCTTTTCAATATCGGCTGCCAACTGTGCATATAAAGGGATCACAGATTTCCCGTCCAGCATTCTTTTCACCTCCGCCTTTTATACATATTGAAAATATACTTTACTTTTAAAAATCTGTCAAGAACGGGAGGAAAAGCTTTCAGCATACGTTCAGATGTTACCTCTCTTAATAGTCCACCTTCCACATATATCTGCGTTCGTCCATTGAATGTCCGCGAATCTCAGCCATCTGTGATACAAAGAACCTTTCAATCGGCACCAGCACAACAGGGTTAAAAAACTCTGCAACCTCTTCCTCAATTCGGCCATTATTCAATACTTTAAAATCAATAACTATGTAATTCTCTGCATATGTCTTCAGGAATCTCAGGCATCTTTCATCAAGGAAACGCGTGCGCCCCTCTGACATAATCAATACCATGGGAAGTTGTTTATCCGTCGTTTCAAATGGGCCATGGAAATATTCTCCCGTATGCAGGCAAACTGCATGTTTCCATTGCATTTCCATAAAATGACAGCAGCACATGGAATAAGCGACCCCGTAATTCGGACCGGAAGCCAAAACGTAAAACACCGGCTCATCCTTATATTTCGAAGCCCATTCCCGGGCCTGTTCCAGAAGTTTCTCTTTGCCATCAGCAACAATTTCGTCGATCTTTCCAAAA
This sequence comes from uncultured Lachnospiraceae bacterium, assembly GCA_947623185.1. GTDB lineage: Bacteria > Bacillota > Clostridia > Lachnospirales > Lachnospiraceae > CANQGL01. The sequence goes on from CANQGL010000014.1 coordinate 21,220, forward strand.
GCTCTCATGGCCGAATCATACTTTTCATATCCTTCGATCTGATTTAACAGTTCAAAACCGATTCTGAGAACATTTGCCTGGTTTGACTGGCTGTAAATCTGATCGTCACCATTTGAATATGTAACAACATATTGTCCAACCTTCGCCATGCCGGTAGACATGGAACCAGTCATTGCAATCGTAACTGCTCCCGCCCGATTCGCTACATTGACGGCTTCTACTGTCTCAGGAGTCGCTTTCAGCGAACAGATAACCGCCAGACAACGGTTATCCAGTTCTCTGGGCGTTGCATGAACGAATTCATTGCTGGTATATGTTGATGCGCTAAAACTCCTTGCTTCGCTCTGTAAAAGATAAAGACCGGGAAAAATGGCTGCCTTCGAGCCTCCACATGCGACAAAATATACATGTTTAAGTCCGCCAGCCGCATCGAGCTTCTTCTTTATCTCGCCGACTATTTCTTTGATATCCATCTCTAAAACCTCCAATATTATTGTCTCACACTGTTTCCAGTGTACCGTCTTCATGCTGAACGATCTTAACGCCATATAATTTATCAGCCGCTTCCAGAGATACTTTTCTCTCTCTCACATCCTGAAGCACTTTTTCTTTCGGCCGCTCGTGCGGATTGCCCACTCCTCCTGCTCCGGGCGTGAATACCCGGATAATATCACCTTTTTTAAGTGGATATCCGGTTGTCTTGGCAGAAAGTTTCGTCACTTCTCCTGTCTCCGCAGAGATATGGAAAAAAGATCCCGGCTCGCCATCCATGCCGCCTTCCATGCCCCACGGTGCAAATCTCTGACGGTCTCCGAAACAGTTGACAGCCACGTTATCATTCATAACCATATACTCTCTCCAAATTCCAAGACCGCCGCGATATTTTCCGGCACCGCCAGAATCAGTCCGAAGTACATACTTCTTAAGCATGATCGCCGGGAATTCGCCCTCCGTGGCCTCAATCGGCATATTGGAAGTATTCGTGAGATAAACCTGGACACCACTCAGTCCGTCATTGAAATGGCTGGCCCCGGCTCCGCCTGCAATCGACTCATGGCAGATAAAATACTGATCAGCACCATTTTGTGTCGTCTGCCCGAAGAATACACAGGTTGTGCAGGCACCGTTGGAGGCTGCCAGCGCGCGTTCCGGGAGCACCGGATTAAGCGCGCCGAATATCGCATCGGGCACCCTCTGATTTGCATCGATCGTGAGCCCTACGGCGCAAGGCTCGCACGGATTTACAATAATACCTTTTGGCGCAATAATCTCAATCGGGTTCAGGATCCCCCAGTTGGTGGGTAACTCAGGATTAATCAGCGCCTTCATGCAAAACAGCACGGAGGCCAGCATGGCAGGATACGGAATATTAATCGGCGCGTTCACCTGAGGATGTGTTCCGGTAAAATCGATCGTCATTCTTTCGCCGTTTACTTTCACCCGTACATTGATATTGATCGGGTTCGGGTATAGACTCCCGCATCCATCTACATAGTCAACATAGCTATACTCTCCATCCGGTATCTTTGCAATCGCCCCTCTCATCAGGCGATCGGTGTAATCCAGCATTTCCGCCATGCAGTCAAGGAGAGTGTCATGGTATTTGTCATATGCCGCTTTCAATTTCTGCGCTCCGATCAGGTTCGCACTGATCTGTGCCGTAAGATCACCGCGTCGCTCGTCTGGCGTGCGCGTATTGCCAAGGAGGAGTTTTAAGACATCATCATTAATCGCACCATCCTTGCAGATTTTGATAATCGGAATGCGGATTCCCTCCTGAAACAGACTGTCCGCATCTCCGGAAGTAGAACCAGGTACTTTACCGCCGATATCCGAATGATGTGCAGTATTGCCGACCCAACCGATGATCTTCCCATCAGCAAAAACAGGTCCGACGATCGTAATATCCGGCAGATGGTTTCCCCCGCCATGGTAAGGATCATTTACGATAAACATATCTCCCGGATGAATATCTTCCGGCTTATATTCTGCCACAACTCCTCTTGCGGCGAAGAGCAATGCCGCGAGAAGCATCGGGATACTGGACTCAACCTGAACCACAACATTTCCGGAGGGGTCCATTATCGCTGTCGTGTTATCACGTCGCTCTTTGATATTGGTTGAATAGGCGCTCTTAATAATAACGGTATTTGTTTCTTCTGCGATCGACATCAAAAGGTTTCTTACGACTTCAACCGTTACCGGATCTGCTTTTCTCTTACTCATGTCATTTCACCTCATTATATACAGCTTTTAGATTCATAAATCCGTCTGTTTCCACCGACCATGCAGGAGGAATCACGATAGTTGTGTCCATCTGTTCAATGACCGCCGGTCCCGAGAGACGGGTGCCTGGCACAAAATCGTTACGATTATAAATACCTGTTTCAATGAATTCCTTATGCCCCTGGAAAAGCACCTTTCGGGTCATAAACGGCTTCGGTGTTTTTGCGTTCGGATTAACAGGATACTCCTTCAATGACGGTTTCTCAATAACTCCGATCGCCGATACGCGGAAATTCACCAGCTTGATTTTTCCTGTATCGTTCCTATATCCATAAGCGCGTTCATGTGCAACATGAAAATCGCTGATCGCCTTTTTCAGGATTTCCTCGTCTAACGCCGGAGCGGTAAGCGGTACCGTGATTTCATAGTTCTGCCGATCATAGCGCATATCAAGCGCCCATTCAAAAGCTCGGGCATCCTCAGCGATTCCTTCCTTTGTCAGCATCGCATCTCCGTCTGCCTCCAGCTTGTGGAATATTTCCTGAGCGGCCTGAATATTCTCCGGTGTTCCGTCCATAATCTTTGTACGGCAAAAGTCAAACTTCGTGTCCGCCATCAGAAGTCCCAAACTGCAAAGTGTTCCAGGTGACGGAGGAATCAATACAGTACGGATTCCCAGTTCCTCAGAAACTTCGCAGGCATGGAGTGCGCCAGCCCCACCGAATGCCATAAGGCTGAACTCACGAACATCATACCCTTTTTCCACAGATACTACCCGAATCGCACGCATCATATTGGAATTAACAACAGAAATAATTCCATTTGCAGCTTCTTCCATGGTAAGCCCGGATTTTTCACAAAGTTCTTTCCTGATTGCCTCCTCGGCCTTATCGAGGTAAACCTCCATTCGTCCTCCGAGTATCTTTTCCTGATTCAGCTTCCCAAGATAAATATTGGCATCCGTCACAGTTGGAAGGGTTCCTCCCCGGCCGTAACAGGCGGGTCCGGGCGTCGCGCCGGCTGAATCAGGTCCGACTTTCATCACACCGCCTTCATCGATTCTGGCGATCGATCCGCCACCTGCTCCGATCGTGATAATATTAATCATAGGAATTCTGGCCGGATATCCCTCTACCAAGCGTTCGTTTGATATCTGTGCCTGATAATTCTCAATCAAGCTAATATCCGCGCTGGTTCCGCCCATATCAAATGTAATGATTTTATCTGCCCCACACTGTCTCCCAATATTCGCAGCCGCAATTACTCCGGCAGATGGTCCGGAAACTGCAGTCTTAATCGGACACTCAATCGTTTCTTTAATCGAAATGATCGATCCGTTTGACTGTGTGACATATGGTTCCGTCTGAATCCCAATTCGCTTCACAGAATCCTGGAAATTATTGACATACTTTTTCATAACCGGTCCCAGATAAGCATTGAGGACAGTAGTGCTCATGCGGGAATACTCCCGGAATTCTGGTACCAACTCACTGGAGATCGTTGTATAAACACCCGGATACTCCTCCTCTATGATCTCTTTAATGCGCTTTTCATGAACCGGATTTACAAAAGAGAACAATGTAGAAACAGCAATCGAATCGACCGCATGTTTCCTGAAATAACGTACCAGCTTGCGAACCTCTTCTTCGTCCAGCTCCTTCATGACCGTTCCGTCATGAGCAATACGTTCCGGCACTTCACAGTTCATTCCGCTTTGGATTAACGACTGTGGCTTCTGCCCCAGTGTATCATACATAAATGGCCGTTTCTGGATGCCAATTTCCATAATGTCGCGGAATCCTTCTGTCGTAATCAGTCCAACTTTCGCTCCTTTTTTCTCGATCAGCGCATTGGTCGATACGGTTGTTCCGTGCGCCAGATAGGTCACCTCAGCGGTAGATGCGTTTTCCATCTCCAAAATCTTCAGAATACCGTTCACGATCGCGACTGAAGAATCGTAATTGGTGGAACTGTGCTTAAAATGAAACAGTCTTCCGCTCTCCTGTTCAAAGACCGAAAAATCCGTGAATGTTCCTCCAACGTCAACTCCGATCATATAGCTCATTGATAAGAACCCTCCTTTTATTCACCCATTATCTGGATTGTATATTTTCTTATTTTCAGTCCGTCAAACTCCACAAAATAAATATCCTGAGCTTTTCCACCGGCCATTTTTCCGTCGGTCACCGGCAGAACACAATGATTCCCGCAGAGCATCGATTTCAGATGCCCGGGAGCGTTTCCGCTGCAAGTCCCATAGCTGGGCAGCATGTGCGTATGTACATAGGGATAATCTGTCGGAATCAGGCGCTCAAGCGTCATCTCAATATCTTTTTCCACACAAGGCAAGTTTTCATTTATCATAATGGCAGTCGTCGTGTGCATAGAGATCACAAACACCACACCATTTTTAATCCCGCTGTCTGCAACCGCTTCACGAACTTTATCCGTGATTTTAATCATCTCGAATTCCTGGCGGCTGGCAATTTCCTGCGTATACGACTTAATAAGCATAGTCCCTTACCTCCATTCCGAGAAACACCTTTGCATTTCCTCCCAGCAGCTTTTCCAGCACATCCTGACGCAACCCAAGTTTCATAAGTCCATCTTTGGTCCGTACCTGGCGGAAACGCGGAAGGTTGGAACCATACATCACTTTGTCCATCAGATTATTTTGGAGCCAGCCAGGTGCCATGTTTTTCATAAAAATCTGCTCATAATAATTCTTTGGGCTATCCATGAAAACAGTCGCAGTATCCGTGTAAACGTTAGGATATTTTAAAAGCAGCATAGAGAGCTCATCTACCCACGGCCAGCCAAGGTGCGCAAGACAGAAGTGAAGCGTGGGATATTGCACGGCTATGTCCTCGTAGAGGATTGGCCGCCCATATTTTGACGGAGAATCGGGTTCCCAACTGAAGCCGCTGTGAAACATAACAGGTTTATTTTCTTTTTCGCACAGTTTAAACAGCGGCTCAAGGCGTTTGTCATCAGGGCTCATCTGAAGGTGCGACAAGTTAAGTTTCAATCCACATAAATTAAGCGTCCGGAATGCTCTCTCCAGTTCAGAAACGGCATTATCGTTTCTCGGATCCACACTTGCAAATCCGATAAATCTTTCCGGCACCGTATCCATGATCAGGCGAATCTCTTCGTTTGATACTGCCGGTTCGCCCATGACGGCGGAATAGTCTTCCGCCAGAATCACCGCTTTATCAACGCCCGCATGATCCATTACCGCGATCACTTGCTCCATCGGAATCGGCGAGGATTTATACAGGCCAAATGCTTGTTTCCGGAATTCCAAGCGCTTACTGTCCGTACAGATCGGACCAAACAGCACTGGATGTACATGCATATCAATAACCATGATCTTCTCCTTTACTTTTTGTTTCCTTTATTATGATAAGGCTCAAAAATACTGACAATCTCAGATGACTTCAACGCCCCGCGTCTCATACAAGTAGGAATGTCTTCTCCTCTGAGCAGGCCGCTCATGAATCCTGCTCCGAATGAATCACCTGCTCCTACCGTATTTATAAGCCGGGAAGCCGGAATGCACGGCTGCCTATAGAATTCCTTTCCGTCAAAAGCAAGCGAACCTTTTTCTCCAAATGTAGCGATCAAAATCTCAGCTCCCATGCCGCATCCTGTCTTCAGCAGTTCGCGAACCTCTTCATTTTCTTCTTCAAAAGAAAAAATACCATAATTTATATTTTTTAGTATTTCCGGTACATCTTTATGTTGGTACCGTTTTGAAAAATCGAAATAAATTTTTGTCCCCTTTTTCCTCATGTCGCCCAAAAGTCCAGTAACCTGCCACGACAGATCCGTATGAATATAATCCTGTGACCGGATAAAATCCATATCCGCATCCGTCGGTTGATACGGAATCATAACACCTTTATCAGCGTGATGATGAATTCTGTCCTTCCCGTTCAGCAGCATTTCAATTACCGCTGTCATACCGCCGGGAACCACTGTAACATGGCTTACGTCAACACCACGTTCTCTACATACAGTAAGCATGCGGTTTCCATTTTCATCATCTCCTACTGCTGTTACTACAGAGCCCCTGAGATCCGGAATCAATTCCATTAAATTAAACATCAGATCAATACCATTTCCGGTCGGATAACTGATATTCAGATTTTTATAAACGTCAACGCAGGTAAAACCAACTGCTGCAAATTTCATGATTATCCCTTCTCGCACTCAATCTCTGTTCCGCACGGGGCGAAACGAGCCGCCCCGTGCGTGGATAATATCTGTCTTACTGATACTGCAGGATTTGCTCCTGATAGAAATTATAGTTTTCAAGATATTCATCAAGGTTTTCTGTTGTAACCAGATCGCCAGGTACCATGTACTCTTTTTCAGCCGGAAGATTTCCTTTTGCGGCTTCTACTGCCAGCTCAAATGCCTGACTACCGATGCGGAAGCAATCCTGCGCTGCAAACGACCAGAGAATCGTGTTTCCTTCGCCCTTCTGAAGTTCTTCGACAAAGGTATCATTATAGTCAAATCCGCCTACCAGGACAAAATCAGTCCTATTTGCTGTGGCTGCCGCCGAAATAAGTCCAAGCATCGGAGACATGTTCATGCAGAAATACAAGTCAATCGTTCCTTCCGGATATCTCTGGATCAGATCATCTGCCAGGGCAACGCCGTCATCAACACTGGAGCTCGGCATATCATAGGTATCGACCACTTTAATATCGGGATACTGCTCGATAATAGACAGGAATCCTGCAACGCGGTCACGGGCCGTAGACTGATTGGTCGCAGTTATAACATATACATTGCCCGAAGGTGAACCATTCTTTTTAGTAAGATACTCAACCGCCGACTCACCAGTCAGCACGCCCATGTCATAGTTTCCGGCTGTTACATACGCTTCCTGATCAACATCGAGGGAAATGTCAATCACAATGATCGGATAACCGGCATCGTGCGCCGCCTGTACGGTTCCGGCAATTCCATCAGGATCGCAGGTCCAGACAACAAATGCATCGCATGCCTTAGATGACATACAGTCCTCAATATAATTACACTGTCTCGTTACATCCTGGTTGCCATCAAAAAACATCAGTTCAACGTCATCCATTTGCGCAGCCGAGTAATAATACGCGGCGCGGAAGTTAACACCGGAAGCGCCCAAAAGGTTACGGTGTACGCACGCGATTGTTGTTTTTCCGTCTCCGTTCATGTCTGCCACGACTCCGCCCAATGCCTCAGTGGCTTCTTCTGCCAGCTCGGCTGCCTGCGTTTCGGCTGCCGTAGTCGCTTCCGCTGCTGTTGTCTCTGCTGCCGTTGTCTGTGAACTGCCCGAAGACCCCGAGCATGCTGCAAGGTTTAATACCATCGCTGCTGCCATCAGTAATGCCATTGTTTTTTTCATGTTCTTTCTCCTTTACTCCTTTTTATTTTTGTTCTTTGGACTCTTCTTTTTCCTTCCTCCTGAACGTGATTCCATTCCGGGCGTTAAATGCGATCGCAATGATCAAAACAACGCCTTTGATGATCTGCTGATAGTATGCGTTTACATTCATCAGATTAAAACCCGTTGACAATGAGGTCAGAAAAATGCATCCTAAAATCGTACCAAACATATAGCCCTTGCCACCGCCCATTGCGGTTCCTCCAAGGCAACAAGCGGTAATGGCATCCAGACCGTATGTCGCTCCCAAATCCGTCTGCGCCGAGCCAAGTCGGAATGAAACCATTAATCCGGCGACACAAGCCATGGCTCCGTTAATCACATAGATTATGATCTTTGTACGTTTTACATTAATTCCAGATAATCTGGCGCACTCCGGGTTTCCCCCGATTGCATACACATGACGTCCAAACTTAGTCTTACTCAATATGATCCAGAAAACAGCAAGAAGGATCAGCATGAGATATACGGTATATGGGACTTCAAACAATGTTCCTCTTCCCATTGCCAGCACCGATGCCGGAAGATTGGATACCGGGAAACCCCTTGAGAAGGAAAGGACTGCACCCTTAGCAACTTCCTGCATTGCCAGTGTGACAATAAACGGCGGCAATGCAAGCGCGGTAATGATACGGCCGTTGATGTAGCCAAAAAGTGAGGTTACCAGCATGCCAATTATGATTGCCGCCCATATCGGGAGTTGCGGGCAAATTTCCATTGTGGAACTGGAATGTCCCGTAATCAGTGCACAGGTCACAATCGCTCCGAGACAGGCAAGGGAACCGATTGAAAGATCCAAAAGCCCGGCGGCCATTGTAAATGTGATCGGGATCCCGATGACAATGCTGATCGCAGACTGACGAAGCACATTTACGATATTGCCCGGGAGGAAAAATGTACTCCGTGCCTCCGTCGGCGCAAACGCCAGAATCAGGTAAAGAATGATCAACGCTAATGTGATTCCTGTCTGAGGCCATTTTATGATTGCCTCTATAATCGAAACGGATTTTTTCTCTTTCACTTTTTTGTTCCTCCTTCTTCATTTCGTCCGAATGAATATGACAAGACTTTTTCCTGTGTAGCGTCTTCAGCGTCAATCACTCCCATGCACCGGCCTTCATACATCACAAGCACCCGGTCGGACATTCCGAGCACCTCCGGAAGCTCTGAAGAAATCATGATGATCGCTTTCCCTTCCCGTGCAAGCTGCACGATCAGGTGATGGATTTCTTCCTTTGATCCCACATCAATTCCTCGCGTAGGCTCATCAAGGATAATCACGTCTACATCGCGCGACAGCCATTTAGCCAAAACCACTTTCTGCTGGTTTCCACCTGATAGGCTGTTTGCCGGGAATGACATGTCCGGAGTTTTAATTCTGAATTTTTCTTTCTGCTCTTCGCACAGCTTTTTCTCAGCCGCTTTGTTAACAAACCCGAATTTGTCACAAAGCATGTCCAAAACTCCAAGGGAAATATTGTCGGAGATCTTGGCTCGCAGATCCAATGCAAGCTTTTTTCTGTCCTCGGGGATATATACAATTTTGTGCGCGATCGCATCCTTCGGGGAACGAATATGCACTTTCTTGCCATGTAGGAAAACTTCTCCTGCATCTGCATGCATAGCTCCAAATACTGTTAGGGCCACTTCCGTTCTCCCCGCTCCTACCAATCCGGAGAATCCCAGGATTTCTCCCGCTCTGACCTCAAAACTGATATCTTCAAACAGCCCTCTGTGGGTGAGCCCCTTTACGCTCATCACCACATCACCGATCGGTACTTTTTCTTTTGGGAACATATTGTTAATGTTTCTTCCGACCATACTTGCGATCAAATCTGACTGCGTCACCTCTGAAATCGGCCATTCGCCGACAGTTGTGCCGTCTCGCATCACCGATACATAGTCTCCGATCTGAAATACCTCTTCCATTCGATGAGATATATAAATAACCGTCCTGTTCTCCGATGTAAGCCTTCTGATAATGCGGAAGAGGGCATTTACTTCTTTTGCTGTAAGAGATGACGTGGGCTCGTCCATTACAATGATTTTTGCATCAGAGGCCAGCGCCTTTGCAATTTCCAACATTTGCTGTTCCGCTATACTCAGTGAACTAACTTCTGCTCTGGCATCAATATCCAGGTCATATTCATCAAGCAGCATCTGGGCTCGATTAATTGAGTCCCGTATCCTTACAAATCCGGCTTTTCTGACCCATTCATCTCCCAAGTTCATGTTTGCTTCTACGCTCATCTGAGGAACCAAATTCAATTCCTGATAGATCATTGCAACGCCCGCTGCCTTTGAATCCTGGGGGCGGGAAATCTCCACTTGTTTTCCGTCAATCAGGATTGTACCGGAATCACGCTCATGAGCACCGGCAAGAACCCTCATCAAAGTTGACTTGCCTGCACCGTTTTCCCCCATCAGGACATTCACCTTCCCGCGGTAGGCGTTAAAGCTGACATCCTTTAGGGCATGAACACCGCCAAAGCTCTTAAAAATATTTTTCATTTCCAGTGCTTTTTCATCAGCCATTGCATACCATCCTCATCTTCTTGTTTTTAATCAATACACCTGACGTGTTTTCCTTTCACCATGTACGGATCATTTCCACGCATTTAGCAAGCGCCTCATGTGGAGCTCCCGAGTATCTTCCATCATTAATTTCCAATGTGAGTGGTCCGTTGTATCCTCGCTCCCTCACATTTTCGTAATATTGCTTTAATGGAAGAACCCCCTCTCCAAAAGCCAGATGGCAGGACGGCGTTCCGTCCATGATATGTACCATAAATATTTTAGTCCCCAGCTTATCAAAATAAGCGTCAACATTTTCTCTGAACACACTCATCTGGCCCAAATCCAGTGCAGCTCCCAGGAATCGGCTGTTAACAGCGTTAACCATACGTTCGACCTTATTGACATTCGTAAGCAAATTGGAGCTTTGGGGCGTCAGATGTTCAAGCGCAAGTTTCACGCCGTACTCTTCTGCAATCTCTGCAGCCGCATGCATTGAATCAAGCGATCGCTTAAATCCTTCTTCATATGGCTCATCCCACATTCCATATCCTGGAGAAATCAGCATTACCGGGACTTCAAGTTCAGACGCTATCCACAAATTCCTTTTGCAATACTCAATACTATCTTTCCTTGTTTTCGCGCTTGCAGCTGCGAAATTAAATGGATAGGCCAGGATTTCCGGTGTATAGGAAGACACTTTCATTTCTCTGTCAGCCAGAGTTTTCCTTAGTATGCCTATTGAACTCTCATCAGCAGAGAACGGATCAAAATGCTGAATTCCGCCCCAGAGATCAATCAGGCTCAATCCCAATCTTTCCATACTGCCGAGGAAATAAGAAAAGGTGTATCTGCTGTAAGCGTTGTTCATGACTGCAAATTCTCTGCGAATCATACTTTGCTTCATGGCCGCTTTCTCCTTTCCCCTTTAATCCTGAAGGTTTTTAAAAGGGACAACTGAAATACCGATCTGGCGCGGGAAAATGCAGGTTTCCGTATTTTTATCCCAGCCCGTTTCATAAACGCAGATAATCTCTCCGTCAGACGCGGCTATATCACTGTAGCCGCCCTTCTCTGCGAGCAAAAGTCCTTGGGAAAAATGTTCTCCTCCATCATGACTAATCCTCAATGTCAGATTCTTACGGGCATCATCGCTCCAGTTATAACGGCATTCGCCTCTCTTTATCTTCTCTGCCACTCCTTCATCCGGATTATCACAATTACAAAACAGAATGTCTCCGTCACCATTTCCGGAGTTTGTTTCCAAGCGTTCCATTGACGCGTGACAGATCGGATCGGGAAGATCCGGCCTGAGCTTTATGTCCGTCCATTCCCCCGTTCCGCCTCTGCTTTTGCAAAATGCCCGCTGACGCTCCGGACAGTCGTGCCGCACCGTCGCCAATACCGTCCCATCATTCAGTTCAACAACTGCTCCCTCATTAGGATTAAGCAGCCACTCGTGCTCTTTCTCAGCTTTCAGTACTTTGCCGATCCCGACAGACTGAAATTCATCATCTGTATATATATTGGCAAATCCCGATGGCTTATGTCCATCGCCACCTGTTGTAAACCATGTTGGGATCAGAATTCTCCCACTCTTCAATCTGATTCCATGACCGGATCCCGTTCCGAAAGCATTCCACGGATAATCCGTTTCCGTATTCCATAGTTTTCTTGTCAAATCTTCCGGCTGCCCCCACGACCGCCCATCTCTGCTGGTACAATGCCAAAGCTGTCTGTATTGAATATTCCAGACACAATGGATTTCTGTTTTTCCGGCCACCATCATAATGTTATGAAGCATACCAGTCTGTCCACCGGAAGCCAGTTCGATCCTTTCGCTCCATGTATGTCCGTTATTACTGCTCACCCGGCAAAACAGCTTTTGATACCGTGGGTAACGAAAACACTGCCCCTCATAATAAACTACAAGCGTTCCATCCGGTCCTTTAATAATTCCCGGCCGGCGGTAATAATCAAAATCCTTATCTTGTCCATCTTCCAGAAGGTAATTGATTACCGGCATATTTGATCCTTTCCGCGTTTAAGCTTTATATTTCTTTGCTATATTTCATTATAGATGATTATATAACATTATATTATGTATGTCAATTATTTCTTTTCATTCGGACATAAAAAAATGGAATCTCTATTTTGCCAACCACCGATAAGGAAGGTTTGAAAACAAACTAACTTAACGGCTGGCAGACAGGTTGCAACAGAAAGCGGGTAAGAGGTCAAAGACTTCTTGCCCGCTTTTTCTATATCGCGTGGAACAATAGAAAGGCATTTTTGCGCTTTCGAGGGATATGATATTACTTGCCTTGTTTCCGCCCTCTGTAAGCCGCATAAATCAAGGCTTTTTGCCCGTCTAAATATCCACGCTGGTATGGCAAAATGTTACGCAGTAGACAGCCATTTTTGAGGGTGGGAATAGAAACGCTCGACTATCGTGTTTTCAAGTCTGCAAAACCGCATGGCGCAAGGCATTTTTGTGCCCTATCGCGTAACACATCATCATAGATTGAGGGCGCAAGCGGTCTATCCGTTTGCGCCCTCTTGTCTGCCAAACAGCAAAGATGGGAAAACCGTCAAGGACGCGAAGCGCGTAGTTTATCCTTGACGGTTTTCCCATCTTTGCTATTCAGAAAAATCGTTAGTACCCTATTACTTCGGTCGACACCTCTTTGATTATGTCCTTGCTTATGTCTGATATATTCAACAGATAGACGGTATTCAATCGGGGATTATATATTCCAAGTCGTTTTATTGTTTGAAATTCTTTATGTATTGAATGACAGCCCATTATATAGTACATCAACAACTGTAATGTGTACTGATTTTTTGGAGCCTCTTTGGAAACTTTGAAATCCCATAAAGTATCATTTGTTAAATAATCACCGTCACCAGTTGAAACGGTGTTGGTGTAGCCGCCTTCAAAGGTAAATCCATCTAAAACTATCGGTCCATATTCTTTCCAAAAATCCAAGCAACGGTTAACCATTGTGCGGATGTTTTCAATGGTCTCGTTGTTTGGGGAGATTTCTTGGACAGGTCTATATCCCATTAATCCTGCACGAAAACAAACATCATATCCAACTAATTTGCAAGAATTGGAAATTGATAAATCATCTAACCCTTTAATCTTCTTTAGGAGTTTTTGTGCATAGTCGCTTTCCCTAACTCGCTCTGCGCCTAACAGAGATATTTGGAAAGCCTCGTTTACAGGTGTTCCCATCATATATCGAGTTAAATAATCGACAGCTAATCCTATCAAACTTGTATGTATATTTTCATCTGTATGAAGCTGAATACCATCATCAAGGACAGTAACCGAAAACTCTTTGGGTTTTATGTAACCACCTCTTGGTTGTTTAATAGCCTTTATCCTTTGAGTAACAGAATACATGGTTGCTCTCCTTTCTCGACTTGTTTTTATTTTATCATACAGGATTTCGGCATTTCTTGCAATACGAAAGCGATCCTACCTGTTCAAATTATTATTCGTTCCATGCAACAAACCGCCCTTTTTCGATTGGATATTGAGTAGAGGGAAAAGCACATTTTTTGCTCCGACTTTGCCCAAACGGGGTGAGCTGAACGTATTAGTAGTGAAAGGGAAAATCTCTGCTCCCCTTTGCCAAACGGCACACCCCAACCTATACAGTACCGAGCGCAAAAAATCTTTGTGAACTTTCTGTGAAATCTTTGGCATTTTTGAGTTTCCGGGTGTTGTAGTAAGTAGAGGGACAAGTTAAGGGTTTGGGATTTTTTCCAACAAAAAAATGCGGCGCATTTTGCGGAAAGGGTACCCCTTTCCTATGCTTGCTACGGAAGAAGCAAGCGGCAAATGGGTACTCATTTGCTGTGCTTGCTCCCTACTCAAAACAAGGAAAGGACGGGAAAGGAATGGAACGGAAGCGAGAAGCAGAACATAGCGATTTACTGCCCAAAAAGGGCAACCCTCTGAATGAAACCGTATGCTACAAAATCGGCGGGACAATCTTTGAAATTGAAACTTCCTGCGGCGGCTCCGAACTGCTCTACGACAAGATGACGCGCCTTATCAAAGCGGAAACCGTGAAAACGCCTGGTGACAAGGAAATGACGGAGCGTTATAATAACGATAGCAACCTGTTTGTCGGGCGTTCATTACAGGAGGAATGAACCATGAATACATATCCCGACAACATCACCGCTTTGTATGCAAGGCTTTCCCAAGAGGACGCTTTGGACGGTGAAAGCAACAGCATAGCCAACCAAAAGAAAATCCTTTTGAAGTATGCAGAGGACAATGATTTTCCAAATCCAACTTTTTTCATTGATGACGGCGTTTCTGGGGTAACGTTCGATAGGCCCGGCTGGAATGAGATGATAGGGCTTGCGGAAGCGGGAAAGGTCAAAACCGTTATCGTCAAGGATATGTCCCGCATGGGGCGGGATTATCTGAAAGTCGGCTATTACACCGAGAGTTTCTTTGCCGAGCGCGATATACGGTATATCGCTATCAACGACGGTGTGGACAGCGACAAGGGCGACAACGATTTTACCCCATTCCGCAATCTGTTCAACGATTTCTATGCCCGCGATACCAGCAAGAAAATCCGCGCTGTCATGCGGGCAAAGGGCAACGCCGGGGAACATCTTTGCAGCAATCCGCCCTATGGGTATGTGAAAGACCCCACCGACAAGAAAAAGTGGATTGTGGACGAGGAAGCCGCCGAGATCGTCAAGCGGATTTTTGACTTGTGCGTTGCCGGAAAAGGGCCGATGCAGATCGCAAAGGCATTGACCGCAAACAAGATTTTGACCGTCAAGGCGTACTACGCAAAACGGGACGGGAAGCCTATGCCGGAAAACCTCTATCAATGGGACCCAAAATCTGTTGCGGGGATATTGGAGCGTCCAGAATATACGGGGTGTACGGTGAACTTCAAAACCTATTCCAAGTCCCACAAACTGAAAAAGCGTCTGCAAAACGCCCCGGAAAATCACCGCATTTTCCCCGACACACAACCCGCTATCATCAATGAAAAAGTGTGGGAGCGCGTACAGGAACTACGGGCAAACAAACGCCGCCCCGCCAAACAAGCCCAGCGGCAAGGACTGTTCTCCGGCTTACTCTACTGCGCTGACTGTGGCAGCAAACTACATTTTGCTACGGGTAAGAACATGACCCCGGAGCAGGATTGTTACCGCTGCGCGAGGTACAAGAGCAATACGGGGGATTGCACCATGCACTTTATCCGCGAAGAAACGCTGAAACGGTTTGTGCTGCGCCGGATATTCGATGTAACCGCCATGTTCTTTGAGGACATTATGAGTTTCCAAAAGGCGGTGTATGAGCAGCGGTTTGAAGAAGCGGAAAAGGCGGCCAAAAAGCGCAAGCGGGAAATCGCCCAAGCCGAAAAGCGGATAGCGGAACTTGACCGGATTTTCAAGCGTATTTATGAAGACGATATATCCGGCGCAATCTCTCACGAACGGTTTTTGAAGTTATCCGCCGAGTATGAAGCGGAACAGAAAGAACTGACGGAAAAGGTTAAGACAGACTGGGAAATGGTAAATGCCTACGAGCAGGACAAAGCGGATTTTGACAGGTTTGCGGCAGTCATTCGGAAGTATGTAGGGATTACCGAACTGACACCCACGATTGTCAACGAGTTTGTAAAAAAGATTATCGTCCACGCACCGGACAAGTCCAGCGGCCACCGGCGGCAGAAAATCCAGATTATCTGGAACTTCGTCGGGGAATTGAAGCAGGACGAGGGCAAGCAGACCATTGAACGAGAAAGAAAAAGCAGGACAGCATAGCAATTTGCCATGCTGCCCTGCAAGATACCATTACTTCCTTATGGGTGTGCGGCTTTTGCGAGATTCCATTTTTATTCATACTTAAATCGTTCCCCATTTCACAGGGATTTTTTCGGGGATTCCACAAAATATGCCGGCTCCTGCTGCCTAGCGGAAGTTCTCCCTCGCGTACCGCATGAGCTCATCCCGAAACTGCGGATGCGCGATCCGCGCCATAGCTTCCGCGCGTTCGAGAAGCGAAAGTCCGGTCAGCTTCGCGATCCCGTATTCCGTCGCGACATATTGGATCAGGCTGCGCGGCGCGGAAACGGTGCTGCCGCCGGGTATGAACGGCACGATGTTCGACTTGAGAGAGCCGTCCTTCTTCGTATGCGTCGAGGCGAGGCAAATAAAGCCTTTTCCTCCCTCGGAGCGGAACGCGCCCTCGAGGAAATCGAGCTGACCGCCCGTCCCGGAGAGCTGGCGGCTGCCCGCCGACTCCGCGTTCTCCTGCCCCATAAGGTCAAGCTCCACGCCGCCGTTTATGCTGATCACGTTTTTCATCTTCGCGATCCGCTCCGGGGAATGGACGTAATCGACATCGCCTGGGTGGAAAATATCCGGCTCGGCGTCGAGCCACTCATAGAGCTCCTGCGATCCCATCGCCAGGTTCCATGTCGAATACCCGGCATCAATCTCTTTCCTTGCGTTCGTCAGCTTGCCCGCGCGGTAAAGCGCCAGAAACGCGTCGCTGATCGTTCCGGTATGGCAGCCGAGGTCCTTTACGTCGGATCCAGCCAGCATCTTCGCGACCGTGAACGGGACGCCGCCCACTCCGAGCGAAAGGACCGCCCCGTCCGGGATCTCGTCTACGACAAGTTTTGCGATCGCGGTCTCCGTCTCGGACGGCTCGCGGTAGGTACGGACCGGAAGCGGCTCGTGTTCTCCCTCCACGATATAGTCCGCCTGGGAAATGTGGACCCGATGCGAACCGTTAAGTCCCTGCAGGCGCGGCAACCGCTCGTTGATCTCAAAAACGACCGTTTTTGCCGCCTCAATGATCGTCGGCCATGCGTAGTTTGAAATTCCCAGCCCGCAGTAACCGTTCTCATCGGGTGCGGATACCGGCACGAACGCCACGTCGACGCGGATATGGTGACGGTAGATGTCCGGCAGATAACGCAGGATCATCGGCATGAACCGGCAGAGTCCGCGGCTCTGCAGCTTTCTCTCATAATCGCCGATGTGCCAGCTGTAATAGGTAAACGCGGACTGTTCCTGGTCGCATTCGACGACTTCGATCCGCGGCCGGATCACCAGCCCGCCCCGGATCTTCACATCCTTAAGCTCGTCCTTTCTGGCGGCGAGCGCCTTATCCATCAGCTCCGGAAATCCGCCTCCAAAACCGTAATCCACCCAGTCGCCGGAGCAGACCACTTTGGCCGCCTCCTCGGGCGTCACGAATTTACTCCCCTTTGTACCGTTAAAAGCCATTTCAAATCTCCTTTTCATTTTTTTCGGATGCGCAGAAATGATCTTTAGCTGTTCATTCCTGTGCCTTCCATAGCGTTATGCTTCGTTTTATCGCGGATTTCGCCTATCAGTTCGTACATAGTACTGCACGGACACATTTCTGAAGGCTTGTCCACGCCATCCCGTAAGTACCCGTGCAGCCGTGCGGCCGCAATCCGAATCGCCCGGTCCTCGTTTCCGAACCGATTTAATATCGAATAAATCTGCGGATTGTCCTTGTGATACTCCTGACCGGTCTGATCTCGCCATATTTACTCCCCTCTGAACATATCAAAATATTTAAGCGTCGGAATTGCCCCGTATTTCCCAAGAAGGTAGTTTTTTTCGTAGCTTTCATCCTTTCGTATTTTTACGCCGACGTCATCTATGAAATCGGCGAGGGAGTAAAGTGTCGATACTCCGGACGGAGCTTTCTCCGTAAACCATATTTCATCTCTGCGAAGCAGATTGTTGGACAGCTGCCACGAATCATGAGTTGTAAAAACCAGCTGTGCATGATTCGGATTTGTTTCCGGATTCAGAAACAGAATCAAAAAGCTCCTGACCAGTAACGGATGCAGCCTTGCATTCAGCTCGTCGACAAAAAGAATGCTTCCCGTATTTAACGTATCCTGCAGGGCCGGATACAGCGCGAACATTTTCAGAGTGCCGTCCGATTCATCCTGCAAAGGGATAACTGCTGTTTCATCTGACCCGATCACATGATGGACCGCATCGATTCTTACATGTTCCGCATCTTCGTCGTCGCCTTTCATGACCTCGACACGAAAGCCGATGATTGACGGATCAAAAGCGGAAAAATAATCAATTACCTTCTTTTGAACCGCTTTATCATCCGCGAATCCCTCCGGAATCACAGAAGAAAGGAAAACATTTTCAAACGGATTTCCAAAATTTGCAAAATTGACATTGCAAAACCAGTCTCGGATCATCTTCAGCCTGGAAATGCGTTGTTTCGCACCAAGAGAAACGATCAGGGTCTCGTCGTAAAGCGACAGTTTTATAATGTCCTGCATTTTCCCGGGAAGGCCGGATAAATCAAGCTCGCTTCCGTTACGGTAAAACACGGGCTTATATTCTCTCGCTGTTTTCGCTTTTGAATTAAGCCATTCCTCAATAACTCCGTTTTGATTCAGAGTGAAACCGTAATTGTATGACCGGCCTCCGTTTTCCTCTGAAGTTATAAAGTAGACTTCAAACGATGACTCTGCATCTCTGCTCTTGCTGTCAAACAAAAACGGAGTAAGTCTGGGTCTTCTTGTTTTCGATTTTTTATCGTCGGTCTCTCCGCCGTATGCAAAAGAGTCCATTACATAAATAGTCATATAGCGGAACGCCTCGATCACATTGGATTTTCCGCTTGCATTGGCGCCAAAGACAGCCGCGGTCGGTAAAATTTTTTCTGTACCGATCTGAACCACCCGATTAGAGTATTCCGTAATTTTAGTCGCAGAAAGGTCGAGAATGGTATCATCCCTGAAGGATTTAAAGTTTTTGAATCTAAATTGAATGAGCATGTTCCAACCCTCCTTCTCTTATTATAAACATTTTCAAGCAAAAATCAATGCTTATATGAGATAATATCTCAATTAAATGTTGATTTTTTCATGTTCCAATTCATTTTATACCATATTTTTTTACGTTTCAGCCGTGCTGCCCCTTTTCCGTCATCTACATCTCGCTTTTCAGCATACGACTGATTTTATCGCTCATGGTTTCCCGTCTGGTGATGATGCTTGTCATTATGCTTTCAATCATAGAGCATCCCCCTTAATTTTCAAAATTTCTATCTTATGAGTTGATTTTGCAATGCAAATGATATATAATATGTGTGCAACCGATAAAGAAAGGGGGCAGTCTCATGGCAAATACAACAAATTTCAGTGTCCGCATGGACAGCGACATCAAGAAACAATGTGAGAGCCTTTACAATGAACTGGGAATCAACCTTACCACTGCAATCAATGTCTTTCTGCGTCAATCCCTCCGGGCAGGCGGGTTCCCGTTTGAGGTGCGGCTGGATCAGCCCAACAAAGAAACGATTGCCGCCATGTTAGA
>CANQGL010000015.1 GCA_947623185.1 uncultured Lachnospiraceae bacterium
GACCTTTAGCTCAGTTGGTTAGAGCAACCGGCTCATAACCGGTCGGTCCTGGGTTCGAGTCCCCGAAGGTCCACTAGCCCTGAAACAGAGGTACAAAAGAAAATACGGCCCGGTGGTTCAGTTGGTTAGAACGCCGCCCTGTCACGGCGGAGGTCGTGGGTTCGAGTCCCATCCGGGTCGTTATCACACCTGCCGGTGTGGCGGAATAGGCAGACGCAAGGGACTTAAAATCCCTCGGGGGCAACCTCGTACCGGTTCAAGTCCGGTCACCGGCATTCAAAAAGTCCGTTATAGCGGGCTTTTTTGTTTACGCGAGCAATGAGCCAGGCTGACAAACTCGTTTGTCGATCTGACGAATGCCGCGATAACGGGTGAAACTTGCGGAGCGTGTTTCATCCCATTCGTGTTGCATGTCGTGTTGCATAGGCTTTCAAAACAGCTATTCGTTTACAGCTGTTGTGTCGGACAGTTCTGCGTATTGACATTGCCGCAAGCAGCGACTATAATATGTTTAACAAGACAGCCGGTAAGGAAGGTTAAGTCTTCCCGCTCCGGCGATTGATCAACTCAGTAGAGCCGCTCATCTTTCCAGGGACAGAGCGGCTCTACTTATTGTTCAGATTCAGAATTGCAACGATCAAAAGACCGATGGTAAGAGTAACCATGAATTCTTCATATGTACTCATAAGCATTTCCCCTTTCCGCAAGACTCGGAACGGGGACACAGCCGCCCTACCGGCTGCCCGGCTAAGCACATTATGTTGTCATGGTGCAACTGATTTACTGCAGTTTTATTCGCTTACTTTTCCTATCACTTTCCCGATCAGGCGGATATGTTCGCTGTCGGGGATATTTTGGCGGGTGGAATTATTTGAGATCAGGCTGTCCGGTCCCAGCTCCTTCAGACAGCATTCATTGCCGATCGTATAGATGCCGATGTCTCCCGCCGCTATATGTTCGGCTTTTCTGACGTAGATTTTATCGCCGTCATGATAGTCCGGCTCCATGGAATTGCCGCTTACGCCGATAACGAAATCCGCGCCTTCCATGTAAGGGGCTTCAATGGTATCAGAAGGAATGTCGTCAAAACCAAAACCGGCACCGGTGCAAGTGATTTTGCGGAAATAAGGATACATACGGTTAAGAGTATCCCGAGACCGGGAGACGGATATATCATGTATCCGTTCGGATTCCCAGTCCAGAATGATATCAATATGCCGACGGCCTGCAGCGTCAAGAAACCGGTATTTTTCTATGAGATTCTTTTCACTGTTGTTTAACCGGACGCTGTTATCATCATTACGATCATCATATCCAAAGGCCGAAAGTACATTTCGGATTCCATATGCAGCACACATTGTTAGCAATGCCCCCGGAACAGGCTGGCTGTTATCATTTTCCCAGCTGTATATAGTGGATTCAGACGCCCTGTAACCGTTTTCAATAAGAATATCCGATATTTGTCTGACGGTTATTCCGGCATCGTTTCTGTATTTTTTTAGCAGTCCTCCGATGTTCTTAGGCATATTTTCCATCTCCCGTATCGCAAGAATATCATAAAATAACAGACAAGTCAACGATAATTACAAGAAACTTGTGATAATAACGATATGATACAAAGAGACAGAAATCAATGCTGGTCCTGTCCGATTTTTCAAGATCCGAAAAAAATCAATATTTGTAAATATAAGTCCGGTCACCGGCATTCAAAAAGTCCGTTATAGCGGGCTTTTTTATTTTGTGTCATTTGCGCCAAAATCCCATTTTATTAATTACGAATATTGACGTTCGCCTAAAATTATCATATAATTTAGTCAGTGGAGAATGTCCGAAAAGGGGGCGTGAACTGTGATGCGCAGATGGTTTCGCACTGTACTTGCAATGATTGTGGTTTGCGCGACGCTGTTTGGTGCCGCCGCTTTTCCCGCTCTGGCGGAAGAAAATAACGGGAGAATATCCTTTACAGAAGCCGAGGAAGAATACATAGCTGCCCACCGTGATCCTATCCGGGTGGGTTATGTGCAGGACCGCATACCGGTCTCCTTTACCGGGAAAAACGGGGAATTGGCCGGTATATCACGCTATATATTCGATTACCTGGGAAGGCTGAGCGGCCTGCAGTTTGAATATGTCGCGCTTCCGGCAGGCGATATTACCTACGATTTCCTTCTGGGAGAGAACCTCGCTCTTGTAACGAGCGTTGAATATAATAAAGAAAATCAGAACGCCCGGGGCATCCTGATCAGCAACCCGTACCTGTCCAGCCGGAAGGTGGTCGTGGCGAGAAGGGACTTGGACTTCAGTTACAGCGCCCATCTGACCGTCGCGATCTCTACGGGGTCTCAAACGCTGCGCAAGGTTCTGGGCGGAATGTATCCGAATTTTGAACTGCGCGATTATGATTCGATCTCCGAGTGCTTCGACGCGGTGAAATCCGGCGAGGCCGATATCATGATCCAGAACCAGTATGTCGTCGAATACTGGTTCTCCAAACCGTCCTATGAGAAACTGAAAGTCATCCCGGTGCTCGGCCTCGACGATCAGCTCTGTTTTTCGGCCGTTGTCGCGATCGGAGACGGGGAGGGGCCGTCGCAGGAGGACGGACGGATCCTGATCGACATTCTGAACAAGGCGATAGCCGCCATGACGGAGGAGCAGATCGGAAGCTGCACCATCCAGGGCATCATGGAAAACCAGTACTCCTACACGCTGGCGGATTTCCTGTACCGTTACCGTGTAGCGGCCACGATCTTTACGGTATCGGCGGTCGTGATCCTCGTACTGGCGCTGCTGCTGATCCGGCAGCACATACGCATCACGGAAAGCAGGGCGGAATCGAAGGCGAAAGGGCAGTTTTTGTCCACCATGAGCCACGAGATCCGCACCCCGTTAAACGGCCTGATCGGTCTCAACTATCTGATGTCGCAGAAACTTGACGATAAGGGGCGTATGCGCGAGTATCTGCGCCAGTCCACGGTCACCGCAAAATATCTGCTGTCGCTGGTGAACGATATCCTGGATTCGTCGAAGCTCCAGGCGCGTCAGATGGAACTTGCCAGACAGCCGGTCGATCTCGGTTTGGTGACCGATACGGTGAGCTCCATCGCCCAAAACGCAATGGAAGAGAAGGACCTGATTTACGAGACCGACGGAGAGCTTAAGTGGCCCTGTATCCTGGGCGATGAGGTGCGCATCCAGCAGGTGCTTTTGAATCTGCTTGACAACGCCCGGAAGTTCACTCCGGAGGGAGGGCGCGTGACGTGCTCGCTGAAACAGGAGATGACGCCCGCAGGCGACGTGCTAACGACGTTCTCCGTTTCCGATACCGGACGCGGGATGAGCCCGGAATTCCAGAAGCATGTATTTGACGTTTTCGCCCGGGAGCTTGACACCGTCTCCAAGGGGAACCAGGGAACGGGGCTCGGGCTGTCCATCAGCCGCAGGCTCGCGCTTCTCATGGGCGGGGATCTTACCGTGACGAGCCAGAAAGGCGAGGGCAGCACCTTTGTCTTTACGTTTACCGCGCCCCCGTCGGAGATCGCGCAGGATGAAAACGATCCGGCGTTTCTGACAAAAGACAGTCCGCATCCGCATGTGCTGGTGGCGGAGGACAACGAACTCAACGGGGAGATCATTCTGGAACTCCTGCTGGACTACGGTTTCGAGGCGGACCTTGCGGAAAACGGAAAAATAGCGCTCGATATGTTCGAAGCGTCCAGAGAGGGCACATACGGCGTCATCCTTATGGACCTGCTGATGCCGGAGATGGACGGATTTGAAGCGACAAAGGCGATACGCGCGCTGAAACGGCCCGATGCGAAGACGGTGCGCATTTACGCCTGCACCGCCAACTCCCTTGCGGAGGAGCGGGACAAAGCGCTGGCGTGCGGTATGGATGGATTTATCGCAAAGCCGGTGGATATCGGCGAATTGATGAAAAAACTCAGCGGGCAGGACTGACGGCGGATCCCTTATGATATGACCGCATACCGCGGCAAATCGGCGCAAATAGGGATCAAATATACGCGCTCCGTCTTTTCAGGCGGTTTTATGCTAAGATGAAACTGCCCCAAAATCGACGTATGTTTCATATCCGGACGGAGCATCCCGCGAATAGAATGAGACAGAAAATCAAATGTACCTGTGCGGGAGCAGGTACATAGGATGGGAAGAGTATCAATGAGAAAGCAAAAAATACTGGTTGTCGACGATTCGGATATGAACCGCCTGATGCTGGAGGAAATGCTGGGAGACGAATACGATATCATTGAGGCCGAGGACGGCGTGCAGGCGATATCGGTCCTTCAGAGACAGGGCGACGAGATCGCCGTCGTCCTGCTCGACATCGTTATGCCGCGCATGGACGGATTCGGCGTTCTCAAGGTAATGAACCAAAACAACTGGATCGAGACGATACCGGTCATCATGGTATCCGCCGAGAGCGGCACGACCCAGGTCGAAAAAGCCTACGAGATGGGCGTGGTGGACTTTATCATGCGCCCGTTCGACATGCTGATCGTGCGCCGGCGAGTCGTCAACACGATCCTTTTGTATGCAAAACAAAAGCGGCTGATCGACATGGTCGAGGACCAGATCTACGAGAAGGAAAAAAGAAGCAGCCTGATGATCGACATCCTCAGCCACATCGTCGAATTCCGAAACGGCGAGAGCGGCCTGCATATCCTGAACGTCAGAACTCTGACGAATTTCCTGCTCTGGCAGCTCGTGCAGATGTCGGACGAATACAACCTCTCGAAGGAAGAGATCTCCATCATCAGCACGGCCTCGGCGCTCCATGACATCGGAAAGATCGCCATCAGCTCGAAGATCCTCAACAAACCGGGACGGCTGACGGATGAGGAATTCGCCATCATGAAGGGCCATGCGCTGGCGGGTGCCAGAATGTTGGAATCCCTTCAGTTTTATCAGGATGACCCGCTGGTCAAGTACGCGTACGAGATCTGCCGCTGGCACCATGAGCGCTACGACGGAAGGGGATACCCGGACGGTCTGGTCGGGGATGCGATCCCGATCTCGGCGCAGGCCGTGGCCCTGGCGGATGTCTACGACGCGCTGACAAGCGAGCGCGTCTATAAGAAGGCGATCCCGCCGGAAACGGCGGTCCAGATGATCCTGAACGGAGAGTGCGGGGCGTTCAGCCCGCTGCTTTTGAAATGCCTTTCGGACAACGCCGAAAAGATCCGGAAGGAAGTCCAGGAGAAGGCGATCCTCCAGGAAAACACGCGGGAGCCGCACAGCCTTGGCGGACAGGGATTTTCCCTTGAGCGGGTCGGGATGTCCGAGCGCACGCGGCGGCTTCTGGACTATGAGCGTACCAAATACGAATTTTTCGTTTCCACGACCGAGGAGATCCAGTTCGAAGTCACCGCCTCGCCGCCCATGGTCATACTGTCAAAGTGGGGAGCCGGAAAACTGGGGCTCGATGAGACCACGACGGATCCGGCAAACGACGAAAAGATCAATGAAGTGTTCGGGGAGGGCACCTGGGCAAGAATGGCGAAGAGCCTTCACAACACGACGCCGGAATCCCCGGAGATCGTTTTCGAGTGCAAGCTGCACTACCTGGGGGAGGACCACTGGTACCGGATCTTCGCCCGCGCGATCTGGTCTTCCGACGATCCGCCGCAGTATGAAGGGGCGCTGGGAAAGGCCGTGGATATCCACGAAACGCGTATGCGCCTCGAGGAACTGGAGCGGAAAGCGAGCCGCGATTCTCTTACCGGCCTTCTGAACCACGCGAGCGCGCGGGAATGGATCCGGGAGCGGCTGGACAAGAAAGTGGATGGGAATTTTGCGCTGGCGATCTTCGACCTCGACTGGTTCAAATCGGCGAACGACAATTACGGTCACAGCTTCGGGGACAGCGTTTTAAAGCATGTCGCGGAGATCTTAAAGCACAGCACGCGCGGCGCCGATATTCCCTCTCGGATCGGCGGGGACGAATTCCTGCTGTTCCTTGACTGTACCGTCGATCCGGAGCGCATCATCGACCGTATTTTCAACACCTTAAACTGCGAGTTCGAGAACTATACGATTTCGATCAGCATGGGCGTCGCGAAGACCTCCGATGTCGGACGGGATTACGAGGCGCTGTTCAGGGCGGCGGATCAGGCCCTTTATTCGGTGAAACGCGCGGGACGCGGAAGATACGCGTTCTACAGCGACTCCATGAAAGATATTTTTATTGCGGCTTCCGAACTGGGGGACCGCATGGAAAGTTAAACCAAACGGAGGAGGACAGGAATCATGACTCTAAAAGAATGTTACACCGCTATCGGAGGCGACTATGAGGGTGTCCTCAGCCGTCTGCGCAGCGAAAGGCTGATCCAGAAATTTGTTCTGAAATTTTTGGATGACGACAGCTATAATCAGCTTTGCCGTACGATGGAGGCGAAGGACTATGCGGAAGCGTTCCGGGCGGCCCATACCTTAAAAGGCGTGTGCCAGAACCTCGGCTTCACGGAGCTCGGCGAGTCGAGCAGCGACGTCACCGAGGCTCTGCGCGCGGAAAACGGCGCGGAGGCCGAGCGGCTGATCGGGAAGGTGCACGAGGATTACAAAAAGACCTCCGAGACGATCCGGGACTTCAAGGCGCAGGCCGGTTAAGCGGCAGGCCGCTTTTATGAAGGTTTGATTTTCTGCATGAGTTTTCACTGGGAACACGCCGGAAGATCCGGCGCGGGGCGGTTTTGCGCCGTCATTTAAACGGAAAGGAACAATCGGTTTTGGGAACTTTTCACAGGAAGAGCAAAACGGGAACGCGTATTGTTCAGATACTTATATTTGCATGCCTGATCCTGTTCGGACTCGGAGGATCTTCGGTCCAAAACCGGATCGAAGCGAAGGCGGCCGGAAAGGCAGGCCCCGGTTATTCGGACGGAACGCTAAGGAACCGGGTCTCGGGGATCTTCATCGTCCCCGAACTCTCGTTTGACGCGACGGATGAACAGTGGTACCAGGCTCTGAAAAACATGAAAGATATCGGGATCGACACCGTTATCGTCCAGTACAGTTACCGGACCGGCAGTCACGGGAGCCAGGCCTATTTTCCTTATGAGCAGCAGGATACACAGGCCGGGACCGCGGATGCGGAGCGGAAACGCAGCGTGATCCCGTCCGTCCTGACCGCGGCGGACAGACTGAACATGAAAGTCTTCGCCGGGCTCCAGATCTCGGAGAACGAGTGGTTTGACAAAGATATGTTTAAGGACGACGGCTGGCTGCGGGAGCAAAGCAGGCTTTCTTTAAGCCTGGCCCGATCTCTGTGGGATCAGTACGGGAGCAGGTACGGAAAAGTCCTGACCGGCTGGTACCTGCCCTTTGAGTTTGAATCCGCGGAGGAGTACTACCCCTATTACCAGCAGATCGCCGAGCAGTATTACGCGCCGCTGACGGCCGGACTGAAAAAGGACAACAGCTGCGGGAAGCTGGATGTGATGGTGTCGCCGCTCATGTTCCGCAACAGCGACATGACCGCCTGGCAGGACGGCGTAAAGGCGATCCTTGCCGGTTCGCAGATCGATATCATCGCTCCCCAGGATGGGATCGGATACGGCACGCAGACGCACGGAAGCGTCGGCCCATGGATCCAGGCGACCAGACAGGCCGTGGACGAGGTCAACCAAAACTGGGGCCGAAAGGTCAAAATGTGGGTCAACTGCGAGAATTACGCGCGTGAGCAGAGCGGCGGGATCCCGGAGAGCTTAGCGGGAAAAATGCCGATGTCCATAAACAAGTTCATCGAAAGCATGGAGGTGGCGGCTCCCTATGCGGACAAGCTGATCACATTCAGCATCCACCGCTGGGATACGGTCCTCGAAAGCAGTCTGGCGGAAGTGAACAAGTCTTACTATGAAGCATATAAAGAGTATTATACGAACGGGACAAAACCCGTCGGGCTGGCGGGAGGATACTATGTGGATATCTGCCCGGCGCAGGACGGGACGCTGACGGTCAACGAATACGCCAAAGCCGGGCTTACGGACGGATCTGCCCGTGAAGAAGGAAAATGGGAGGAATACAGAGGGATCCGTTCGGAGGGCCGGAAACCGTTCACGATGGAGATCCGATTTGACGATCCCGTCCGGATCAGCCGGATCAGCTCCAACTATTATGCTGAAAGCAAGGCCCATATCATGCTGCCCGAGAAGGTCCGGTACGAATACATTTCCCAGATGAGTTATGTAAACTTTTATACGGACACGTTCACGCAGCAGGAAGGCGTTTCAAAGTCGGAAGCGGCTCCCGCGGAACCGGTCGCGGCTGATGGGATCCGCATTACGGTATTTCCGGGAGGAAGCTGGACATTCCTGGACGATATCCGCGTTGAATGACGGGACACTGACGAAAGGCTGCCCAAAAGGGGGGATACGGAATGGGACTGTTTGACAGAAAACTTCGGGAAGACAACGGAGGAAAGATATCCGGACCGGAAGCGCATGGCGCGGCTTCGCCGCGGAACGCGGCGACGATGTCGGATGCGGTGCGCAGAAGTACGGAACTCGAGACCGAAATACTTCAGAAACGTGCGAATATTGAAAAAGAGGTCGCACAGAGACGTTCCGATCTTCAGCTGGAGGTCCTGCAGAGAAGGATCGACCTCCAGACGGAGATCGACCAGAAGCGCGCCGAGCTGGAGGCCGAACTGGACCAGAAACGCGCCGAACTGGAGGAGGAGCTTGACCGGAAGCGCGCCGAGCTGGAAAAAGAACTGGATCAGCAGCGCGAAGAAGCCGAGAGAGCGATCCAGAAGAAGACCAGGGCGTTCAGCGACAATTATAACTACTATCTGTCCCAGCTCAAGCTGGTCATGGATATGCTGACCCGGTCCGCAACGCGGGTCGGCGAGCGCTTCATCGTGGATGAGAACGCGGATCCGACGACCCTGTTCCGCTCCGAGATGAGCTCCGGCCTGAATCCGGAGCTGTTCAGCCAGACGAGACAGCCGGTCTGGATGAAGAACGAAGAGACCGGTCCGGACAGAGCGAGCGCGACGGCGGAGGCGGCCGCGGTAAATCAGACACAGGCGGAGAAAGTCCCGGAGGAAGCCGCGGCAGCGCAGCCGCAGCAGGTGAGGAAAACACCTCCGAAAAAGAAGAAAAAGAAACGCTCGGGATTCAATCTTATCAGCATCCTGGCGTGGCTGTTCAATCTGCTGGTCGCGATCGGCTGCATCCTGATCGTGGTCCTGATTGCGTACTTCTTCTACCTGACGTTTTTCCGCGGGTTCGGAGGAAGCGGCGCGCTGTTTTACATCTGCGACAAAATTGCTTCATGGTGGCACATGATGTGCAGCTGGGTGGGCTTGCTCCTGCCATAGCGGATAAGGAGGGGATTCCATGCGGGATATGCTGATCGACGTTTTTATCGTCATCCCGTTCATTACGAATCTTGTTTCACTGATCTCGGGCGTTTTGCTTTGGGTCTGGCTGATATTTCTGAGGAGGAAGCGCCGTGGGCTACATTCAAAAAGTAATAAGTGATATTTTTTCCATGGGATTCGATATCGTGATCCCGGTCTCGGGCAATATCATAGCGGTCATCGTGGCGCTGGCCCTTTTCGCCATGCGTTATATGTCTTACCGGAACAAGATCCGCAAGTACGGGACCAAAAGCAGGCACGGAAAGGTCGCTCCGCGGAAAATGCCGGTCACGGTGCCCCCGGTTAGACCGGCGAACCTCTGCGACAACGACATCGCCTATTTCCTTCTGGGCGCGATATCCCGGCGGGAAAATCAGACCGAAACAGGTGAGGAACAAAATATGGACCGCAGATTCGGAGGAGCGTTTGGCCTGGAGATCCTCAGGAAAGCGCCGGATCTGCTGCCGGGATCCGTCAGGAGCCGGAAAGTATGAACCCTGTGATCTATGCTTTGGTCATCATCGCCGTGATCCTGTCCTTTCTGACGATGGCGGTCTACTACCTCTGGATCTCCATCATTGCGTTTTTTCCCAAGCTGCAGAGAGATCAGGAGGTCGAGTACAGCGACGATATCGAGATGCACTTTTTTATCGTGATCCCCTGCCTGAACGAGGAGAACGTGATCGTCCAGGCGGTAAAGACCCTGTTGGACCTGAACATGAAGGACACCCGCGTGATCGTCGTGGACGACGATTCCGATGACGACACGGTTGAGAATCTGCACGAGGAATTCGGCCATATCATAACGACCGTGGAGAACGACGGCATTTTCGATCATGACTGCTACGGGAAACCGCTGATCCTTCTGCAGAAACGCCTTCCGGAGGCCAGACAGGGCAAGGGAAGGAGCTTAAACTGCGCCTACCAGCTGATCGACAGCATCATACGGAGAGAGGGACTGGATCCGGCTTTCTGCGTTATGAGCGTGCTCGATGCGGACACCTATATCAACAGAAGGGTCCTCGAGCGGGTGGCGGTCATACTGAACGAGGAACCGGAGGTCGGGATGGTCCAGGCCCGGGTCCGGATCGGCACGTTTACACGGGATCATTTCCTGCCGCTTCTGCAGGACATCGAGTTTTTCACATACATCAACAACATGCAGAACGTACGCGAGTACACGGGAACGGTGGGCGCGGCCGGAAACGGCCAGTTCAACCGTTTCTGCGCGATCGATCCGGAGGAACCGTGGACCGAGTGCCTGCTGGAGGATTTCGATTTCAGCCTGCGTATGCTTTTAAAGGGCTGGAGAACGAGGCTCCTTCAGGATGACAGAGTCATGCAGCAGGGTGTGCTCACATACCGGGCTTACGTCAAGCAGAGGGCCAGATGGTGTCAGGGCGGGATCCAGTGCATCAAGTATTGGGGCGACATCAAGAATTCCCGTTTCCTCTCGTCGTACGGGAGATTTGAGCTGATCTATTTTATGCTGCTCCCGACGCTGACCGTGCTGTCCGTGTTCACCCAGCTCCTTTCGTGGGTCGTGATCTTTTATTATTACCTGACGGACAAGAGCATCATACCCGAGCTGTTCTCCATATATCCGAGCTGGGAACTGATCGTTATGATGTGCGTGATCCTGGTCTTCGTGTTCGCACCCGGGATCATTTACTGCATATCCTACTGGCACGATACAAAAGAGAGCCTGCTTGCGTGCCTGCTTGCGGGACTCTTCCAGCCGATCTACAACATCATGCAGATGCCCGCGGTGTTCCGGGCGATCTGGCGTCAGGCTACGGGACAGAAGAGCTGGGTGAAGACCACCCACCTTGACGAAAAGGATGATGAGCAGGAGGAGGAATGACGTATGCTGTTTGCGCTGGCGTGGGTGAAACGCGTATGGCAGTCGTTTATGGCCCTCATATTCGGTCTGGCGGACCGGATCACGGTATCGCTGATCTCGGATACGATGACGGGGTTCTGGCTGACCGCGCTTTTTTGCATCGTGTCCGGCCTGGTGCTCTGCACGCAGGGCTTTCATTATCATAAACTGATCCACGGTCTGACGGGGAGCGTCGTGCTTGGATGTCTGGGCTGGTACGCCGGCGTGCAGGTAAGCCCCGACCAGCTGAGCACGCGGGTGGTCTACGCGCTCGTCGCGGTGATCGCCGGTTTCTTCACGCTATATCTGATGTATTTTCTCAACCTCCTGGTCGGAGGCTGGTACTTCTTTCTCGCGCTTCTGGCCCCCTTCGGCGGCGTGATCCACAGCTTTCGATACTGGATCGCGGTCCTGCTGGCAGTCGCGTACTGCTGGCTGTATATCAAACACAAAATGGTGATGAGCGGGGTGACCGGAGCCATTGTGCTCGCGCTCGCGGCGTGGAACCTGTCGCCGGTCCTGTCGGCGGTGGTCCTGATCGCGGGATCCGTCGGCGGGAACATGATCCAGCGCGTTCTATATGAGCGGTGGAGGCAAAAGAAACTGAAAGAAGCCCAGGAAGAAGTGGAGAAATATCCCTACGGCCCCGGCCTGGCGTACGGCTGGCCGGATCCGACTCTTCAGAGGAGCCGGGAACCCAAAATCTGAGAACAGCGGGGTGTCGATATGATGAAAATGAGAATGATCACAGGTCTTTTTGTACTCGGGCTGACGGCTGCCCTTCTCGGCGGCTGCGGGGACCAGGAGGGACAGGCGGAGCCTTCCCGGGAGGAATCCTCGCAGCAGGAGACGGAAGCGGAGACCGTGGCCGAAACGGCGGCCGCGGGCGGTTATCAGCCGGAGTTTACGGATGAGGATCTGGACAGCAGGTGGTCTGAGGATACGGCGACGCGGATCGTCTTTTCCGGCCTGACCGCGGAGATAACGGGGGAAGGAGCCCAGGCGGTGGAAGGCGGCGTCAAGATCAGTGAGAGCGGCGAATACGTTCTGTCCGGCGTTCTTGACGACGGCAGGATCGTGGTCGACGTGGAACCGGGCGAACCGCTGAAACTGGTCTTAAACGGCCTGCAGGCCACGAGCTCCGTTTCGGCTCCGATCTACGTTTCCAACGGGGACGCGGTGATCGTGCTGGCAGCCGGGACGGAAAACATCCTGACGGATGCCGCGGAATATCAGTATGCGGATCCCACCATCAAGGAGCCCAACGCGTGCCTGTACGGTGACGACAACCTGACGGTCTCCGGGACCGGGACCCTGACGGTGAACGGCAATTTCAACAACGGGATCGGGACGAAGGATGAGCTGAAGATCGTCTCCGGCACAATAACGGTCAACGCCGCAAACAACGCGTTAAAGGGGAACGACTGCGTTCTGATCCGAGACGGACTGATCCGGCTGGAAAGCCGGCAGGACGGCATTAAGTCCGACAACGGAAAAGAGGAAGGAAAGGGTCTGATCCGCATAGAAGGCGGGGATATCCGTATTATCGTGAAGGATGATGCGCTCCAGGCCGAGAGCATGGTATCGGTCACCGGCGGGCTCGTCCGGACGGACGCGGATGGAAAGAAAGTGAACTGTGATGGGATTATCAATATTTCGGAAGGACTTCTGGAGTAACGGAAACAGAATAAAACGGCTGTATCCCGTCTTTGCCGCGGTCCTCTCCGGACTGTGTCTGACCGCCTGCACGGATATGCCGTCCGCAGAAGCGGAAACGGCCGAAACGGAGGAGACGGAGCCGCAGGAGAACGAAACGTTCGGCGACCTGCGCTTTACGGTCCATATGGACGGCGGAGAAGAGGACATCGTATTCTGGGGCGACGGCGTGTCACTGTACTATTATTTTCTTCCTTCCGGCGCGGGGACGGGATCCCTGACGGTGGGGACGAAAAACGGGATCACCCTCAGACGGGAGAGCGAGCCGGAAGAGGCGCGGATCTCCTTCTCCGACGGCGATCATCTGAACGGGATCGCCTGCGGCGAGACGTATCTTTTGGGGTGCCACGATCAGAACGACTACCTGTATGAGGCGCCGGTCGTTTTCATGCAGGGAGCCAACGTCTACTCGGCGTTCATAAAAACCGAGAGCGGTTCGATCCAGAATGTTCTTGACGATAAGAACTATAAGGAAAAGGGTTCCATGCTGATCGCGGATCCGCAGGGGAGCGTGGTTTATCAGGGCGAATTATCCTACATCAAGGGACGGGGAAACGGCTCCTGGTGGAGTTTCAAAAAACCGTTCAATATCAAACTGGCGCGAAGCGCCGATCTCCTTGGCATGGGAAACGCCAGAAAATGGTGTCTGATCAACATGGAGCAGGATTTTTCCCTGATCCGCGACAAGCTGTCGTACGATATGGCAAAAGCGGCCGGAATGCGCTATTCCCCGGACAGCGAGTACATCGACCTTTGGATCGACGGCGCCTATAACGGGCTTTATCTGCTCACGGACCGCATCGATATCAGCGAAGCCAGCGTGGACATTACCGATCTGGAAGCGGCTACGGAGGCCGTAAATCTGGATCCGCTGGATACCTATCCGCTCAGCTACACGGACAACGCGGTCGGACACAGCGGTGACCGGTTTTATGCGCAGATCCCGAACGATCCGGCGGACATCACCGGAGGGTACCTTCTTGAAGTGGATAAAAGCTATCCAGAGGATAAAGTGACCCGGTTCAATACCCAGGAGATAAGGAGCGTAACACTGAAATCGCCGGAGTATGCCTCTCAGGCCCAGACGGAGTATATTTCTGACTTCATATCAAAAATGGAAACGGCTCTGGAGAACCCAGGAAGCGACGCCTATAAAAACTACATCGACGAGCGCTCATGGGCCAAGATGTATGTGCTCAACGAAACCCTTGCCAACAATGACTTTATGACTTCCAGCCAGTACTTCTATAAGGACGCGGATAACGGGGAGGGCGTTTCTCTCCTCTATGCCGGACCGGCCTGGGACATGGATCTGATCCTTGATTTTAAGGAGACGGTCGCTCTGCCCGTAAACTGCCTGTGGCAGCAAAGCAGGGAATGGTTTCGCGACCTGATGAAAAACGAAAGCTTCAAAGAGACGGCGCTGGCCGAGTACAGGGATACATTCCGGCCGTTGGAGAAAGAGCTTCTGGAAGAGGGAATTGACCGCTATCTGGAAATCACGGAGGTTTCCGCCCGGATGAATTACATTCGCTGGCCCATGGTCGTACCGGAGGGGACCGGAGGCTCCCGGGACGGGGCGGCGGACGTCATGAAGAAGTACCTGTCGGAACGATTGGATTTTCTGGACGATCTGTGGCTGAACGGGACGGTCTACCATACGGTCAGGGTCACCAGTGACAGACATGCTTTACAGGATGGAGACAGCCATTATTTTATTTATTACATGGTCCCGGACGGGGAACCGATGGGGGAGATCGGCTCGATCAATGTAGTTCCTGCCTTGGGAAATGCCGAAGAGGGCTATATCTTTAAAGGCTGGTATTACGGAACCCAGGGTGATCTTGGAGAGCCGTTTGACCCGCAGGCCCCGGTCACAAAGGACACGACGGTCTGCGCGCTCTATGAGCCGCTTTGAGAAAGGGGAGAAACCGCCATGGAATATCAAACGGTATTTCTGCGGCACGAACAGAAATATATCCTGACGCCGCAGCAGAAGACCGCGATCTTAGGTTCCATGACGTCCCATATGATCCCGGACGGCTACGGACGCACAACGATACGGAACGTCTATTTTGACACGGAGAATTACCGCCTGATCCGCCGTTCGATCGAGGCGCCGGTCTACAAGGAAAAGCTCCGTATCCGCCACTACGGGACCGTGCTCCCAGATGACCCCGTGTTTGTGGAGTTAAAGAAGAAAAGTCAGTCCGTCGTGTATAAGCGCCGCATCATGATGCCGGAAAAGAC
Organism: uncultured Lachnospiraceae bacterium; assembly: GCA_947623185.1. GTDB lineage: Bacteria > Bacillota > Clostridia > Lachnospirales > Lachnospiraceae > CANQGL01. The sequence continues at coordinate 15,231 of CANQGL010000015.1, forward strand.
GGCTGCCGAATGGCTGTGCGGGGAAGGCGGACTTCCGGTACAGGCGCAGATCGCTAAAGAGATCCACTATTTCCGGGATCTCTACCGGCCGCTAAAGCGGACGGTCTTTCTCGCGTACGAGCGGGAGGCGTACTGCGATCCCGGGGGAGGGGACCTGCGGATCACCTTCGACGAGAACGTTCGGGCAAGGACTACGGATCTGACCGCGCTCGCGGGCGATCAGGGGACCTGCCTGCTTGAGGACGGCCTGGTCCTGATGGAGATCAAGACGGCGGGCGCGATCCCGGTCTGGCTGACGGGAACGCTGTCCGGGATGAAGCTATACAAAACGTCGTTTTCAAAATACGGAGAGGCGTACAGACAGATCATTTTCTGCAAAACAGGAGGACTTGTGCATGTTTGACACGTTTTTTCGCGGCATTTTCGACTCCGACCTGGTGAGAGTCGTTTCCCTGACGGATTTTCTGCTCTGCGTCGGGACCTCGCTTCTCGCGGGTCTGATCCTGGCGGGCGCGCATACGTTCCGGTCCCAATACACCAAAAGCTTTGTAGTCACTCTGGCGACGCTGCCGGCCGTGGTCTGTGTGGTGATCATGATGGTGAACGGAAACATCGGAACGGGCGTCGCGGTGGCGGGCGCGTTCAGCCTCGTGCGTTTCCGCTCCGCTCCCGGGTCCGCGCGGGAGATCACGGGACTGTTTCTCGCCATGGGAGCGGGACTGATCGCCGGGATGGGATATCTGGGTTTTTCGCTTCTGTTTACGGTCATCCTGGCGGCCGTATCCATGCTCTACAGCTTTGTGGATCTCGGCGACCGTAAAAGAGCGGGGCGCTATAAGACCTTAAGGATCACGATCCCGGAGGATCTGGAATATACGGGAGTGTTCGATCCGATCCTGGAGCGGCACGCCGTTTCGTGGAATCTGGTGAAGGTCCAGACGACCAATATGGGCAGCCTGTTCCGCCTGACCTACCAGCTGCATATGAAGGATCCGTCGACGGAAAAGGAAATGATCGACGAACTGAGATGCAGGAACGGGAATCTGGAGATCGCCGTTTCCAATCAGGAAAATGCATCGGATGTTTTATAAAATATCAGTTGACAGAACGAAAAAAATGGTGTAGAATCTATCCTGTTGAGTAGCGGAGGAAACAACGCTTCTTGATGTGCGTCAGTAGCTCAGCTGGATAGAGCATACGGCTACGGACCGTAGTGTCGGGAGTTCGAATCTTCTCTGGCGCGCTTACAAAACCTCGCAATCGATTCGATTGTGGGGTTTTTTGTTACATAGCGTTCAGTAACGGTTTTGGCGACAGATAAACTGCCTGCGGGAGGGCTGGTAAAAATGAAGACACTGATCAAAAACGGGCTGCTGATCGACCCGGCGGATAAAATCGAGGCAAAACTGAACCTGGTGATCGAGAACGGAAAGATCACGCTGGTAACGGAGGAAGAACCGGAGGCCGACGAGGTGATCGACGCGGAAGGCATGGTCGTCGCGCCGGGCTTTATCGATATCCATATGCACGAGGATCCGGTCGTGGACGGAAAGATCGAACCGTGCATCTTCAACACGATGGCAAAGATGGGCGTGACGACGGTCCTCGCGGGAAACTGCGGTGAATGCCTTTACCACCCGACAAAATATCTCGATCTGGTGGACCGCGACGGCGCGCCGGTCAACGTGGCGATGCTGGCGGGGCATATCTGGTTCCGCGAACACGCCGGGGCGACCGACAAATACGCGAAGATCACGCCGGAACAGACGAAGATCATGAAACGCGAGATCGCGGAGGCGCTAAGGGACGGCGCGATGGGCGTTTCCTTCGGCGTGCGCTATGCGCCCGGGACGACGCAGGAGGAAGTGGAGGATGTCGCGGAACTCTGCGTTGAGGGCGACCGTATGATCGCCGCGCATATCCGCGACGACGCCGCGATGGTCTGCCCGTCGGCGGTGGAGTTCCTTGATGTGGCGAAAAAATTCGGCCTGTCCGCCGAGGTATCGCATATCGGCAGCATGGCCGGTTTCGGACAGATGACCGAATTCCTGCAGCTGGTCGACCGCTACCGTGCGAACGGGCTGCGCGTGCTCTGCGACTGCTATCCGTACTACGCGTTTTCGACACAGATCGGCGAGACCACCTATGACGAGGGCTTTCTGGAGCGCTATCAGACCGATTACAGCTCGATCGAGATGTGCGAGGGGAAATATAAGGGCCAGCGCTGCACGAAGGAGATCTTCGACGAGATGCGGAGAGACTTCCCGGACGCCCTGACGGTCTGCTATGTGATGAAGAAGGAGGACGTCGATCTGGCATTCAGCGATTCCGGCGTCATGCTGGCGAGCGACGGCGTTCTGAACTGCGGACAGGGACATCCGAGGGCCGCGGGGGCATTCCCGAGACTGATCGCCGGATTCGTGCGGCAGGGGACGCTTTCGCTCTACGAGGCGGTAAACAAAATGACGGCGATGCCCGCCGAAAAGATGGGACTGGCAGACAAGGGCCGTCTCTCCGTGGGGGCCGACGCCGATATCGTGATCTTCGATCCGGAGACGATCGCCGACCGCGCGACGTTTGAGGAGCCCACGCTGCCTCCGGTCGGGATCCGGCGGGTGATGATCGGCGGAAAGACGGCGGTGCTCGACGGCGAACTGCTCGACGGGACGCTCGGACGTTCCGTGAGAAAGACGGGGAAATGACGATGGGAGCCAGGATCATGAAGCGGATCCGCAGACTGAGCGGAGTCTTTGCGGCCCTGCTTGTGCTGCTCATGCTGGCGGGATGCGGCGGAAACGCCGGTTCCGCGGCGGTCGCGGAGACGCAGGGACAGACGCAGACGGAGACGGCGGCGGAGCAGAAAGAAACGACCGCGGCGTCAGAGCCGGAGAAAAAGTCCGAAGCATCGGAACCGGAGGAAACGCCCGAGGCAACAGAAACGACGGAAGAAACTCCGGTTATCGACGAGGACGGGACTTATACCTCAAAGGATGAAGTCGCGCTCTATATCCATACATATGGAAAACTTCCCTCAAACTATATAACGAAGGACGAGGCGGAGGAGCTCGGCTGGAAGAAGAAGCAGGGCGAGGCCGGACAGCTTCAGAACGTCGCGCCCGGAAAAAGCATCGGCGGCAGCCGTTTCGGGAATTACGAGGGCCAGCTTCCGGACAAAAAAGGCCGGAAATACTATGAATGTGATATCAATTATGTCAGCGGGAACCGCGGGGCGGAGCGCATCATCTATTCAAACGACGGACTGATCTTTTACACCGGCGACCACTACGAAACGTTTGAACAGCTCTACCCGAAAGAGGAAGAACCATGAGAAAGATCGTTTTGGATTTTACGGGGATCCAGAATCGTGACAATCTTCACCAGTATTTAAAGGAGCGGTTCGGCTTTCCCGAATATTACGGGGAGAATCTGGACGCGCTCTACGACGTGCTGACGGAGCCGATGGAGGAAACGGATGTCGTCTTTGCCGAGGACCGGTCGGGCTTTCCGCGCGGCGAAGAGATGCGCTCGTACCTGGAACGTGTGAGAAAGGTCTTTGAAGATGCAGCAGAGGAAAACGGCAGCCTTCACCTATAATCTGATCCGTGCGCGCCGCCGGTCCATGTCGCTTCGGGTGGACGAGGATGGGACGGTCACGGTGCGCGCGCCGTACCGGCTGGCCGCGGAGGAAGCCGACCGCTTCGTCGAAAAGCACGACGCATGGATCCGCTCGCGCCTTGCGGAATACGAGCGGATAAAGAGCATGAAGCGGACCTACACCGACGAGGAGCGGAAGGCGGGGATCGAACGGGCGAGAGCGTTGCTCGACGAAAAATGCCGGTACTTCGCCGCCCGCATGGGCGTGACGTACGGGCGGATCTCGATCCGCGAGCAGAAGACCCGCTGGGGCAGCTGCAGCGTGAAGGGCAACCTGAATTTCAACTGGAAACTGGCGCTGATGCCGGAGGAGATCGCCGATTATCTGGTCGTCCACGAGCTGGCGCACCGGCTCGAGATGAACCACGGACCGGCGTTCTGGAAGATCGTGGAGCGGGAGATCCCCGATTACCGGAACCGGCGGGAGTGGCTTAGAAAGAATGGGGCACGATATTGAAAACGCAGGAGGACAGGCAGAAAGAAATATGGATGGTGCAGACGAAGCGCGCGGACTTTAACGGCCTGGCGGAGAAGCTGGGCGTCAGCCCGGTCTCGGTGCGCATCATGCGCAACCGGGGCATGGAGACCGAGGAGCAGATGCGCCGCTATCTGTTCGGTACGCCGAAGGATCTGTACGATCCCGCTCTGATGACGGACATGGAGCGCGCGGTCGCGATCGTGAAGGAGAAGCTTCGCGCGGCGAAACGGGTGCGGATCATAGGCGATTACGACATCGACGGCGTCTGCTCGACCTACCTGCTCCTTACCGGCCTGAAACGGGCCGCCGCCGCTCTCGGAGGGGACCCGGAGACCGTGGACTATGAGATCCCGGACCGGATCCGCGACGGATACGGGATCAACGGGAACATCATCCTTTCGGCGGCCGCGGACGGCGTCGACACGCTGGTCACCTGCGACAACGGGATCTCGGCCGCGAAGGAGATCGCGCTGGCGAAAGAGCGCGGCATGACGGTCGTCGTCACCGACCATCACGAGGTGCCCGCCGGGGAGAGCGGACAGATCCTTCCGCCCGCGGACGCGGTGGTCGACCCGAAGCGCGAGGGCGACCGCTATCCGTTTCCGGAGATCTGCGGCGCGGTCGTGGTCTATAAGCTGCTAAAGCTCCTTTACCTGGAAGCCGGAGTCCCGGAGCGCGAGTGGGAGGACCTGCTCGGCTTCGCGGCGATCGCCACGGTCGGCGACGTGATGCGCTTGCAGGATGAAAACCGGATCATCGTAAAATACGGGCTGCGTCAGATCGCCCATACAAAGAACGCCGGGCTGCGAAAGCTCGTCGAGAAGACGGGGCTCGATATCCGCGCGCTGACCGCCTACCACATCGGATTTGTGATCGGGCCCTGCCTGAACGCGGGGGGACGGCTCCAGACCGCGAAACTGGCTTTGCGGCTCCTCCTTTCCGACGACGAGGCGGAGGCGGACCGTCTGGCGGAGGAACTGAAGGAACTCAACGACATGCGCAAGGACATGACGCGAAAGGGCGAGGAGGAAGCAATCCGCCAGGTCGAGGAACGGTTCTCGCAGGATAAGGTGCTGGTCGTGTTCCTGCCGGAATGCCACGAATCGCTGGCGGGGATCATAGCCGGACGGCTCCGCGAACATTTTCACAGGCCGTCGTTCGTCCTCACGCGCGGCGAGACGTCGGTGAAGGGCTCCGGCCGTTCGATCGAGCAGTACCATATGTTCCGGGCGCTCGGCGAGGTGGCGGACCTGCTCCCGAAATTCGGCGGCCATCCGATGGCCGCGGGACTTTCGATCGAGGAGAAGGACATCGACGAATTCCGGCGCAGGCTGAACCGGAATGCAAATCTAACCGAAAATGATTTTATTCCCAAAGTTTGGATCGATGTGCCGATGCCGCTCGGCTATATCAGCGAAGCGCTCGTTTACGAGCTGTCGGAGCTGGAGCCGTTCGGCCAGGGGAACGAGAAACCGCTGTTTGCCCAGAAGGATCTGACGATCCGCGGTCTGCGCGTGCTGGGCCGCAACCGGAACCTGGCGAAATTAAATCTCGTCACGCCGGAGGGGCTTGCGATGGACGGTCTGCTGTTTACGGACGGCGACGCGTTTGCGCAGGAGGCGGCCGGATGCCGGTCGATCGACGCGGTCTACTATCCCGACATCAACGAGTACAACGGTAACCGGACCTTACAGGTCATAATCAAACATTACATACTACATTGAAGGAGGCTACATGGTAAACGAAGTAATGAAATTCATCGCGGCGCAGGATCCCGAGGTGGGGGCCGCAGTCGAGGCGGAATGCGCGAGACAGAGACGCAACCTTGAGTTGATCGCATCCGAGAACATCGTCTCCGAGGCGGTCATGATGACGATGGGGACCGTCCTCACCAACAAGTACGCCGAGGGGTATCCCGGAAAGCGCTACTACGGCGGGTGCGAGCATGTGGACACGGTCGAGACGCTGGCGATCGAGCGCGCGAAGAAGCTGTTCGGCTGCGATTACGCGAACGTCCAGCCGCATTCCGGCGCGCAGGCCAACATGGCCGTGTTCATCGCGATGCTGAAACCGGGCGATACGGTGATGGGAATGAACCTGGACCACGGCGGCCACCTGACGCACGGAAGCCCGGTCAATTTCTCGGGCCTTTACTTTAACATCGTGCCCTACGGCGTGGATGACGAGGGCTTTTTGGACTATGACGCGCTGGAGAAAAAGGCGCTGGAGGTCCGGCCGAAGCTGATCATCGCCGGTGCGAGCGCATACTGCCGCACGATCGATTTTAAGCGTTTCCGCGAGATCTGCGACAAATGCGGCGCTTATCTGATGGTCGATATGGCCCATATCGCCGGTCTTGTCGCGGCCGGCCTTCATCCGAGCCCGATCCCGTATGCGGACGTGGTGACGACGACGACGCACAAGACGCTGCGCGGCCCGCGGGGCGGCATGATCCTCGCGAACAAAGAGGCGGCGGATAAATTCAACTTCAACAAGGCGATCTTTCCGGGCACGCAGGGCGGTCCGCTCGAGCATGTGATCGCGGCGAAGGCCGTCTGTTTCGGCGAGGCCCTGAAACCGGAGTTTAAGGCGTATCAGGAGCAGGTCCTCAAAAACGCGAAGGCGCTGGCGGCGGCTTTAAAGCGCCAGGGCTTCAACGTCCTGACCGGCGGGACCGACAATCACCTCATGCTTCTGGATCTGCGCGGCATGGATATCTCCGGCAAGGAGCTGCAGAACCGCTGCGACGAAGTCTACATCACGCTGAACAAGAATACCGTCCCGAACGATCCGAGAAGTCCCTTCGTGACCTCCGGCGTGCGGATCGGCACTCCGGCCGTCACCTCCCGCGGACTGGTCGAAAGCGACATGGACAAGGTTGCCGAGTGCATCTGGATGGCGGCGACCGATTTCGAGAACAAAGCCGACGCGATCCGCGAGGCCGTAACGGAGATCTGCGATCGCTATCCGATCTATCCGTAAGCGGCGAACGGCATAACGGCATATTTTCCCCTCCCTCTCTCATAGACTGGCAACAGACGAAAGAGACTGGGAGGGGATTTTTTTGTTTGAGCAGAAGACGGCGGCCGAGACCGGGCGGATCCTAAACGGCGCGGACCCCGGCGGTCTTACGGATGCGGAGGCGGACATGAGGCTTCTGCGCTTCGGGCCGAACGAGCTGAAAAAGCAGAAGAGCCGTTCGTTTGCGGCGCGCGCGGCGGCGCAGTTCATGGATCCGCTGATCTATGTTCTGGCGGCCGCGGGCGTGATATCCCTGTTCCTCGGCGAATACGGCGACGCGGCGATCATCGCCGCTGTGGCGGTCTTGAACGCGGCCGTGGGACTGATCCAGGAGGGAAAGGCCATCCGGGCGCTCGACGCGTTAAAGGAAATGACGAGACTGACGGCGCTTGTCCGGCGCGGCGGGATTATCCGGGAGATCGACGCGAAAGAACTGGTCCCGGGAGACCGGGTGATCCTTACCGCCGGATGCAGCATACCTGCGGATCTCAGGCTGACCGTCGCGGAAAACCTCCGGATCGATGAGGCGGCGCTCACCGGGGAATCGGTCCCGGCCGTAAAGGACGCGGCGTTTCTGGCGCGAAAGCCGCTCGCGGCGGCGGACTGTCTGAATCTCGCATACATGTCGACGAACGTCGTCGCGGGGCGGGGCGAGGGGATCGTCACCGCGACCGGCATGAGGACGGAGATCGGAAAGATCGCGGAGCAGATCCGCAGGGAGCCGGATGAGATCACGCCGCTCCAGAAGCGGCTCGGCGACCTCGGAGGGATCTTAAGCTTTCTCGCGGTCGGGCTCTGCGCGGCGCTGTTTTTCGTAGCCGTTTTGCAGCACAGGGACGTCGGGGAGATGCTGATCACCGCGATCTCGCTGGCGGTGGCCGCGGTCCCCGAGGGGCTTCCGGCGGTGGTGACGATCGTGCTGGCGCTCTCGGTCTCGCGCATGGCGAAGGCGAATACGGTCGTCAGAAGGCTGCCGTCCGTGGAGACGCTCGGGACGGTCAATGTGGTCTGCACCGACAAGACCGGGACCCTGACGGAGAACCGGATGAAAGTCGGGGTATGGGAGAGTGCGGAGAGGATCCTGCACGGGGGACGGAGCGGGGCGTCCGGGGCTTCCGAACAGGGGAATCACGCCGCGGAGACCGAGCTGGCCCGCGCTTTCGCGTTCTGCAACGACGCCGCGCTTTCCGGAAACGGCGGGACCGGAGACCCGACGGAGCTGGCGCTTCTTCGGTACGCGCGCGAACATTTTCCGGGTATGGGACGTTCCGTGCGGATCGCCGAGAATCCCTTCGACTCCGGGCGGAAATGCATGACGACGGTACATAAAATCGACGGCAGGATCGCAAGCTATACGAAGGGCGCTCCGGATGTGGTCCTGCCGCGCTGCAGCAGGATCCTTACGCGTGGGGGCGAAAGAACGCTCGAAGCGCGCGATCGGAAACGGATCTCGGATGAGATCGGGGCGCTTTCCGCGCAGGGCATGCGCGTGCTGGCCGCGGCGAAAAAAGCCGGAGACGGGCGCGACGAGACGGATATGACGTTCCTCGGACTGGCGGCGATGACCGATCCGCCGCGACCGGAAGTCCCCGAGGCGCTGCGGCTGCTCGGAAAGGCCGGCGTGCGGACGGTGATGATCACCGGGGATGACCGGGATACGGCCTATGCGGTCGCAAAGAAGCTGGGGATCGCCGGACGCCCGTTCGAGTGCATGAGCGGCGCCAATATCGACGCGGCGGGCGACGCCGCCCTGAACGAGCTTGTCCGCTCGGTCAGCGTGTTTGCCCGCGTGACCCCGGAACACAAGGGAAAGATCGTGCGCGCCCTGAAAGCCGCGGGGAACGTCGTCGCCATGACCGGCGACGGGGTGAACGACGCGCCGTCGCTGCGGGCCGCCGACGTGGGGATCGCGATGGGAAAAGGCGGAACGGACGTGGCGCGCCAGGCCGCGGATATTGTTCTTATGGATGATAATTTTTCCACGATCGAAAAGGCGATCGAGGAGGGGCGCGGGATCTACGAGAATATCCGGAAATCCGTGATCTTTTTGCTCTCCTCGAATTTCGGAGAGATCATGACGATGTTCGCGGCGATCGTGTGCGCGCTCCCCTCCCCCTTGAAGGCGGCCCACATCCTCTGGATCAACCTCATCACGGATTCGCTCCCGGCGCTGGCCCTGGGGACCGACCGAAACGACGGCGGGGAGCTGATGGCCGGCCCGCCGCGCAGGGCGGACGAGAGCCTGTTCGCCCGGGGCGGTCTGACCTGCACGGTCTTTTACGGGATCCTGATCGCCGCGGTCAGCCTCGCCGCGTTCCTGCGCGTGCCGGTCGGCCTGCTGGCGGCCTCGAAGACCGCGGCCACGCTGTCCGATATCGCCGCGGTGCTCGGAAACGGGGACATCCTTGCGCGCTGCCAGACCTACGCGTTTACGGTGCTCGGACTTTCGCAGCTTTTTCACGCGGTCGGCATGCGCGACGTAAACCGGTCCGTCTTTCGGATGGACCATCTGGAGAATATCCTGATGATCGCGGCGCTTGCGGCGGGATTTTCCCTGCAGCTCGCGGTGACGGAGATCCCGGCGCTCGTCTCCGTTTTCGGGACCGTGCGGCTTTCGGCGGGCGAGTGGGCGGAGCTTTTGTTCCTCTCGGCTGCGCCGCTGGCGGCGCATGAATTGCTCCTGGTCTTAAACAAGTTTCAGAAGCGCGAGGATGATGAGGAGAACGCTGCCCGAATGTGAAAACAGGAACCCCCGGGAGGACGCGGCGCGGTTTCCCAGACGGCTTCCGAGCAGGAGAGAGGAAAGGCCCACGGCAAAGGACAGAAATATGATCAGCACGGTCTCCGAAAGGACCGTCAGGTCGCCGGTATCCAGTCCCGCGCCGAGCCCTGCGGCTGCGTTATCCAGAGAGAGCGCGATCCCCAGAACGAACGCCTCGGAGGGCGAGAGGATCTCCGGCTCCCTTACGTTTGCCCGGCGCGTGATCTCCGCGGCCGGTTTCGAGCGGAATCCCGCCAGACCGAGCGCAAACAGGATCATACCGCCCAGAAGGGAGGCGGTCCGGCCCGCGAGGAACGGTTTGAGCAGTCCCCCGGCCAGGGACGAGACGGCGAGAGATCCCGTCGAAAGAAGCGTTATGATGAGCGCGGAAACGGGAGGGATCCGGACCCGGTCGGACCCGCAGGCAAAACCGGCCGCGAAAGCGTCCGCACAGACGGCGGCGGTCAGAAAAAGGCATGAAATAAACCCGGTCATAACTCAGTCAGAAGTTCCGAATCGGTAAGGAGTGTTATTTTATAGTATTGCCGCAAAAAATTTATGTGACAGGTATTCCAATTCCGGGAAAAAATTGATAAAATGTGACTGTATCGGACAACATCCAACAGGAGGGAACATATGAAAAAACTTTTAGCGGAATTTAAGGAATTTGCGATCCAGGGCAATATGATCGACATGGCAGTCGGCATCATCATCGGCGGCGCGTTCAAGGACCTTGTGAACTCCCTTGTAAGCGATCTCATCATGCCGCTCGTCGGAGTGGTAGTCGGAAACATGGATTTCAGCAACCTGTTCATCGCGCTTGACGGCGGGAGCTACGCGACGCTCGCGGCGGCGCAGGAGGCCGGCGCGGCGACGTTCAACTACGGTCTGTTTATCACGGAGGTCATCAACTTCCTGATCATGGCGTTCGTGATCTTTATGGTCGTGAGAGAGCTGAACGCGGTCCGCAAAGCGCTGGCTCCGAAGGAAGAACCCGCTCCGGCGGAACCGACCGAGAAGGAGTGCCCGTACTGCAAGACCAAGATCGATATCCACGCGACGCGCTGCCCGCACTGCACATCGCAGCTTCCCGAATAAGCGGGCCGGTTTATGAAAAAGAACATACTGCTGGTCATGGAATACGACGGGACGCGGTATGACGGATGGCAGAAACAGGGGAACACCGGCAATACGATCCAGGAGAAGCTGGAATCGGCGCTCTCGCGGTGGGCCGGGGAACCGGTCGAGGTCTCCGGCTCCGGGAGAACGGACGCCGGCGTCCACGCCAGGGGTCAGACCGCGAACTTCCGCATGGACGATGCGGTGTTCGGGACGGCGGACGCGGTTGTCTCCTACCTGAACCGCTACCTGCCCGAGGACATCCGTGTGCTTTCCGCGCGCGAAGTCCCGGAACGGTTCCACAGCCGGCTGTCGGCGGTCTCGAAGACCTATGCGTATTATGTCGAGACCGCGGATAAAAAAGCGGTGTTCGAACGGAAATACGTTTACGGGCTGGGAAGAAAGCCGGATATCGACGCCATGCGGCGCGCGGCGAAATCTCTGACCGGAGAACATGATTTCAGGAGCTTCTGCGCGAACCGGCGGATGAAAAAGAGTACGGTCCGGGACCTGGAGTCGGTCGAGATCCGGGAGGAAGGCACGAAGATCGTATTTCTGTATAGGGGAAACGGCTTTTTATATCATATGGTGCGGATCCTGACGGGGACGCTGCTCGAGGTCGGTCTGGGCGAGCGGGACCCGCAGGATATGGAGGCGATCCTTGCGGCGAAAGACCGCAGCGCCGCCGGTACGACCGTCCCGCCAGAGGGGTTGTTTCTGGTCGGGGTGGATTACTGATGAAACAGGAAGATTCTGGATATGGAAAAGCAGAGTGAGGGAGCGGAGACGGCAGAACTTAAGGCAAAGCTCTCGGAAGCAATGAAAAGGGTGGAAAAAGCGCCCAGGCCCGAAACGGGGGAGATGGTCTCCGAGCTTGAGCGGATGCTGGAGAAGATCGTTCCTGCGTCGCGGGACGGAGAGAAAACGGAGAACGAAAACGCCGCGACGGAGGAAGTGAGCGCCGCAGCGGAGGAAGAGGACTCCGAAACGGAGAACGAGAGCGCCGCATCAGGGAAGGAGAGCGCCCGGGCGAAGGAAGAAAGCATCCAGGCGGAGATGCAGCCGGATTTTTCCGCGGCAAAGGATCTTAAGGCCGCGGTGGCGGAATCGATCGCGGCGGCGGAAAAACCGGTCGAAAAAGCCGAAAAACCGGTCGAAAAGGCCGAAAAAGCCGAAAACGGCGATTCGGTCGGGGATGATGCCGAAGTTCCGAAGGAGAGCCGCCGCAGACATGAAGCCGGCGTCGGGGAGGACGGAGAATTCTCCACCAAGGCATTGAAAACATGGATCATATGTGCCGCCGTCGCGGTCATCATCTGCATGGCGGCCGTGGGCGTCGCGGCATCGATGGCGCGTTCGCGCGACAGCCGGGCGGCGGCGGTGCTGGACGTGGATTCGGCCGTCAGCATGCAGTTCCTCTTAAACAGAAAAGGAACGGTCATCGGATTTGGCGAAGGCGGGGAAGCGGCTTCCGAACCGGAAGGCGACGATGCGGAAAGCGTAAACGAATACAGCGGAGCCTCCCTCGAGAAGGCGATCGCGATGATATTCGATACGCTTGAGAAGGAGGACCGGCTGACCGGCGACGATGCGGTCCTGATCGGCGTGCGCGCGGCCGAGAACGGGATGCCCGTCGACCTGCAGAAGCTCGCCGATGAGGCGGCGCTCCACGCGAAGACGGAGCTGCGCGCGAGAAAAGCCGGGGCGGCCGCATACGTCAGTACGGTCGAAAAGGATGAGGAACTGGAGGCGGACGCCGAAGAGCACGGGATCTCGCTGGTAAAGGCCGCGTTCGTCCGGAGCCTGATCGACAAGAACGTGCGGCTGAAGCTCAGAGACGAGAAACGGCTGTCGGATCTTTCGGCCGGGGAACTGTCCGGCGAGCTGGAAAGAAAAAAATACGAAACTACGTTTGAGGTCATCCCGCCGCAGATTTACTGATCCGGACAGACCGAAAACGGGGCGCAGCGAAAAATAAAAAAACCTCTTGACGAATCAGAGATGTTAGGCTATAATACAACATGTCATTGCGATGGGCTATCGCCAAATGGTAAGGCAACGGACTCTGACTCCGTCATTTTCAAGGTTCGAATCCTTGTAGCCCAGCGAACGGGCCCCGGAAGAGCAGTCTTCCGGGGTTTTCTGATATACGGGACATACGGAGGAGGAAAGGTTATGGAGGGAAACGCCGAAAACGGGATCCGGTTCCTGAACCGGGACATGATCAAGGGGATCGCCATGGTCATGATGGTCCTCAATCATTTTTCCTATCTGTTCCTCTATGCCGGCGACTATCCGGATACATGGCCGGCGTTCGCGCTCACCTATCTTGGCTGCTTTACCGCTCCCGTGATGATCTTTTTCCTGGTCGAGGGCTATTCGTATACCCGCTCCAGGCGGAAGTATCTGGGCCGTATGCTTTTTGCCGGAGCGATCTCCCAGATCCCGTTCGCCCTGCTCTGCACCCGCGGGGAGTCTGTCTTTTATCCGGGATTCAACATGATGTTCACGCTCAGCCTGTGCTTCTGTGTGGTCTGGGTCGCGGACCGTGTGAAAAATCAGCCCATGAAAGTTATCCTGATCCTCCTTCTGGGCTGCCTGATGTTACAGTGCGACTGGCATATTCTGGCGGCCTCCTTTGTGCTTCTGTTCATCTGGGCGGGGCGCGACAGAAAAAAGCAGGCTGCTGCTTTTGCCGCTGCCGCGCTTATCATGACCGCAGCCGACATGATGTTTTCCGAGAGCTGGCTTCTGGCGGCAACGCCTGCCGCTTTTTGCGCCTGCCTTCTGCTCGATCTGAGCGGGATCGGGCTTGCCGCGGTCTGCATCCTGTTCTTTTATAGCGGGAGAAAAAGCCAGAGGGGCGGACGTTTCCTCCAGTGGTTTTTCTACCTTTTCTATCCGCTGCATCTTCTCGTGCTGACGGCGGCTTATCTGGCGTGGTCTTAAGGGGGATCCGTACCTGCTTCGGGCGGGATTCTTCCGTTGACTTCCACGCGGAATCGTGTTATGATAAACTTGTATGGCAGTTTGCGCCGCACCCCGGTCCCGGGGGAGAGATCTCCGCATGAAACAATGAACGTCCGGCGTTTGAAAAGGGCGCCTGAAAGAGAAAGATATAATAAATTAAATGCAAGAGGAGGTTACCAACTATGAAATGGGTCAACGACAAAGCGAAGACACTGAAACAGGGAGCGATCCGTGCAATGTTCGACCGCGCGAATACCATGACCGGCGTTATCAGCATGGGTATCGGCGAACCCGACATGGACACGCCTTCGCTGGTATGCGAAGCGGGAAAAGAAGGTCTTGACAAGGGCTACACCCACTATACGCCCAACGCAGGCACGATGCTGCTCCGCAAAGCGGTCGCCGAGAAATCGAGCGTTAAGGATCTCCACTATGATCCCGCCACCGAGATCATTATCACAAACGGAGGAATGGGCGCTCTGTCCCTGCTGTTCCTTGTTATCCTGCAGGATGGCGACGAAGTCCTGATCCAGGACCCGCAATGGCTGAACTATGTGGCGCAGGTGCGCTACTGCGACGGCACCGCGGTCCGCGTTCCGACCGACTCCGAGCATAATTTCATCATGCAGCCCGAGGTGATCGAGTCCCTGATCACACCGAAGACGAAGGCTCTGATGATCAACTCCCCGAACAACCCCACCGGCAGCGTGATGCCGCTTGAGACCATGAAGAAGATCGCCGAAGTCGCGATCAAACACGACCTGCTGGTTATTTCGGATGAGGTTTACAATACGCTCGTTTACGGCGACGAGAAGTGCGTCACCATCGCCTCCCTGCCCGGAATGAAGGAGCGCACGATGGTCGTCAACAGCTTTTCCAAGTCCTACGCGATGACCGGATGGCGCGTCGGCTATGTCGCCGGACCGGCCCACATCATCGACCGTATGACGAAATGCCAGGAGAACTTCAACGCCTGCACGAACGCTTCCGCACAGTATGCGGCCGCGATGGCGCTGGATCATCCGGAGGTCTGCGAGGAGCTCAGACAGATCTTCTCCCGCCGCCGCGACATCATCCTGGAGGAACTGGGAAAGATCGACGGTATCAAGTGCAACGATCCGACCGGCGCGTTCTATGTATTCGCGGACATCACCGCTTTCGGCCTGAGCAGCGCGGATTTCTGCAACCGTCTGCTTGAGGAGCAGAAGGTCGTGTGTATCCCCGGCAGCGCGTTCGGCGATTGCGGCGAGGGCTTTATCCGCATCAGCTACACCTGCGGCGAGGACGACCTGCGCGAGGCGGCGGGCCGGATCGCGAAGTTCTGCGAGGGACTGCGCGGATAACATACGGACTGAACAAAGAGATTCCGATTGCCCGGATCTGTGCGCGGATCCGGGCAATATACGACATGAAACGGGGTTTTTGACGATGTACTCTTTTCAGAGCCGCGTGCGTTACAGCGAGACGGACACCGACGCAAAGCTGTCGCTCACCGGCATCATGAATTATCTGCAGGACTGCTCGACGTTCCAGTCCGAGTCGTTGGGCATCGGGCTCGACTATATGGAACGCAGCCGGAAGGCGTGGCTTCTGTCCTCGTGGCAGATCGTGATCGGACGGAGGCCGAAGCTGGGCGAGGAGATCACGGTCGCCACCTGGCCCTACGATTTTAAGGGGATCTACGGGATGAGAAATTTCGTGATCCTCGATAAGGACGGAAACTATCTGGTGCGCGCGAATTCCTGCTGGTTCATGATCGACATGGAGACCGGAAAGCCGATGCGGGTGCCGCCGGAGGATCGGATCCCCTACGGCACGGGCGAAAACCCCCTTGAGATGGACTACGCCCCGCGGAAGATCGCGCTTCCGCAGGACATGACGGCGGCCGGGCGCACCCGGGTCATGAAACACCAGATCGACACGAACCACCATGTGAACAACGCCCAGTACATCGAAATGGCGCGTGACGTGCTGCCGGAAGAGATTGAGATCGGCGAGATCAGGGCAGAATACAAAAAGGCGGCCCGGCTCGGCGACGAGGTCGATTTAAGGCTGGCGCGGACCGGGGACGGATACATCGTTTCGCTTCGCGATACGGAAGGGACCGTCTTTGCGAATGTGGAGCTTAAGAGAATGAAAACCGGAGAGGACGGCAGACATGTTGAAGATCGGAACGGTTGAACCGCTTGAGATCGTAAAGAAAAAGGAATTCGGCGCCTATCTGGCGGAACCGGGCGCGGATGCGCGGACGGGGGAGACCGTCCTGCTTCCGATCAAACAGGTCCCGAAGGACGCGAAGCCAGGCGATACCGTTGAGGTGTTTCTCTACCGCGATTCGCAGGACCGGATGATCGCGACGACGGCCGTTCCCAGGATCACGCTGGGGAACACGGCGGTACTGGAAGTGAAGGAAGTCTCAAAGATCGGGGCTTTCCTCGACATGGGGCTGGAGCGCGATCTGCTGCTCCCGTTCCGGGAACAGACGCATCCGGTCAAAAAGGGCGAGCCCTGCCTGGTCGCGCTCTATGTGGACAAGAGCGGGCGGCTGGCGGCGACGATGAAGGTCTACTCCTATCTGAGGAGCGATCCGCCGTACGGTCCGGGCGACGAGGTGAATGGTATCATATTTGAGATTAATCCCGAACACGGGGCATTCGTTGCGGTCGAGGGCCGCTACCACGGCATGATCCCGAAACGCGAGCTGTTCGGCGGCTTCCATGTCGGACAGGAGATCCATGCGCGCGTGACCCGCGTGCGGGAGGACGGAAAACTGGATCTGAGCGCGCGGGACAAGGCGTACAATCAGATCTTTGCCGATGCGGAACTCGTGCTCCGCACGGTCCGGGAGTTCGACGGACGGCTGCCCTTCAACGACAAGGCGTCCCCGGAAGTCATCGCCCGCGAATTTAAACTCAGCAAGGCCGCTTTCAAAAGGGCGGTCGGACACCTTCTGAAGGAAGGAAAAATAAAGATCACCGAAAACGGTATCATAATGACGGAGGAATCAAAATGAAAAAGGTAATCAGCACAACGAACGCACCTGCGGCGATCGGGCCGTATTCCCAGGCGATCGAGGCGAACGGCTTCGTATTCGCGTCCGGACAGATCCCGGTGGATCCCGCGACCGGAGAGATCCCGCAGGGGATCGAGGCTCAGGCCGAGCAGGTCATGAAGAACATGAAGAACCTTCTGGCGGCCGCCGGAACGTCGACGGAGAACGTCGTCAAGACGACCGTATTCATCAAGAGCATGGATGATTTCGGAACGATCAACGGGATCTACTCCAAATATTTCGAGAAGGACTGCCCGGCGCGCTCCTGCGTCGAGGTCGCGAGACTTCCGAAGGACGTGCTGCTCGAGATGGAAGCGATCGCGGTCAAATAAAGCCGCTGCCGGAAACATTACATACTTGAACTGACAGACAGGAGGGAACCATGGCCGGCCTAATTCTTAAGAATATAAACAAGACATATCCGGGAGGACACCAGGTGATCGGGGATCTCGACCTGACGGTCGAGGACGGCGAGTTTCTGGTCCTGGCGGGACCGGAGGGATGCGGAAAGTCCATCCTGCTTCGCATGATCGCGGGATTCGAGGAACCCACATACGGATCGGTCATGATCGGCGGAGAGGACGTGACGGGAACGGATCCGCGCGGGCGAAACCTGGCGATGCTGTTCCGCAACAGCGTCCTGTACCCCGCGATGAGCGTCGCGGAGAATCTCTCCCTCTCCCTGCGGATGGCGCGGACCGCGCCCGGGGAGGCGGAAACGCGGCTTAGGGATATCGCGGAACGGCTGGATCTTACGGATCTGCTCGGGAAAATGCCGGCCGAACTTACGCAAGAGGAAACGGTGCGGGCGCTTTTAGGGCGCGCGCTGGTGCGGAGACCCGGCCTGCTTCTGGTCGACAGCCCGCAGGCGGGATTCGGAGAGGCGATCCAGTCCCGTCTCGATACGCTCGGCGTCACGGTGATCTACGCGGCCGGCGCGGGCGAGGTCCCGACCGGGATCGGGAGCCGGCTGATCCTGATGAACGACGGGATCGTCTGTCAGGACGGTTCCCCGCAGGAGGTCTACGATCACCCGGCCAGCCTGTTCGCGGTCCGGTTTTTCGGGAATCCGCCCGTCAATCTGGTCCCGGGGACCGTGTTCGGCGAGGAGAATCGCGTGGGACTGGAGCTTTCCAGGAACCGGCTCATGCTGCCGGACGACAAGGGACGGATCCTCGCCCAGAGCGGCTACTTCGGAAAGGAAGTCCTGCTGGCGGTGCGGCCCGAGGACATCCGCCCGGCGACCGGAAAAGAGAAGGAGAATGTGATCGAGGGCACGCTCCAGGGAATGGAGCTGTACGGAAACCGGCCGCTCCTGCATTTTTCCGTCGGCGACCTGCCCTGTTCCGCCTTCGCGGACGGGATGCCGTCCTGCGGGATCGGCGGAAAATTCCGGCTGGCGGTCGATACGGCGAAGGCCCATATCTTTGATCCGGAGACGGAAATCGCCATCGCAAACTGAGAATTGGGAAACGTGTCGGCAATTTCGCCCATAGCCGGCGCGTTTTTTTGTGAAAAAATACAAATTTACTCTTTTCTTTTTTGTGATTTTGCATTAAAATAAAAAGAAAAGTTGTCTATATTAACGAAAAGGAGCTGTCACTATGATTTCCAATCAGGTATTGCAGTCTAACATAGAGGGGCTCAGAGATATTACGCGCATCGATCTGTGCGTCTGCGACGTCGAGGGAAAAGTCCTCGCATCCACGTTTGAGCATGCGGAGGAGTACGAGCGGGCCGTCCTGGCGTTCGCGGAATCCCCGGCCGACAGCCAGGTGATATCGGGTTATCAGTTTTTCAAGGTCTTTGACGAGAACCAGCTGGAGTATATCCTGCTGGCGAGAGGCGGGAGCGACGACGCCTACATGGTCGGCAAACTGGCCGCCTTCCAGATCCAGAACCTTCTGATCGCCTACAAGGAGCGGTTCGACAAGGATAACTTCATCAAGAATCTCCTGCTCGACAATCTCCTGCTGGTCGATATCTATAACCGCGCGAAGAAACTGCACATCGAGGTCAACGTAAAGCGCGTCGTCTTCCTGATCGAGACGAAGAACGAGAAGGACGCTAACGCGCTGGAGACGGTGCGCAGCCTGTTCGCGACCAAGAATCAGGACTTCATCACGGCGGTCGACGAAAAGAACATCATCCTGGTCCGCGAGGTGCGCCCCGGCGAGACGTACGAGGATCTTGAAAAGACCGCCAACACGCTGCTCGACATGCTGAACAGCGAGGCCATGTCGAAGGTGCATATCGCGTTCGGAACGATCGTCAACGAGATCCGCGACGTGTCCCGCTCCTACAAGGAGGCCAAGATGGCCCTCGACGTCGGAAAGATCTTTTACAGCGGAAAGGACGTCGTGGCCTACTCGAACCTCGGGATCGGCCGCCTGATCTATCAGCTGCCGCTGCCGCTCTGCCGCATGTTTATCCGCGAGATCTTCGACGGAAAGAGCCCGGACGAGTTCGACGAGGAGACGCTCACGACGATCAACAAGTTCTTCGAGAACAGCCTCAACGTATCCGAGACTTCCCGCCAGCTTTACATCCACAGGAACACGCTGGTCTACCGTCTCGACAAGCTCCAGAAGAGCACCGGCCTCGATCTGCGCGTGTTCGAGGACGCCATTACCTTTAAGATCGCTCTGATGGTCGTAAAGTACATGAAGTATATGGAGAATCTGGACTACTGATCATGATCGAGATAATCAACCTGACAAAGACATACGAAAAAAGCAAGAAGACGCTGCGCGACGTGAACATCACCATCGAAGACGGGGAGTTCGTTTTTGTCATGGGCCGCAGCGGATCGGGAAAATCGACGCTGATCCGCCTCCTGTTAAAAGAGGTGGAGCCGACCGAGGGACGCATCATCGTAAACGATATGGACCTGGGGCGGATGCCGCGCCGGTACATCCCGAAATACCGCAGGAAGCTCGGCGTCGTCTTTCAGGATTTCCGCCTCCTCAAGGACAGGAACGTATACGAGAACGTCGCTTTCGCGCAGCGCGTGATCGGCGCGTCCGGCCGCGCGATCCGCGAGTCGGTGCCGGAGATGCTGCGCCTTGTCGGCCTGTCCGCAAAATACAAATCCTATCCACACCAGCTTTCGGGCGGAGAGCAGCAGCGCGTCGCGATCGCCCGCGCTCTCATCAACCGGCCGGAGGTTCTGCTGGCTGACGAGCCGACCGGCAATCTGGATCCGCAGAACGCGATCGAGATCATGCGCCTCCTGGACGAGATCAACCGGCAGGGGACGACGGTCATCGTCGTCACGCACAGCCGCGAGATCGTCGATATGATGGCAAAACGTGTGATCACGATCGACCGCGGCATGGTCATCGGCGATACAAAGGAGAGCGGATATGAGGATTAGCACATTCTGGTTCTGCTTAAAGCAGGGGATCGTAAACATATGCAGAAACATCTGGTTTTCCCTCGCGTCCACCGCGATCATCGCCGCGTGTATTTTTCTGCTCTGCACCTTTTATTCGATCATCACCAACATTCAGTATATGGTCGTCACAGCCGAATCCTCGATGGGGATCACGGTCTTTTTTGACGAATCGCTTCCCGAGGACGAGATCCTGGCGATCGGCGAAAAGATCGCAAACGAGCAGGCGGCCCTTGTGAAGGACATGCGGTACATATCGGAGGAAGAGGCGTGGGACTCCTTCAAGGAAGAATATTTCGGAAACAACGTGGGGCTCGCGGAGGGCTTCGCGGGCGACAATCCGCTCGCCGGTTCCGCCTCCTACGAGATCTTTCTTAAGGACATCGCGTCGCAGCCGGATATGGTGCGGTACCTCGAGGGGATCCCCGGCGTCCGCCAGGTCAACTACTCGAACAGCGCCGTGGCCGGACTCGCGAGTTTCAACCGCATCCTCACGCTGCTGTTCGGCGTGATCATCCTCATGCTGCTGGCCGTCGCGGTGTTCCTTATCAGCAACACCATCTCGGTCGCGGCGGAATTTCGGAAGAGCGAGAACAGGATCATGCGCCTGATCGGGGCGACGAATTTCATGATCCGCGCGCCGTTCGTGGTCGAGGGCCTGCTTCTGGGCCTGGTCGGGGCGGCGATCCCGCTGGGAGCGATCTATTATCTGTACCGCCAGGTCGTCGTTTATGTGGCCGAGCGGTTCGGGCTCCTGTCGGGCATCATCCGGTTCCTGCCGATCGAGTCGGTCTATCCGACGATGGCGCTCATGTCGCTCCTTTTGGGCGGCGGACTCGGATTTTTTGTGAGTTTCTTTACGATACGGAAACATCTGCGTGTGTAGGGAAGGACCGGATATCAGACGATGAAAATGCGAAAGAGACCGTTTACCGCGCTTTTGGCCATCCTTTTATGCCTGCTTTGCGCGTTCCCCTCCGGGGCGATGAAAAACAGCCTGAACGAGGCGAAAGAAAAGAAATCGGCGCTGGAAACGGAAAAACAAAAGGTCGAGGAAGCCTTGAAAAAACTCGAGAGCCTAAAGAGCGACGCGGCGGCGTATGTGCGTCAGCTTGACGCGAGCCTGGAGGAGATCGCAAACGAGCTGGAAAGGCTGGAGGGCGAGATCACCGAAAAGGAAGCCCAGATCGAACAGACGCAGGCGGCGCTCGCCGAGGCGCAGGAGACCGAGAAAAAGCAGTATGAATCGATGAAGCTGCGGATAAAATATATGTATGAGAAGGGAGACAGCTCCTACATCGACCTGCTCCTGAGCTCGGAATCGCTGTCCGAGCTTCTCAACAAAGCCGAATACATCCGCAGGATCTCGGAATACGACCGGCGTATGCTGGACGAATACATCGCGACCAAGGAGCAGATCGCGGAGACCGAGCGCGTCCTTGAGGGCGAACATGCCGAGCTTCTGGAACTTCAGGATCAGACCGAGGCCAGACACGCGTCGGTGGAACAGCTCCTTGCCGCCAAGCAGAAGGAACTTGCCAATTACGAGAGCCAGATCCGGACGGCCGAGGGCCAGATCTCGGAGTACGAGCGCGACATCGAGGCGCAGGAAAACTCCATCAAGGCCATCGAGGCGGAGATCCGCCGTCAGGAGGAGGAAGCCAGAAAGAAGGCGGAGGCCGCGGGTCAGTCGTATAATACGGTAAATCTTGGAGATATTAGTTTTATGTGGCCGTGTCCGGCCAGCAGCCGGATCACTTCCGGTTTCGGCTCGCGCTCCTCACCGACCGAGGGCGCGTCCACGAATCACCAGGGGATCGACATCGGCGCCGCGACGGGATCGAATATCCTGGCGGCCGCTTCCGGGGACGTGGTGGTCTCCACCTACAGCTACTCGGCAGGCAACTATATCATGATCAACCACGGCGGCGGGGTCTACACGGTCTACATGCACGCGTCGAGCCGCCTCGTATCGGTCGGGGACCATGTGAACCAGGGCGACGTGATCGCCAAGGTCGGATCGACGGGTTACTCGACGGGACCGCATCTGCATTTCGGGATCCGCTATAACGGTACATATGTGAACCCGCGCCAGTATGTGAGCCCGTAAGCGCGGGATGGAACAGGAGAATGTGTTTTGGACGAAAAAGAAGTAAAAAATAAGTTTTGGAAAGGCGTGGTGGCGGGTGCGCTCGTCACCGCCTTTTTCGGCCTGATCGCGGTCGGGATGGCCGCGGGGATCTGGACCGTGCTGCGCGGCCTGAGCATCCAAAAAGCGGCGGAAGAACAGAACGCCGTGACGGCCGGAGCGGAGCAGCAGGACGGCCATGCGCTCGACATGTCGAAGATCGGCCCGAAGCTCGCCAGTATGCAGCAGCTGATCGACAAGTATTACCTCTTTGACGACGAGGACTACATGGAAGACGCCGAGGACTGGATCTACAGCGGTTTCGTCTATTCGCTCCAGGATCCGTATTCGACTTATTATACCCCGGAGGAATACGAGAGCCTGAGCGAGGAGAACAAGGGCGAGTACTGCGGGATCGGCGTCCAGGTGAGCCAGAATATGACGACCGGCATCATCACGGTCGTAAAGGTGTTCAAGGACTCGCCGGCCAGGGAAGCGGGCATGCTTCCGGGCGACCGTCTGGTCGCGGTCGGCGACATGGATGTGACCGGCATCGATCTGAGCCTGCTCGTGAGCGAGCACATCAAGGGCGAGGAAGGGACGACGGTCGATCTCACGGTATACCGCGAGTCCACGGGGGAATTCGTCGATCTGACCGTGGAGCGCAGGATCGTCAGGGATCCCACGGTCGAGTACACCATGCTCGACGATCACATCGGCTACATCCTGCTTTCCTCGTTTGAGGAGGTCTCCTCCCCGGAATTTCTGGAGGCGTACAACGACCTCGAGGAACACGGCATGGAGAGCCTGATCTTCGATCTGCGCAACAACGGAGGCGGCGTGGTGAACGCGGCGGAGGACATCGCGGATTATCTTCTGCCGGAGGAAGACGTGATCGTGAGCTTTAAAGGAAAGAGCGTACCGGAGACGGTCTACCGCTCCGACGACGGCCATGAGGCCGATATGCCGATCGCGGTCCTGGTAAACGGCGAGAGCGCCAGCGCCTCCGAGGTGCTGACCGGGGCGCTCAAGGACAACGACCGGGCGGTCATCGTCGGGACGAAGACGTTCGGAAAGGGCATCGCACAGGGGCTCTTTAAGCTTCCGGACGGAAGCGCGCTGAAACTGACGACTTCCTATTATTATACGCCGTCGGGCGAATGCATCCACGAGGTCGGCATCGAGCCGGACGTTGAGGTCGAACTCGACGAGGATCTTCGCAGTATGGTCGAGATCCCGAAGGACGAGGACAATCAGCTCGCGGCCGCCGTTACCGCGCTCAAAAAGGGCGCCGAGGCGGCGAAGAAGGAGGTCGCGGAGGCCGCCGCCAAAGCCGCCGCGAAGGCGGACAGCGCAGAGGCGGAGGGAACGGATACGGACGGTGCGGATACGGACGGTACGGAGTCGGAAGGTCCCGGAGCGGAAGGCCCCGGAGCGGAACAGGAATAGTTTTTGAGCGGGCAGGACCGCGGGAGACAGCCTGCGATCCTGCCTTTTTAAGTCCCGAATGGGCGTAAGGCTCGAAAATCCGGGAAAAAACCGGGAAAAAAGCAAAAAAACGCTTGCAATTTATTGGAAGTTGTGGTATGTTAGTCTAGCTGTGACATGATAGCGATGAAGCGTGAGGTTGCTGCCTTCGTGGCAGGTTTTCCGTGGAGCGAATGTCAAGTTTAAGAAAACTGGCGACAAGTCACTGTACCAAATGAATCGGTTGTCCAAACGGACAACGGTGCCGTGTGGATCGGTATGATACACACGAGAGCGTGTACAGTCACCGCTTGTCGTACTTCGTAAAAGTGCGAAAAGGAGGCGACTTTTTTTATGGCAAGTCAGGTTATGAGAATCACATTAAAGGCGTATGACCACAAACTGGTCGATCAGTCTGCCGGCAAGATCATCGAGACCGTAAAGAAGACGGGATCCCAGGTGAGCGGACCGGTACCGCTGCCGACCAAAAAAGAGGTTGTTACGATCTTAAGAGCCGTTCACAAGGACAAAGACTCCCGTGAACAGTTCGAGCAGAGAACTCATAAGAGGCTCATCGACATCACGAGCCCGAGCCAGAAAACGGTCGATGCGCTTTCGAGGCTGGAAATGCCCGCAGGCGTTTACATCGACATCAAAATGAAGACAAAGTAATCGATTCAGAGTGATCCTGAAAGGGAATCAACATCATTGCAACCGCAATGTCATAGTGTTCCACCCTTATGGGGCTGCTCTAGGATGAACGCGGAGATCCGCGTTCCGCTGTAGATTAGTAACAGGAGGAAAGAAGAATGAAGAAAGCGATCTTAGCAACGAAAGTCGGAATGACCCAGGTCTTCAACGACGCGGGAATGCTCATTCCGGTAACGGTTCTTCAGGCCGGACCCTGCGTGGTAACACAGGTCAAGACCGAGGAGAACGACGGCTACAAAGCCGTTCAGGTCGGCTTTGTGGACAAGAGAGAGAAACTTGTTTCGAAGCCGGTCAAAGGCCATTTCGAGAAGGCCGGCGTATCTTACAAGAGATATGTGAGAGAATTCCGTTTTGAGAATTCCGAAGACTACAATGTAAAAGACGAGATCAAGGCCGACATCTTCGCCGCAGGCGACAAGGTCGACGCTACGGCGGTTTCCAAGGGAAAAGGTTTCCAGGGCGCGATCAAGAGACTGGGACAGCACAGAGGACCGATGGCTCATGGTTCCAAGTTCCACCGCCATCAGGGTTCCAACGGTTCCGCCACGACTCCGGGCCGCGTGTTCAAGGGCAAAGGAATGCCGGGACACATGGGCAGCAAGAAAGTTACGACCCAGAATCTTGAAGTTGTCAGAGTTGACGCAGAAAACAATCTGATCCTGGTCAAGGGCGCAGTACCCG
>CANQGL010000016.1 GCA_947623185.1 uncultured Lachnospiraceae bacterium
CGACTCGCAGACGGAGGAGGAGATCCTGCGCGGGATCCGGGAGGCGAAGGACCTCTCGGAGTATGACAATCTTGCGGCGGCGGCCTATCTGCGCGCGAAGGAAGACTATCTGATGGGGATCAATTTCTCCCGCGTGCTCACGCTCAAATACGGACCGGCCGTGGCTTCCTACCTGCGGGAAAGGCGGGCGGTCGTTTCGGTCGGCCGCGTGATGACCTGCGTGCTCGGCATGGTGGTCCGGCGCGAGCGCGAGATCCGCGGGTTCGTAAAGACCCCGTTTTACCGCGTTCTCGGGACGTTTTCGGCGTCCGCGGCGGGCGCGGCGCACGGTGCGGATGCGGCATCCGATGGGGCGCGGACGGTCATTGAGGCGGAGTGGAGAGCCGTCGAGGGCTCGAAGTATTACGGGATGCCGGCGCTCTATAAGGAGAACGGGTTTAAGGAGCGGAAAACGGCGGAGGAGCTAATCGCGTTTCTGTCGGCCGTGCCTGCGGAAGGCGTTCTCTCCTCGATCGAGAAAAAGAAGGAGACAAAGAACCCGCCGCTCCTCTATAACCTGGCCGAACTGCAGAACGACTGCTCCAAGATGTTTAAGATCAGCCCGGACGAGACGCTAAAGATCGTCCAGGAGCTGTACGAGAAGAAACTCGTCACTTATCCGAGGACCGACGCGCGCGTGCTCTCGACGGCGGTCGCGAAGGAGATCTATAAGAATATCGGCGGCCTGCGGGCGTTTGCGCCGCTCGGCGCGTTTGCCTCCGAGGTCATGGAAGCGGGCGGCTATAAGGGGATCGCGCGGACACGTTATGTAAACGATAAGCAGATCACCGATCACTACGCGATCATCCCCACCGGACAGGGAGCCGCGTCGGCCGAACGGCTGGCGCCTCTTGCCCGCAAGGTCTACGAAGTGATCGCCAGGCGGTTCCTGAGCATTTTTTATCCGCCGGCGGTTTATCGGAAATACTCGCTGAATATAGAAAAGCAGGGGGAACACTTTTTCGCGAATTACCGTGTGATCGCTGAGGAAGGATATCTTAAGGTCGCGCGGCCGCCGAAAACGGGCGAGGCCGCGGAGACGTCTGCGGGAACGTCTGCGGAGACGCCTGCGGGAGTGGACGGCGCTCTGCGGGAGGTCGACCTTCCGCAGGGAAGCGGCACGACGGCTCTGCTCGCGGCGCTCGACGGACTGAAAAAGAGCCGGAAGCTGGGACTTCTTGGGATGGAAGTGAAGGAGGGGGAGACCTCTCCGCCGAAGCGCTACAATTCCGGTTCCATGATCCTGGCGATGGAGAACGCCGGACAGCTGATCGAGGACGAGGAGCTGCGGGCGCAGATCAAGGGCAGCGGGATCGGGACCAGCGCCACGCGCGCCGAGATCCTGAAAAAGCTGTTCAACATCAAGTATCTGTCGCTGGCGAAAAAAACGCAGGTCATCACGCCGACTCTGCTGGGGGAGATCATCTTCGACGTTTGCAGCGCTTCCATGCGCCAGCTTTTGAACCCGGAGCTCACGGCAAGCTGGGAAAAGGGGCTGACCTACGTTGCTGAGGGAACGATCACTCCGGATGAATACATGCAGAAACTGGAACGTTTTGTGACGCTTCGGACGAACGGCGTCAAGCAGGCGAACGATCAATACCTGCTCCGGCCGTATTTTGACGAGGCGGCGAAGTATTATAAGAGGTAGAGGGCCGTATACCGCCCGGGGCAAACGTTTTTGCCCGGATGCGGCCGGACTGCCGGGATTGGAGGCCGAAATGGGAGAAAATCTGGACGATACGATGAAAAACGGTTCGGGAAACGGAGGAAACAGCCGGACAGGGGCCGATCCGGGAAACGGAGAGGGCTGTCTGACGGAGAACAACCTTAAGCGGCGGATCCGCGAGCTGGAGGAACGGGGCGTCGTCATCCCGGATCCGGGACAGGTCTACATCGCGCCGGACGTCGATCCTGCGCGGATCCGTCCGGAGAGCGTGCTCTGGCCGGGAACAAGGCTGACCGGGAAACGCACGTTTGTCGGCTCGCGGGCGCAAATCGGGACGGAAGGGCCCGCCGTGATAAGCGATACGGTCATAGGTCCCGACGCGGAGGTCGCGAGCGGATTCCTGTCGGGTTCCACCCTGCTGCCGCACGCGAAGGCCGGGGCGAATTCCCATTACAGGGCGGGCACGCTTCTCGAGGAACACGCGTCCACCGCGCACTGTGTGGGACTGAAACAATCGATCCTGATGTACGGCGTCACTTGCGGTTCGCTGATCAATTTCTGCGATATCCTCATTACGGGAGGCCGTTCCAGAAAGGAACACACCGAAGTCGGGAGCGGTTTTATCCACTTCAATTATACGCCCTGGGGCGACAGCGGCGACAAGGCGACCCCGTCCCTGATCGGGAATGTCACGGAGGGGGTATTTCTCGATCAGCCCAGGATCTTCCTCGGCGGCATGTCCGGCATGGTCGGACCGCAGTCGGTCGGATTCGGGGCGATGACGATTGCGGGCCAGGTCGTCCGCAAGCCGGTGGCCGAAGAGACCATGCACGGCGAGACCGGCGTACGGATGAGCAGAGGATGGTCCGCGGCCGAAGCCCGTCCCTCGGAGGGACACTGCCGCCGCGTCACGGAGATGAACATTGAGTTTTTGACGCAACTGTACGCGCTGGGACAGTGGTACTTGCAGGTCCGTTTAAAGAGGAGCCGGCTGAAGGGCGACGAGGAACTGACGGCCGTCCTCGAGGGGGCCGTGGAGACCGTCTGCGACTGCGTTGCGGAGCGGCTGAAACGCTACAACAGCTTCGCGAAGGAATGGGGACTGTCCCCGCTTCCGGGGAACGCGGCGGACGTTGCGGACGACGGGCCGGGATCCGTGCCGGACTGGAAACCGGAGCTCGACCACGACCAGTGGATCCGGGGACTTTCCGAGGCCGAGAAGGCCGGTCTGCACGACTGGATCGCCGGGTACGCCGAGAAGGTCCGGCGCGGTCTGGCGGGGTGACGGTGCGGCCTGGCAGTCTGCCGCGCGGCGGCCCGTCCGGGTGCGGGGACCGGTCGCCGCGACGTGTGTGCCGGGTGGCGGTAATACGGAAAGATGATGATCTGGAGGAAACGCGATGGATATCAGAGAGAAGATGCACGGCGTAAAGCTTTACGATCCGACCGAGGAGACGCTGGCTGCGGAACAGGCGGCCTGTCTGGAACTTCTGTACGACTTCAATCAGACGAGGCCCTGCGAGCAGGAGAAGCGGCAGGAGCTCATGAAGCGCATGTTTGCGGAGGTGGGGAAGAACTGTTATCTGGAGCCGCCGTTCCATGCGAACTGGGGAAAGCACACCCATCTGGGAAACGACGTTTACGCGAATTTTAACCTGACGCTGGTGGACGATACCGCCATTTATATCGGAAACAACGTGATGTTCGGGCCGAACGTGGTCGTCGACACGGCCTCGCATCCGATCCGGCCGGACCTGCGCCTGACGCAGACGCAGTACAACATCCCGGTGCATATCGGGGACAATGTATGGATCGGCGCGAACGTCGTGATCCTGCCGGGCGTCACGATCGGGGAGAATTCCGTCATCGGGGCGGGCAGCGTGGTGACGAAGGACATCCCCGCCAATGTGGTCGCGGTCGGTAATCCCTGCCGAATACTGCGGGAGATCGGCGAAAGGGATATGAAGTATTACTATAAGGATATGGAGATCGAAGGATCGGGAAAATAAGGAGTATGGGTATGGCAAAGTATGTGATGGCTCTTGACGCAGGCACGACAAGCAACCGGTGCATCCTGTTCAACGAGAAGGGAGAGATGTGCAGCGTTGCGCAGAAGGAATTCACGCAGTATTTTCCGAAACCTGGCTGGGTCGAGCACGACGCGGACGAGATCTGGTCCACGCAGCTTGAGGTAGCGCAGAGGGCGATGGCGAATGTGAACGCCTCCGCGGCGGATATCGCGGCGATCGGCATCACCAATCAGCGCGAGACCGCGATCGTCTGGGACAGAAGGACCGGAGAACCGGTCTACCACGCGATCGTCTGGCAGTGCCGCCGCACCTCCGAATACTGCGATTCCCTGAAGGAAAAAGGTCTCACGGACGTTTTCCGCGAAAAGACCGGACTGGTGATCGACGCGTATTTCTCCGCGACGAAGATCAGGTGGATCCTCGACAACGTGGAGGGCGCGAGAGAACGCGCCGAGCGGGGCGAGCTGCTGTTCGGAACGGTCGAGACGTGGCTGATCTGGAAACTGACGAAGGGCAGGGTCCATGTGACGGATTATTCCAACGCGTCCCGCACCATGTTGTTCAATATCCGGGACCTGAAATGGGACGACGAGATCCTTTCGGAACTCGGTATCCCGAAATGCATGCTGCCGGAGGCGAAGCCCTCAAGCTGCGTTTACGGGACCGCGGATCCGCAGTTTTTCGGCGGACCGATCCCGATCAGCGGCGCGGCGGGCGACCAGCAGGCGGCTTTGTTCGGTCAGACCTGCTTCGGACCCGGCGAGGCGAAGAACACCTACGGGACCGGCTGTTTCCTGCTCATGAACACCGGAGAGAAACCCGTGTATTCAAAGAACGGCCTTGTGACGACCATCGCGTGGGGCCTGGACGGAAAGGTGAATTACGCCCTTGAGGGTTCGATCTTCGTGGCCGGGGCAGCCATCCAGTGGCTGCGCGACGAGATGAACCTGATCGAAGCCTCGCCCGACTCCGAATACATGGCGAAGAAGGTGGACGATACGAACGGCTGCTATGTGGTCCCCGCGTTCACCGGCCTCGGCGCGCCCCACTGGGATCAGTATGCGAGAGGAACGATCGTCGGCATCACCCGCGGCGTCAATAAGTATCATGTGATCCGCGCCACGCTCGAATCCATCTGTTATCAGGTCAACGACGTCCTTCAGGCCATGAGGGCGGATTCCGGCCTCGAGCTTGCCTCGCTCAAGGTGGACGGCGGCGCGAGCGCCAACAACCTGCTCATGCAGATCCAGTCCGACATCAGCAACGCTCCGGTCAACCGCCCGGTATGCGTGGAGACGACCGCGATGGGCGCGGCCTATCTGGCGGGGCTCGCGGTGGGTTACTGGTCCGGGAAAGAGGACGTGATCAAAAACTGGAAGATCGACCGCGTGTTTGAACCTTCCGTCTCCGAGGAGGAGAGAAAGCGGCGCATCGCGGGCTGGAACCGGGCCGTCCGCTGCGCTTACGGCTGGGCAAAGGAAAACTGACGGATTGCCGGTCCGATAGAAAAAAGACACAAAATTTTTATAATTTTTTAGCACTCTCCACTTGACGTGGCTAACAGTATGTGCTATAACAATACATGTGATAAGAAAGGGGCCCGAATTCGGGACCCGAAATAAGAAAAACAGATCCAGTTAAGGAGGAAGTCAGGAATGAAATTAGTACCATTATTTGACAGGGTTGTGTTAAAACAGTTGGTAGCGGAAGAGACGACGAAGTCCGGTATCGTGCTTCCGGGACAGGCGAAGGAAAAACCGCAGCAGGCCGAGGTCATCGCGGTCGGCCCGGGCGGAGTGGTAGACGGCAAAGAGGTCACGATGCAGGTCAAGGCAGGCGATCAGGTCATCTTTTCCAAATACTCGGGGACCGAGGTCAAGGTCGACGACGAGGAGTACATCATCGTAAAACAGAACGATATTCTCGCAGTTATCAAATAAACTGCGGACCGAATAGAATCGAATTGGAGGAATAATCATCATGGCAAAGGAAATCAAATACGGCGTAGACGCCAGAAAAGCTCTTGAAGTGGGCGTAAATAAACTTGCGGACACCGTCCGCGTCACTCTTGGACCGAAGGGAAGAAACGTAGTTCTGGATAAGTCCTTCGGCGCTCCGCTCATCACCAACGACGGCGTTACGATCGCGAAGGAGATCGAGCTTGAGGATGCGTTCGAGAACATGGGCGCTCAGCTCGTCAAGGAAGTCGCCACGAAGACCAACGACGTTGCCGGTGACGGGACCACGACGGCTACCGTTCTTGCACAGGCAATGATCAACGAGGGCATGAAGAACCTCGCCGCGGGCGCAAACCCGATCGTTCTCAGAAAAGGCATGAAGAAGGCCACCGACGCGGCCGTTGAAGCGATCGCAAAGATGAGCCAGCCGATCAGCGGCAAGGATCAGATCGCCAGAGTCGCCGCGATCTCCGCATCGAGCGACGAAGTCGGCGAGATGGTAGCGGATGCAATGGAGAAGGTCACCAACGACGGCGTCATCACGATCGAAGAGTCCAAGACCATGAAGACCGAGCTGGATCTGGTGGAAGGCATGCAGTTCGACCGCGGATATATTTCCGCTTATATGTGCACCGATATGGAGAAGATGGAAGCGGTCCTGGACGATCCGTTCGTTCTGATCACCGACAAGAAGATCTCCAACATCAACGACATCCTTCCGCTTCTTGAGCAGATCGTAAAGACCGGCGCGAAGCTGCTCATCATCGCTGAGGACATCGAGGGCGAGGCCCTTACGACCCTGATCGTCAACAAGCTGCGCGGAACGTTCAGCGTAGTCGGCGTCAAGGCTCCGGGCTACGGCGACAGAAGAAAAGAGATGCTTAAGGATATCGCGATCCTGACCGGCGGCACCGTTATTTCCGAGGAGCTTGGTCTTGACCTTAAGGATGCGACCATGGATCAGCTCGGACGCGCGAAGTCCGTCAAGGTCCAGAAGGAGAACACGATCATCGTTGACGGTCTCGGCGACAAGGCCGATATCTCGGCCCGCATCGGCCAGATCAAGTCCCAGATCGAGGAGACCACTTCCGATTTCGACCGTGAGAAGCTTCAGGAAAGACTTGCGAAGCTGTCCGGCGGCGTTGCGGTTATCCGCGTGGGCGCTGCGACCGAGACCGAGATGAAGGAAGCGAAGCTGCGCATGGAGGATGCTCTGGCGGCCACGAGAGCGGCAGTCGAGGAAGGCATCATCGCAGGCGGCGGATCCGCTTATATCCATGCGGCCGAAGAGGTCGAGGCGGTCGTCAACAGCCTGGAGGGCGACGAGAAGACCGGCGGCAGCATCGTTCTGAAGGCGCTGGAAGCTCCGCTGTTCTTTATCGCGGCGAACGCTGGCCTTGAGGGTGCGGTGATCGTCAACAAGGTTAAAGAGATGAAGACCGGAATGGGCTTTGACGCGTACAAAGAGGAGTATGTCGACATGATCGAGGCCGGTATCCTTGATCCGGCGAAGGTCAGCAGAAGCGCTCTGCAGAACGCGACCAGCGTCGCCTCCTCCTTCTTAACGACCGAGTCCGTTGTCGCCAACATCAAGGAAGAGAACCCGCCGATGCCCGCAGGCGGCGGAATGGGCGGAATGATGTAAATCGTTTCGGGACAGACAAAGACAATGAAAGGGCCACCGGCGGTCGAAGGACTTCCGGTGGCCGTTGTTTATGATCGGGGCGGGCGTTCTGGCGCTTTGCATGCCGGCGGCCGTTTCGCACGACCAGGGACGGCGTTTCGGCGCTTTGCGTCGGCGGCTGTTTCGTATGGCCGGGACGGGCGTTTTGATGCTTTGAGCCGGCGAACGTTACAGTCTGGACAGGCGGCTGTTCTGGTATTCGCCGGAGAAGGTGACGTCTCTCGAAAACCACTCCGGCGGGATAAAGGCGTTTGCGTCCTCCTCCGAGGCAAATTCCACCTCGGCGAGGATCAGACCGGCAAACTTTCCGCTGAAGACGTCGAGCTCGACCGTCAGATCCTTACGGCCCGGAACCGGCAGAAGGTAGCGGGTCTTGGTGAGGATTTTGCCGTCGGCCTTTTTAAGAAGATGGGCGTAGGCGTCCGCGTTCAGAGGGAGATTATATTCCTCGCGAACAAGCAGGCCCTTCGATTTGTAGGTCAGGTAGAAGGAATCGTCCTCGCGGCGGATGCGGACCACCGGATCGGTGCAGAGGTACGCCTGCTCGATCTCATGATGGGGAAAAGACTCGTAGTCCGCGGGCGGGACCTCGACCAGATATTTTCTCTCAATTTCCATAAAAGAGCGCCTCCTTGTCGGACATAGATGTTTTTATACAGTATATATACCAGTATAACGGATATATTTTCATTTTTGTAGTGCCTTTTTAAGGAATATGTGATATAATATGAGCACTTAGTAAGCACGAGCCATAGGCGATGTGCGAACTTAGTGCGAGTAATACCCAGACACTTAACGAATCGGAGCGTAAGCGAACGATGAGTTTAGTGTATGCGGTATAATATGAATGAGCACTTAGTAAATACGACCCGGATGCGCCGGGATCCATCGGGCGAAGCCCGCGAACTCGGGAAGCGGGAGCTTCCCGAGTGTCCCGGCGGCGAGCCATATGTGATGTGCGAACTTAGTGCGAGTGTCCTGGCGGGCCGCTTCCCGCAAGCCGAATCAAAAACCTGGCAGGCCGGGCACCCCGGCGGCTGCAACAAATAAAATACTTTATGGAGGATGTATCTATGTGGACAAGAGCTGAACTAAAGAAAAGAGCAAAGACATGCCTGAAACGCTATTTCTGGGCTGCGTTTGCGGTCAGCCTGATCTTTGGAATCATCAACGGCTTTGGCGGCAACAGTTCCAGCGCAGGCACAGGCGCGGAGGCCGCGGAGATCGAAGATGCCGGACACGGATCGCTTCAGATCGGGGATCCCGAGTCGGGGATCTCCGGATCGATCGATATGCCGGATGACCTCGGAGAAGTGATCGGCATGTTCGGGAATTCGCCGGTGGCGGGATCCGATGCGGCCCGTATCGGCAGTCTGGTCCTGATGGTGGCGACCGGAACGCTGATCGTGATCGCGATCATCAGCCTAGCGCTGAACATTTTCGTCATTCCGGTCTTTGAAGTCGGAAAGAACCGCTTCTATATGGAGAGCCGCGCGATGGGGGCATCCGCGGGCGTAGGAAAGCTGTTATGGGGATTTAAGAACAACTATCTGAACATCGTCAAGACGCTGTTCATCAGAGGTCTGATCCTTGCGGTCCCCATGATCATTTACACCGCGATCGTCGGTGTGACGGTCGGACTTGCCGTACTCGGAGGACCGGGCGGACAGGTGGTCGCCGGGGTCTCCGCGATCGTGGCGCTGCTGCTTCTGATCCCCGTGTTCGCCATCAATATTTATCTGAGCTACTGCTGGTATCTGGTTCCCTATATTCTCAGTGAGAATCCGGAGATCGGCTCGATGGATGCGCTGCGTCTGTCGAAACAGATGATGAACGGACATAAATTCAACACGTTCGTGCTCGGGCTGTCATTTATCGGATGGTACCTGCTCGGCGCGCTTCTCTGCGGTATCGGTATCCTGTTCGTGACCCCGTACTGCGAGGCGACATTCGCGGAGCTGTATGCGACCCTGCGCCAGTCAAGCGACACGCCGCTCAACGGCTACGGACTGCCGGATCCGTTCAACGCGGGACCGTGGCAGGGAATGCCCGTGAACATGGGCCCGCAGACCATAGATATCGATCCGGGCGCAGGGACGGTCTGACTATAACAGGAGAGTGAAAGAATGGCAAAGGTATACGCGTTTGTATCGGATGGAATGGAAGAGGTCGAGTGCCTGGGCGTGTGCGATGTGCTCGTGCGCGCGGGCGTCACGGTAAAGCTGGTCTCGATCATGGGAAGAAAAGAAGTCACCGGCTCACACGGCTTTAAGATCACGGCGGATCTGCTGATCGAGGAGGTCGAGGCGGATGCCGGGACGGACCGGGACGCCGACGTGCTGTTCCTTCCGGGCGGGATGCCGGGTACGAAGAACCTGACGGCCCACGACGGACTTGCGAAAATGCTTAAGGCCCACGCCGCCGCCGGAAAACGGCTGGCCGCGATCTGCGCCGCTCCGAGCGTTCTCGGCGGCCTCGGCCTGCTTAGGGGACACAGGGCGACCTGCTTCCCGGGCTGGGAGGACAAACTGACCGGAGCGGAACACACCGGGGAAGGCGTCGTTACCGACCGCCTGATCTCGACGGGGCGCGGCATGGGATGGGCGCTCGATCTGGGTCTTGAACTGGTGCGCATCCTGGTCGATAAGGAGACCGCCGCCGCTCTGAAGACGAAGATCCAGTATGACCGTTAGGATGCGGGCCGCGGCATGCCCGAAAAAAACGGCTTTTCGTTAAATTAGCACTGGATTTTCCGATATCAGTATGATATAATGCTAAACTGTAACGCGGTCTCCGGGGAAAAGGCGGCCGAGTAATCAATGAAGGAGGAAACCCTGAATGAGTTTACAGGTGGAGAAGTTGGAAAAGAGCACGGCGAAGCTTACGGTCGAAGTGCCGGCGGAGCAGTTTGCAAAGGCGATTCAGAACGCGTATAATAAGAACAGGGGAAGATACAGCATTCCCGGTTTCCGCAAGGGAAAAGCACCGTTCCAGATGATAAAGAAGATGTACGGCATCGAGATGTTTTTTGAGGATGCCGCGAACGAAGTCATCGACGCGACTTATCCGGTTGCGATCAAGGAGAGCGGACTTGACATCATGTCCCGCCCCTCCGTCAACGTGACGAAGATCGCGGAGAACGAGCCGATGGTCTATGAGGCCACCGTGGCGATCCGCCCGGAGGTCAAACTCGGCGAATATAAGGGAGTCGAGGTCAAGAAGGCCGACGCGACCGTGACCGACGCGGATGTGGACGCCGAGATCGAGCGCGAGCGCGAGAAGAATTCTCGCCTTGTCACGATCGAGGACCGCGCGGTCGAGGATGGCGATCAGGTAACGATCGACTTTGACGGTTATATCGACGGCAAGCAGTTCGAGGGCGGAAAGAGCGAGGACTACCCGCTCACGATCGGATCTCACAGCTTTATCGATAACTTCGAGGAGCAGCTGATCGGAAAGAAGACCGGCGACGAGTGCGAGGTCAACGTGACGTTCCCCGAGAACTATCAGGTGGAAGAGCTGAAGGGAAAACCGGCCGTATTCAAGGTCAAGATCAAGGAGATCCAGAAGAAGGAGCTCCCGGAGGTCAACGACGAGTTCGCGAGCGAAGTCTCCGATTTCGAGACGCTCGCCGAGTACAAGGAAGATATCCGCAAGAAGCTGACGCTTGAGAAACAGAAAACGGCGGCTTCCCTGAACGAGGACCACGTTGTCGAAAAGGTCGTCGAGAACGCGACCATGGAGATCTCGGACCAGCTGATCGACGAGCAGGCGGACAGCATGCTGAACGACTACGCGAGACAGCTCCAGAGCCAGGGGATCGATTTCAGCCGTTATCTGCAGATCACCGGGCTGACCGTCGAGAAGATGGCGGAGCAGATGAAGCCGCAGGCCGAGAGACGCGTCCGCACGAGACTTGTGCTCGAGAAAGTGGTAAAGGCCGAGAACATCGAGGTCGGCGACGATGCGGTCGAGGCCGAGTTCGACAAGATGGCCGCTTCTTACAAGATGGAGAAAGACCAGTTAAAGAGCATGTTCGGAGAGGAACAGATCAGCCAGATGAAACAGGACCTTGCCGTCCAGGAAGCGATCGACTTCCTTGTGGCGGAGGCGAAGCTGACGGACTGACCGATCGGAACACAGCGCGAATGACGGGATAAGGCAGGGGGTTGCCGCGGGATGCCTGCGGCAATCCCCGGTAGTGTATAATTGCAGGAGGAAGGTAAATAATGAGCTTAGTACCGTATGTGCTGGAATCGACCAGCAGAGGCGAACGTTCCTATGATATTTATTCGAGGCTGCTGAAGGACCGGATCATTTTCCTCGGCGAGGAGGTCAACGACGTGACCGCTAGCCTGGTCGTCGCGCAGTTGCTTTTCCTCGAATCGGAGGACCCGAATAAGGACATCAATCTCTATATCAACAGCCCCGGCGGTTCCGTGACCGCGGGCATGGCGATCTACGATACGATGAATTATATCAAGTGCGACGTGTGCACGACCTGCATCGGTATGGCGGCCAGCATGGGCGCGTTCCTGCTTTCCGGCGGCGCGAAGGGAAAACGTTTTGCGCTCCCGAACGCAGAGATCATGATCCATCAGCCTTCCGGCGGAGCACAGGGACAGGCGACCGATATCAACATCGTCGCCGAGCATATCTTAAAGACCAAGAAGAAACTCAACGAGATCCTTGCGGCCAACACGGGAAAGCCGGTCGAGGTCATTGAGCAGGATACGGAGCGCGACAATTATATGTCTGCGGAGGAAGCGGTCGCCTACGGTCTGATCGACCGCGTGATCGTCGGACACTGACCGGTGTCCCGGCGGAGCCAGAAAATTTAAGTTTGAGGTGTGAGCATGCCAATAAGACCGGAGGACAAAATCAGATGTTCGTTCTGCGGAAAGAGCCAGGAGCAGGTCCGCAAAATGATCGCAGGTTCCGGAAATACCTATATCTGCGACGAGTGCATCGTACTGTGCGGTGAGATCCTTGAGGAAGAGCTTCGGGACGACGAGAGCGACGCTCCCGATTTTACCGGGATCAATCTATTAAAACCGAAGGAGATCAAATCGTTTCTTGACGATTATGTGATCGGGCAGGAGGAAGCGAAGAAGGTCCTGTCCGTGGCCGTTTACAACCATTACAAGAGGATCACGTCGAAGCGTGAGTCGGAGATCGAGCTGCAGAAGAGCAACATCCTGATGCTGGGGCCGACCGGATCCGGAAAGACTTATCTTGCGCAGACGCTCGCGAAGCTTCTGAACGTGCCGTTTGCGATCGCGGATGCGACGACGCTCACGGAAGCCGGATATGTCGGCGAGGACGTGGAGAATATCCTCCTGAAGCTGATCCAGGCGGCGGACAACGATGTGAGCCGCGCCGAGTACGGGATCGTCTATATCGACGAGATCGACAAGATCACGAAGAAATCCGAAAACGTATCGATCACCCGCGACGTATCCGGAGAGGGCGTCCAGCAGGCGCTCCTCAAGATCTTGGAGGGAACGGTCGCCAGCGTGCCCCCGCAGGGCGGGAGAAAGCATCCGCAGCAGGAACTGATCCAGATCGATACGACCAATATCCTCTTTATCTGCGGCGGCGCGTTCGACGGTCTGGAAAAGATCGTCGAGAACCGTATCGAGTCCGGCTCGATCGGCTTTAACGCCAAGATCGTGGATAAGAGCCATTCCGACATCAGCGCTCTGCTCAGACAGACGATGCCGCAGGATCTGACGAAATTCGGGCTGATCCCCGAATTTGTAG
Source organism: uncultured Lachnospiraceae bacterium (assembly GCA_947623185.1). Lineage (GTDB taxonomy): Bacteria > Bacillota > Clostridia > Lachnospirales > Lachnospiraceae > CANQGL01. The sequence continues at coordinate 13,144 of CANQGL010000016.1, forward strand.
GCCGCGTGCCGGTCCTGGTCTCGCTCGATCTGCTTGACGAGGCCGCTCTGGTGGAGATCCTCACGAAACCGAAGAACGCGCTGATCAAACAGTATCAAAAGCTGTTTGAGCTCGAGGACGTCAAACTGGAATTCACGCAGGACGCCGTGGAGGCGATCGCCCATCTGGCGGTCGAGAGAAAGACCGGGGCGAGGGGACTGCGTGCGATCATGGAATCGGTCATGATGGATATGATGTACGAGATCCCGTCCGAATCGGGCATCGGGATCTGTACGGTCACCAAAGACGTCGTGGAAGGGAAGGCGAAGCCGGAGATCGTTTACCGCGGCGTCGCCGTACCGCGCAAGGCGTTAAAGGGTGCAGGCTGATAAAGATTACGTTAACCGGAGGCGGGCTGCTGCGTATACAGCGGCCCGTCTGTGCGCTTAAAGAGAGGCTTCCGTCCGGGGCGTGCCGTTTGCGGCATACCGGGCGGACGCCCGTGGGAGAGATACATGGAAGAGAAAACGATGACGATGCCGGCGATCGCGCTGCGGGGACTCGTGGTGCTGCCGGAGATGATCCAGCATTTTGACATCAGCAGGGACAGATCCGTCCGCGCCGTGGAGGAGGCGATGGTCGCCGAGCAGAAGGTATTTCTGGTGGCGCAGCGCGATCCGGAGACGGAGGATCCCGAGATCGGCGATCTCTACCAGATCGGTACGGTCGCGCGCGTAAAACAGCTGATCAAGATGCCGGGCGGGGTCATCCGCGTGATGGTGGAGGGACTGACGCGCGCCGAGCTGGTGGGATTTGAAAGCGAGGAGCCGTACCTTATGGCGGAGGTCTGCGAGGCGCCGCTCAAGGCGGAGAACCTGAGCGATACGATCCGGGAGGCCATGGCGCGGGTCGTGCGCGAAAAGCTGGAGGAATTCGGGAACGCGAACCCGAAGAACGTCCGGGAATTTATGGGCGGGCTTCTGGCTATCCACGATCTGGATCAGCTGCTTTTGCAGACGGCCGGACAGTTCCCATGGGAGTACCGCGTCCGTCAGGAACTCTTGGAATGCGAGTATATCAGCCATCTCTACGACAGAGTGGTCTATTATCTGATGCGGGAGATCGATATCTTAAAGATCAAGCGCGAGTATCAGGAGAAGGTAAAGGCCAACGTCGATAAAAACCAGCGGGATTATATCCTGCGGGAGGAATTAAAGGTCATCCAGCAGGAGCTCGGAGGGGAATTTACGGGCTCTGACGCCGACGATTATCTGGAACAGCTGGAAAAGCTGAACGCGGACAAGGAGACGAAGGAGAAGATCCGCAAGGAGATCATGCGCTTTAAGGTAATGCCGGGCGGGAGCCAGGAGGCGAACGTCCTGCGGACTTACATCGAGACCGTGCTGGAGCTGCCGTGGCGCAAGGCGACAAAGGACAATCAGGATATGGCGCACGCGAAGGAGATCCTCGAGGAGGACCATTACGGGCTCGAGAAGGTCAAGGAGCGCGTGCTGGAGTATCTGGCGGTGCGGATCCTGACAAAGAAGGGGACCAGCCCGATCCTCTGCCTGGTCGGCCCGCCCGGGACCGGAAAAACCTCGGTCGCACGGTCGGTCGCCCGCGCGCTCGGAAAGAAATATGTGCGCATCAGCCTCGGCGGGATCCATGACGAGGCCGAGATCCGCGGACACCGGAAGACCTATGTGGGCGCGATGCCCGGCCGGATCGCGGAGGCCATGCGCCAGGCGGGCGTCTGCAATCCCCTGATGCTGCTCGACGAGATCGATAAGGTGTCCGCCGACTACAAGGGCGATACCGCCTCGGCTCTTTTAGAGGTGCTGGACGGCGAGCAGAACGTCAAGTTCCGCGATCATTATGTCGAGATCCCGCTGGATCTCTCAAACGTGCTGTTTATCGCCACCGCCAACACGACCCAGACGATCCCCGGGCCGCTTCTGGACCGCATGGAGGTCATCGAGGTCTCGAGCTATACCGAGAACGAGAAGTTCCACATCGCGAAAAAATACCTGGTCAGCAAACAGCTGGAACGCAACGGGCTGACTGCGGAACAGCTGGTGATCAGCGACAGGGCGCTGGAGAAGATCATCCACAATTACACACGCGAGGCGGGAGTTCGCAACCTTGAGCGGCGCATCGGCGAGATCTGCCGCAAAGCCGCACGGGAATTTCTGGAAAAGAAGCACACATCGATCCATGTGACGGAGTCGAATCTCGTAAAGTACCTCGGAAACGAAAGAGTGAGCTTTGAGGATGCGAACGAGGAAGACGAGGTCGGGATCGTGCGCGGGCTTGCATGGACCAGCGTGGGCGGCGATACGCTTCAGATCGAAGTCAACGTGATGCCCGGAAAGGGTAAGCTGCAGATGACCGGCCAGATGGGCGACGTGATGAAGGAGTCGGCCCAGACGGCGCTTACATATGTGCGCTCGGTAAGCGAGCGGTACGGCGTGGACGCCGATTATTTTGAAACGCACGACATCCATCTGCATATCCCGGAGGGAGCGGTGCCGAAAGACGGACCGTCGGCCGGCATTACGATGGCGACGGCCATGCTGTCCGCCGTGTGCGGGCGTAAGGTCTCGGCGCGCGTCGCGATGACCGGCGAGATCACGCTGCGCGGACGCGTGCTTCCGATTGGCGGACTGAAGGAAAAGACGCTTGCCGCGCGCATGGCGCATATCCGGAAGGTGCTGGTGCCGGAGAAGAACCGCCGCGATATGGAGGAACTGTCGAAGGAGATCACGAAGGGCCTTGAGATCGTCTATGTCAAGACGATGGAGGATGTGCTGAGAGAGGCGCTCGTACAGGAAGACGCGCCGGAGGAAGCTCCCGCATAGGGGGTTTCGCATGGGAAGATATGCCGGAAGGCGCTTGTATGAAGGAGAGAACGGATGATCATTAAGAACGTGGAGCTTGAGACGGTGTGCGGAGTGACGAGCAGGCTGCCGGAGAATACGCTGCCGGAGTTTGCGTTCGCGGGGAAATCCAATGTGGGAAAATCCTCGCTTATCAACGCGCTCATGAACCGCAAAGCTCTTGCGCGGACCTCCGCCCAGCCGGGGAAGACGCAGACCATCAATTTTTATAAGATCAATGAAGAACTCTATTATGTGGACTTGCCGGGATACGGTTACGCGAAAGTGCCGCAGTCGGAAAAGGAAAAATGGGGGAAGATGATCGAGCGCTACCTGAAAAAGTCAACGATGCTGAAAGCCGTGTTCCTGCTGGTCGACATCCGCCACGAGCCGTCGGCCAACGATAAGGTCATGTACGACTGGATCGTCTACAACGGATACCGCCCGGTCGTCATCGCGACCAAGCTGGATAAGATCAACCGCAGCCAGATCGCGAAACAGGAAAAGCTGATCCGCACCGGCCTCGGTATGCAGAAGGAAGATATCCTGATCCCGTTCTCCGCACAGACCAAACAGGGGCGGGAAGAGATCTGGGAATATATCACAAAGTGCGTTCAGCCGCCGGTTGAAACCGGGGAAGAAAAATAATCTGGTTGTCCTTGCCAAGCATGACAGGGATATGATAGAATGAAGTACGAGCAACCGTGTTGCAAGGTGGTAAGCCTCCCGGACTTGAAAAAGAGGGGAGGTGATGCGAATGGGTACATACGAAGTCCTCAGCTTGATGTTTTTGGGCGGCTCGTTCCTGCTTGCATTGCTTACCTATGTAGATAGGAATTATAGGCAAAAATAAACAAGCCTACCTTGCACTTTGATCGGTCTTGGTAGGCTTGTTATCCAACCAGGGAGGTCAACCACTTTGTGGGCGGTTGCTCCTTTTCTGTATCCAATATAACATTTCCGGCCGGGAATTGCAAGCGATTTATGACTGCTTTTGTTACGGCTCTGACGATAGCAGCTAATAAAATTCGATTTGATAACTAATAAAACGATATAACGTATGGATAGTGATGCGCAACAATTTAGTTAAAAGGGAGCGGTTTTATGGATTTTTTGGAGATGGCAAGAAAACGGTTTTCTGTCCGGCGTTTTGACACGACGCGGAAGGTGGAAGAGGCGACAGTCAAAAAGATTATGGAAGCCGCAGAAGCCGCCCCGACTGGGCACAACAATCAGAGCCAACGAATTCTGATATTGGAAAACGAAGAGGCGCTCAAGAAGCTGAAAGGATGCACGCCCTGCCATTATAACGCGCCACTGGCATTTGTAATCAGCTATGATCGGACGGCGTGTTGGGTGCGGGAAGCGGACGGAGCGCCAAGCGGACCGGTTGATGCGTCAGTTGTCGTGACGCATATGATGTTTGAGGCATTTGAACAGGGAGTTGGAAGCTGCCTTGTGATGGGGTTTGATGCGGCGGCTCTGCGAAGGGAATTTCATATTCCCCTTGTGTACGAGCCAGTTGTGATTCTTGTATGTGGATATCCGTCATCTGATTGCCGACCATCGAGCCGGCACGCGAATCGCAAACCTATGGAAACCTTTGCCATATATAACGATTATGAAATAGGGGAAGAAACTGACTTGTAATCCATGCAGATAGGAATTACAGGCGAAAATAAACAAGCCTACCTTGCACTCTGACCAGTCTTGGTAGGCTTGTTGTCCAACCAGGGAGGTCAACCACTTTGTGGGCGGTTGCTCCTTTTCTGTATCCAATATAACATTTCCGGCCGGGAATTGCAAGCGATTTATGACTGCTTTTCTTCGCTGCCGGTTTCTTTTTTCTTTCTCTGCGGTCTCGCCTCTATGGCGGCCTTCTTCACCTTGACCTTTACATACTCTTTGAGCACGGCATGGCCAATTACAACGACAGCGATCGGAAGCGTAACAAGCAGTGTTATACGCAATTTTAACAGGCGGAGTTTCCACTTCGCTCCTTTCTTTTTCTTCTCAAAGGCCTTCTGGATCGATTTTAACTGTTTTGCGGTGCTGTTTTTCATTTTGTTTCCTCTTATCATTCTGCCTGTACGGCTTTATAACGATCTTTATACCTGCTGCCACAGTCAGGATTTCATCAGAGTCTTCATAATGCCGGAATAGATCTCCTGGCTGCAGTCCTTCCAGCGGGCGCACATGGCTTCGGCCTGGTCCTTATCCGGGACGGAGACATCGAGACCGATCAGCAGGGATTTCCCCTCGCGCACTTCGCAGTGGACGATATAATCCTGATTGGTCGATTTATAATAGTCGGACAGGATCCCGGCTTCGCTGCGCAGGCGGAATTTGTTCTCCTTCAGGTAATTGGTGATGTCCTCGATAATTGCGGGAGAGATGTTACTGCCGAAGAAACCGAGCGTGTCTTCGCCTTCCTTGGTGATCTCGTAGCGCGAGGAATTGTGGGAGGACTCCATTTTGACGAGCCCGGCTTCCAGGAGTTCGTTGATCGCCTGCTGGAGCGTGAAATAGGTCGTATATTCGTGCTCAAGGAAGAAGTCCGTGAGCTGGGCGTTCGTCAGAGGAAAACTCACATGCTTCAGCATATGGAGGATCATCAGTTTGTAGAGAGTGATCGGGTCAGACAGCATGGCTGGACGCTCCTTTCCGTTGCGCATTTATCCCGGGTGCATATCCAGAACTTTCTTACTATTCTACAGGTTTCCGGAACGGGTTTCAAGTCCTTTTTCCGATTTGTGGCACAAATAATATAGAATTCTGTCGAAAATGGTGGTGAAATTACCGCGGAAATGTGCTATGATAAAAACGGTATGTTATTTTGATGCACGGCAGGGTGATTTTATGAGAGAACGGATCAATCGTCTGGCAAGAGGGATCGTTGACGCGGAAGTTCCAAAGCTGTTCCTGTCGCCGCAGCAGATCGAAGAGACGCTGGGGTGTAATTCCGTGTACAAGAGAGAACTCTATCTGTCCAGCGAGAATAACCTTTATATCAAGGGTCTGGCTTACTCAAGCCATTCCCGGGTAAGGATCATAAACGGTTCGTTCGGCGGACTGCGCAACCACATCGCCTACGAGGTCGATACCGCGTGGTGCGAGAACGGCGACGCGATCCGCGGTTCGATCATGCTCGTGACAAACAGCGGGGAGCTGGAAGTCCCGTTTGTTTTCCATGTCGAAATGACGGCTTCGGTCCGTGTGCTCTCCACCCTGAACACGATCGGCGACTTTGTCGAACTGGCGAGAAAAGACATGGACATGGCGCTGCGCCTGATGGAGTATCAGGACTTTACGGAAGCGCCGTTCATGCAGGATATGCATGTGCGCACGGTCTACGACGGCCTGAAGGGCCACGGGAACCGCCAGAACGCGCTGGAAGAATTCTTCCTCGCCCTCGGCGCGAAGAAACCGATCGAGCTGACGATCTCGACCGCGAAGAAAACATACGAGAACCCGTCCGACGTCGTTTCGGACAAGATCGTGTTAAAGAAGAATACCTGGGGATATATCTATATCGAGGTAAGAGCCGACGGAAACTTCATCGAGGTGCCGAAAAAGACGATCTCCCAGTCGGACTTCGACGACGACCGCTTTGAGCTGCGCTTTAAGATCCATCCGGAGCGCATGCACGCGGGCAGGAACCTGGGGGCGATCCGTCTGGCGACGGTCCACGGCGATACGCTCATAAAGATCGAGGCCATGGGCGATACGACGGTCGACATTACGGGTCGCGAGCACGAGATCAGCAAGGCGGGGATCCTGCGGTATCTGAAACTGCGGGAAGACTATGAGAGCGGGACCTATGAGAACGCGCTGATCACCAACCGCATCCAGAACGAGCTCGACGCGATCCGCGGCGTAAACGGGAATTCGCTGCTCCTTTCCCTGTTCCAGGCCGAGAACTACCTGAATTCGGGGCGTACCGAACAGGCCGCGGAGCTATTGGACGAGTGCCGCGCGGAGGCGTACTCCGAGCGGGACCGGATGGGCACGGTCTACTGCTTTTACCAGTATCTTTACTATATCGCACATCCGGCCGACGAGGAGAAGAAACAGGCCGTCATACGCCTGCTGCGGAAAAAGCTGGATGAGAAAAAGGGTCGTTTTTACCTGCAGATGCTTCTTCTGAAACTGGATCCGGCGGCATACGGGGATGACCCCGCGCTTTTTGCGAGCCTGCGCGACCAGTTCGCGAACGGATGCCGCAGCCCGTTTCTGTACATCAGGGCGGTCCGCGTGCTCGAGCGCGATCCGGCCCTGCTGACGGCGATGGACGATTTTGCGATCCAGACGCTGTATTATGCCGCGAAGCATGGCATGGCCGGTGAGGAGCTGGCGAAACAGGCCGCGGGTCTGGCGGCGGGTACGAAGTTTTATCACCGACTCTATTTCCGCGCGCTCTCGGAGCTCTACGGACGGTTCCCGTCGAAGGAGATCCTGACGGCCGTCTGCTGCCTGCTGATCAAGGGCAACATCCGCGGCGAAAAGGTCTTCTCCTGGTACGAACGGGGCGTCGGGGAGGAGATCAGCCTTACGCGGCTTTACGAATATTATCTGTACTCGCTCCCGAAAGACTATACGAAGGAACTGCCGCGGCAGGTGCTCCTGTATTTCTCCTACGAGAACAGCCACCTCGACCGCCATGCCCGCTCGGTCCTCTATAAGAACGTGCTGACCTATCTGGAACCCGAGAGCGATCTCTACCGGACCTATGAGCGCGAGATCGAGAAGTTCGCGATGGAGCAGCTTTTCGAGTCGCGGATCAACAGCAGGCTCGCGGTCATCTACCGGCATATGATCTACAAGGACGTGATCGATAAGGAGGTCGCGAAGGTCCTGCCCGCGGTCCTGAACGCGAGCCGTATCGCCTGCGCGGACAGCGGGATGAAATACGTCGTGGTCTGCAACGAGTTCCTCACGGGCGAGGAAGCGTGGCCGCTGGAGGACGGAGCCGCCTATGTGCCGCTGTTTTTCGACGACAGCGTGATCATGTTCCAGGACAAATACGGAAACCGCTACATGGACGCCGAATACACCAGCGAGCGCGTGATGGACGAGAAAGAGCTGGAGGCGAAGTGTTTCGAGGTCTTCCCGGACCATCAGATGCTCCGGATGCGCGAGTGCCTGCGGATCATGAAGAAAGGGCGGATCGGGGCGGACGAGGTGCGCGTTCTGGAACAGGCGCTCGACAGCCTTCCGGTCAAACCGCTTTATCAGCAGCGGATGCTGACGAAGATCATCGATTTTTACAGGGAGCAGGTCGGAAACGACGAGGACGAGGCGATGGCGAAGGAGAGCGGGACCTATCTCCTGCGCCTCGACAAGAAGAACCTGACGCGCGCCGAGCGCATCGGCGTCTGCGAGACGCTGATCTCCCAGAGCTATTTCGACGAAGCGTTCGAGATGATCCGGACCTACGGCGAGGATGGGATCCGCATCAAACGGCTTTTCCAGCTTTGCGGAAAGATGATCCTGAAGCGCATGTTCGCGGAGGATGATCTGCTCGTCCATCTTGCCTACCGCGTGTTCGCGGCCGGGAGCGCCGACAGCGTGATCCTGGATTACCTGTGCGAACATTACAACGGAGCCGGAGAGCAGATGTACCGGATCCTTGTCCAGGCGATCCGCGAACATGTGGATACATACGATCTCGAGGAACGGCTCCTGGGGCAGCTCCTGTTTACCGGGAACAGCCGCCACCTGGATACGGTGTTTGACTTTTACGCGAGCCGCAAGCGCACCGCGGAGACGATCGTGCGGGCCTATTTTACGATCAAATCGGTGGACTACTTCTTAAAGGACGCCGCGCCGGGCGACAAGGTCTTCTCCTACCTGGAGGGGGCCGTCAACGGGACGGCGGAACAGGGGCGTTCGGAGCTCCGCAGGATCCCGGAGATCTATCTGCTGGCTCTCACCAAATATTACGCCGGTCTGCCTTCCCTGAATGAGGAACAGCAGAAGCTCTGCAAGCTCGTCACGGAATATCTGTCGGACGAGGGTATGGTCTTCGCCTATTTCAAGAAACTGGCGCGTTACGCGGAGCTTCCGGGCGACGTTCTCGACAAGGAGATCGTCGAGTATCACGGGACGCCGGGCGTCAGGCCGCAGCTCATGGTGCGGATCCTGCCGGACGAGGAGGAATTCCATGAGGAAGAGATGCGCCAGGTCTACAGGGGGATCTATATACGCCAGCAGGTCCTGTTCGAGGGCGAGATCATGGAATATGAGATCTTCGAGGAAGAGAACGGGGAGAGCGTAAAGAAGGCCGAGGGCGAGATCGCCTGCACCGAGGTCCCGGCCGGAGACAAGGGCAACCGTTTCTCGTGCTTAAACGAAATGAACCTGTACCTGACGATGAAGGATGACGGCAAACTTGCCGAAAGCATGATAAAATACGCCGGGAACGACCGGGCGGTCGAAGACCTGTTCCCGCTGGCGTAGAGAGGGGGAGTAAGTGATGGATCAGCTGATCATCGGGATCGATCTGTGCGACGCCTATACGCAGGCGGCCGTGTACGGCAGCGACGAGACATGGACTCTCCCCACGGTGATCTGCCGCAAAAAGACCATTGAGGAATGGTGCGTCGGCGAGGAAGCGTACAAATACGCGCTGGTCGGCGAGGGCGTGATCGTCGATAAGCTTCTCGGTCTCGCGATGCGGGACGGGACGGCGACGATCGCCGGGGTCAGATACGCGGGCATCGATCTGCTCGCCCGTTATCTGGAACAGGTCCTCGACATGATCTTTTCGCAGCATGAGGGCGCGTCGGTGAGCCAGATCGTGATCGGTCTGAAAAATATGGAAATGAAACTGATGGACGGCCTGATGACGTGCGCGGACCGGCTGGGGATCCCGCGGTCGCGGTTCCATATCGCCAGCCATACCGAGTGCTTCGTCTATTTCGTACTGAGCCAGCGCCGCGATATCTGGGGCGGACAGGTCGGGATGTTTTCCCTGTCCGATGAGGATCTGCGCTATTACGAGATGAAGGTGGTGCGCGGGCCGCGCCAGATGACGGCGTACGCCGACCACGAGGAGCTGGAGGAGGGATTCAGCCTGAACGTGCTGGACACCGGTTCCGGCGCGCGGGTGGCCGATAAGATCCTCTGCGCCTGCGCCGACCGTTTCCTGCAGAAACGCCTGTTTTCCGCGGTCTTTCTGACCGGAAAGGGATTCGCGCGGACCGACTGGGCTCCGGATTTCATGAAACAGATCTGTTCCAAGCGGCGCGTATTCGCGGAACCGGCGTTGTTTGCTCGGGGAGCGGCCTTAAAAGCCGAGGATTTTCTGCATGAAAAGACGTCCTATCCGTTCGTATGCCTCTGCGAGGGGAAACTGCGCTCGACGGTCTCCGTCGAGGTGATAAAGCGCGATACCAAAACGCGGATGGCGCTCGCGTCCGCCGGAGACAGCTGGTACGAGGCGCGCAGCGTGATCGAGGTCATACCCGACGGGCAGGATTTCGTCGAGTTCACCATCACGCCGCAGCAGGACCAGAAGAAAAAACGCACCGTGAAGATCCCGCTCGACGGGATCCCGAAACGGCCTGCCCGGACCACGAAGATCCGCATCGCGGTCGGTTTCCTGGATGAGAAGACGATGGTGGTCAAGATCGTGGACCGCGGATTCGGCGAGCTGTTCCCGAAGTCGGAGGCGGAGATCCGCCGGGAGGTGATGCTATGAGCCTTATACTGTGCCGTCAGGAACCGGTGGAAAATCCGTTTCTGGTCGAGGAACTGGGCGTCCGCCTCTATTCCTCGCAGGAACTCTGCTATGTGATCTACAACCATCCGCTCCTTGTGATGGAGGATTTCCTGAACGAGCGGCTCACGGCGTTTCTGCGCAGCGAGCTGCGCCTGCCGTTTCTTGCGGAGCGCATCGAGAAATGGCTGGAGAACCGCGGCCCCGCGGATGAGCTCCTGTTTCAGATCCTTTCCGACTGCGCGTACTACACGGCCCAGGAGCAGGCAAAATTCCGGCAGGATGTGACCGCGCTCAGAAAACTCCCGCAGGAGGAGTTCGACAAGCGGCGCGCCGATTACTTCTATAAACTGGGGCTTTACGGCAGGGCCGTGACCATGTACGAGCGCATCCTGGAAAAAGGCCGGGACAAGGGGATGTCCGGCGAGTTTAAGGGGAAACTCTGGAACAACATCGCCGCCTGCTATGCCAGGCTGTTCTGCTACCAGAAGGCGATGCACGCGTACGACTGCGCGTGGAACGAGGATGAGCGGCCGGAATACCTGAAACGCATGTATTTCCTGATGAAGCTGCAGCCGGGCCTCGAGATGAAGGAACGCTATGCGGAGAAACTGTCCGGGGAAGATACCGCGGGCTGGGAAGGCGAGCTTAAGGCGGCCGGGGAAGCCGGGGCGGACGCTCCGGAAGTGAAGGAACTCCGCGAGCTGTTTGAACGCGATCCCCTCAAGCGCTTCGCGGGCGCGTCGGAGATCTTAAACGGCTGGAAGATCCGGTACCGCCGGATGATTTAGTCATATGAGTTTTCGACATGACCTTGACAAGCCGGAAGGTTTCTAATATTATTATCAATAATCATACGAAGTGGTTTTCTGGACCCTTCGCATATGTGATATGCGGAGGGTTTTTTACTGTAGCGGCTGTCAGCCCCCGCAGGCCGGAGACTGCCGGCAGTCTGTCAGCGATCACGGAAAGGAAGGGGAACATATGATCAGGCTCAGGCCGTATAAGCCCTCGGATGCATGGAAGCTTCTCGAATGGTGGAAAGACGCCGGCGAGAAGGAGTTTGTGATGTGGAGCGCGGGTAAATTCGAGTATCCGCTTACGATCGAGCAGCTCGACAGACACTTTGCCGAGTGGTGCCTCAAAGAGGAATCGGGCTGGCTCATGACCGCGACGGATGCGGCCGGAAAGCCGGTGGGCCATTTCATTCTCCGGCTGGTCGACTACGAGGCAAACAGCGTGCGCATGGGATTTATCGTGGTGGATCCGAACACGCGCGGAAAAGGGATCGGGCGCGAGATGATCACCCAGGCGCTCAGGTATGTGTTTGAGATCTGCGGAATGGAACGCGCGACGCTCGTCGTGTTCGCCGACAACGCGGCGGCGAGGAAATGCTATGAGTCGTGCGGATTTACCGTAAAGCGCGAAGAGGAAGTCAGAACGGCGGATGGGAAGACCTACGCCGGTCTCCTGATGGAGGCCGTGCGGCCGTCAGTATAGATAGAATTCAACAAACGGGAGAGATCAGGACATGAAAGAACTTGAGAAGAACTAGAATCCGGCGGCGATCGAGGACCGCCTCTATCAGAAGTGGCTGGACAACAAATATTTCCACGCCGACCCGGCGCGCGGAAAGCGCGAGGGGAAGAAGCCCTTCACGATCGTTATGCCGCCGCCAAACATCACCGGCCAGCTTCATATGGGCCATGCGCTGGACAACACGATGCAGGATATCCTGATCCGCTACAAGCGCATGCAGGGCTGCGAGACCCTCTGGCAGCCGGGGACCGACCACGCGGCGATCTCGACCGAGGTCAAGGTCATCGATAAACTGCGGAGCGAGGGGATCGACAAGAACGATCTCGGACGCGAGGGCTTCCTAAAGGAAGTCTGGAAATGGCGCGACGAGTACGGCAGCAGGATCGTAAAGCAGCTCCATAAGCTCGGATCCTCGGCCGACTGGGACCGTGAGCGCTTCACGATGGACCAGGGGTGTTCGGACGCGGTCCTGGAGGTGTTCATGCGCCTCTACGAAAAAGGATACATCTATAAGGGATCCCGCATCATCAACTGGTGCCCGGTCTGCGGCACGTCGATCTCCGACGCGGAGGTCGAGCACGAGGAGCAGGACGGCTTCTTCTGGCACATCAATTATCCGATCGTCGGAGAACCGGGCCGCTTTGTGGAGATCGCGACCACACGTCCGGAGACCATGCTCGGCGATACCGCGGTGGCGGTAAACCCGGATGACGAACGCTATCAGGACCTTGTCGGAAAGATGCTGGAGCTCCCGCTCACCGGCCGTCAGATCCCGGTGATCGCGGATTCCTATGTGGATAAGGAATTCGGGACCGGCTGCGTGAAGATCACGCCGGCGCACGATCCGAACGACTTCGAGGTAGGAAAGCGCCACGACCTGCCGGAGATCTGCATGTTGAACGACGACGCGACGATCAGTATGCCCGGAAAATACTGCGGCATGGACCGCTACGAGGCGAGGAAGGCGATCGTTGAGGATCTGAAGGAACTGGGCCTTTTGGTAAAGGTCGTTCCGCATTCTCATAATGTCGGGACCCACGACCGCTGCGGCACGACGGTCGAGCCGATGGTAAAGCCCCAGTGGTTCGTGCGCATGGACGAGATGGCGAAACCGGCGATCGAGGCGTTAAAGTCCGGCGAGCTGAAATTCGTGCCGGAGAGCTTCGGAAAGACCTATCTCCACTGGCTCGAAGGGATCCGCGACTGGTGCATTTCCCGCCAGATCTGGTGGGGCCACCGCATCCCGGCCTATTACTGCGAGGACTGCGGCGAGATGGTGGTCGCAAAGTCCATGCCCGAAAAGTGCCCGAAGTGCGGAGGAACGCACTTCAAGCAGGATGAGGACACGCTGGATACATGGTTCTCCTCGGCACTGTGGCCGTTCTCCACGCTCGGCTGGCCGAAGCAGACGGAGGAGCTGGAATATTTCTACCCGACCGACGTGCTGGTGACGGGCTACGATATCATTTTCTTCTGGGTCATCCGCATGGTCTTCTCGGGGATCGAGCAGACCGGGAAATGCCCGTTCCACACGGTGCTGATCCACGGACTGGTGCGCGATTCGCTCGGCCGCAAGATGAGCAAATCGCTCGGAAACGGCATCGATCCGCTCGAGGTCATCGACAAGTACGGCGCGGACGCGCTGCGCGTGACGCTGATGACCGGGAACGCGCCCGGAAACGACATGCGCTTCTACTGGGAGCGCGTCGAGGCGAGCCGCAACTTTGCGAACAAGGTATGGAACGCGAGCCGTTTCATCATGATGAATATCGAAAAAGCGCCGGCGGGCGAGGCGGCTCTCTCCGATCTGACGGAAGCCGACAAGTGGATCCTCTCGAAGGTCAACGACCTCGCGCGCGAGGTGACCGAGAACATGGATAAGTATGAGCTCGGGATCGCGCTCCAGAAGGTCTACGACTTTATCTGGGAGGAGTTCTGCGACTGGTACATCGAGATGGTGAAGCCGCGCCTGTGGGATGACGGAAACTCCACGAAGGCGGCCGCGATCTGGACCTTAAAGACGGTCCTGATCCAGTCCCTGAAGCTTCTCCATCCGTTCATGCCGTTCATCACCGAGGAGATCTTCTGCAACCTGCAGGACGCGGAGGAGTCGATCGTGATCTCCGCATGGCCGACATACCGCGACGAATGGAACTTTGCCGGCGACGAGTTCGCGGTCGAGACGATCAAGGAGGCGGTCCGCTCGATCCGCAACCTGCGCGTCTCGATGAACGTTCCGCCGAGCAGGAAGGCCAAGGTCTTCGTCGTCTCCGAGGATGCGAAGATCCGGGAGATCTTTGCGCACAGCAGCGTGTTCTTCGCGACGCTGGCCTCGGCCGGCGAGGTCGTGGTCCAGGCCGATAAGAGCGGTATCGGGGAGGACGCGGTATCGGCGGTCGTGCCGCACGCCGTCGTCTATATCCCGCTTGCGGAGCTGGTCGACGTACAGAAAGAGATCGAGCGCTTAAAGAAGGAAGAAAAGCGGCTGACGGGCGAGCTGGCCCGCGTCAACGGGATGCTGGGCAACGAGAAGTTCGTGAGCAAGGCGCCGCAGGCCAAGATCGACGAGGAGCGCGCGAAACTGGCAAAGTACGCGCAGATGATGGAACAGGTAAAGGAGCGTCTGGCGCAGCTTGGCGCTTAAGCGCAGGGAAAAAGTCCGGTCACGGGCGCGTTCCGAAGACGCAGGGACCGCATTCCGGCGCGGGTCCTGTCGATTCGGAACGAAAAAATCTCCTTGCAAGATGCGGGAAAATCCGCTATGATTGTTGTTGTGGCCGGAGAAACGGAGATTTGCATGATCAATTTTGAGGAAGAGATCGAGCGCTTCAAACCCAGCCTCGAGGTCGAGGCGGTGAGCGACGCGATCGTAAAAAGCGATCTGACGGATATGTCGGACATCATGATGGAACTGATCAAGGCCGTCGGGGATAACAAATAAGGACATTGTACTTATGGACTACTTGCAGGTGATCCAGTACGCGGCCAACGGTTACTACAACTACGGCCTCGAACTGGCGGGGGAGAGGGACCTGTCCGGCGCAGCCCGGAATCTGAAACGCGCCCTCCAGTTCAACAAATATCATACGGATGCCAGAAATCTGCTCGGTCTCATTTTCTACGAGATGGGGGAGACTTCGGACGCGCTGATCCAGTGGGTCATCAGCATCAATCTCCAGCCGGAGAACAACCGCGCCGACCATTATCTCGACGAGGTCCAGAGAAAGCCCGGACAGCTCGAGATCGCCAGCCAGACGATCCGCAAGTACAACCAATCGCTGGCCTATGCCCGGAACGGGAGCGACGATCTGGCCGTGCTGCAGTTAAAGCGGATCGTGGAGGAAAAGCCGAATTTCGTCAAAGCTCATCTGCTCCTGGCGCTCCTCTACATGCAGCATGAGGACTACACGAAGGCCGGAAAATCGCTGTATACGGTCCTGCAGATCGACAAGAACAACGAGAAGGCCGAGCGCTACATGGAGTATGTGAAGGCGCATACCGGGAAGGCCGACGTCGAGCGGCGGAAGATGAAGAACGCGTTCTCCCACCGTGAGATGGAGGATGACGACGTGATCCTGCCGCCGACCTACAAAGAGAACACCGGCTGGCAGTCGATCATCAACATCGCGATCGGACTGGTGCTGGGAGCGATCGTCGTACTGTTTCTCGTCATGCCTGCGCGCGAGCGCTCGCTGAACTACGATCACAACCTGGAGATGCAGAAATACGCGGACAAGCTGAATCTTGCCAACCAGGAGGCGGACGAGCTCAGAAAGCAGGGCGAGGAGTACCTGGCCGAGAAGGAGCAGGCGCAGGCCGATCTTGACGGCCTGATCGGGGACTCCGGGAGCACGCTCGTCCAGTACCGGCTGCTGGCCCAGATCCTGCAGGCGTACCGCCAGAACAACCTCACGGCGGCGGTGCAGGCTTATATCGAGATCGATCCGGAGAAGATCACCGACGAGAGCATGCTGAATATCTTCGCGGAGATCCGGGGCGATATGGAAGCCAACGCTCCCGCGGTGCTCGAAAATCTGGGCGGCGAGGCGATGGCGGCCGGAGATTACGACAGCGCGATCCACTATTACGAAAAGTACATGGAGATGAACGACCGGAACCCGCAGATCATTTTCAATCTGGCGATGATCTATAAGAACCGCGGGGACGAGGAGACGGCCGACCAGCTGTTCGGCCAGGTCATCATGAACTTCTCGGACAGCGAACTGGCGCAGCAGGCGCAGGCCGAGCGCGGATACTGATCCGGGCGGGATATCGAAAATAAATACAGGGACTTTACAAAAGATGATTTTGTAAGGTCCCTTTTTATATTTTCGGGTATAAAACAGACAGAAAGGGTGAAAGAAAATGCAGGATACGTTTATCTACGAAGCGAAAGGGCAGACGCTGATCATCCACATGCCGAAGGAACTCGACCATCACAACTGCCGGGATCTGCGGTACGAGACGGATCTTCTGATGTCGGAGTGCTACATCACGCGGATCATCTTCGATTTTACGAAGACGGATTTTATGGACAGCTCCGGCGTGGGGATCCTGCTCAACCGGTACAAGCAGATGCGGTTGGGAGGCGGGCGCGCCGACTACTACGGGGCCGGGGCGCAGGTGACGCGGGTACTTAAGACCGCGGGGATACCGGCTCTGATGAGCCGTTATGAATCGAAGGAGGAGGCGCTGTACGGATAGACGGCGCCGCGGACAGGCACATATCAAAAGGGGAACGACGGATAATGGAGAAAAACGGATGAATCGAAAAGAAAAGATGAAGATCACGATGGATGGCCTTTCCCAGAACGAGGAGTTCGCGCGGGTGGTGACGGCGGTGTTCGCGAGCCGTCTCAATCCGACGGTGGAGGAGTTGGAGGACGTCAAACTTGCAGTCTCCGAGGCGGTGACGAACGCAATCATACACGGATACCCGGACGGAGCCGGAGAGGTCGAAGTCTGCGCGGAGGCGGAGATCACGGAGGCCGGGGAGCGTATTCTGACCGTGACGGTGCACGATACCGGCATCGGGATCCCCGACGTGGAACAGGCCATGGAACCGGCGTTCACGACGGCGCCGAAGGGCGAACGCTCCGGCCTGGGCTTTCTGTTCATGAAAGCCTTCATGGATCACGTTGCGGTCGACTCGAAGGTCGGAGAGGGAACGACCGTGACCATGACAAAGCAGATCGGCAGACAGGACAAATGACGGCAAGACTGAAATCGGATCGGCAGGTGACAGGGAACGGATACGGCGGAACTGATCGCAAGAGCGCACAACGGGGAGAAGGAGGCCAGGGACCGGCTCGTGACTGAAAATATGGGGCTCGTCTGGAGCGTCGTCCGGCGCTTTGCGGGGCGCGGCGCCGAGCCGGACGATCTGTTCCAGATCGGCGCCATCGGGCTCTTAAAAGCGATCGATAACTTTGATCTGACGATGGACGTGAGACTGTCCACCTATGCGGTCCCGATGATCGCGGGGGAGATCCGGAGGTTCCTGCGGGACGACGGGATGATCAAGGTCAGCAGGCCGCTCAAGGAGCTGGCGGCAAAGATCGGCGCGGCGCGGGAGGAGCTGGAATCCGTTCTCGGCCGCGAGCCGACGGTCGGGGAGCTGGCCCAAAAGGTCGGGGCCAGCCGCGAGGAAGTGGCGGCGTCCCTGGAAGCGGGGGCCGAGATCGAGTCCATTTACCGCCCGGTCAGCAGGGAGGACGAAAACGGCGGCTGCCTGATCGACAGGATCGCCGAGCCGTCCTCCGAGAACGAAAAGGTACTGGACCGCATCGTGCTGGCGGAGCTGCTTTCGGGCCTGAACGAGCAGGAACGCCAGATCATAACAAAACGGTACTTTGAAAACAGGACGCAGACCGCGATAGCCGGAGATCTCGGCATCTCGCAGGTACAGGTATCGCGTCTGGAAAAAAAGATCCTGAGAGCGCTTCGCGAAAAGCTGCTCGCCTGACGGTATAGGATCCGCGCCTCCTGCGCACAATATCCGTAAAATACGGAAAGGATGGAGACGATGGATTCACTGAAAAACGGGCTGCAGCTGCTTTTTGCGGCGCTTCTTTTGCTTTTTGCGGTTTTTCTGGTCCGGTACCTGCTCTTTGAAACGCCTTCCCGCTTTGCGGAATCGGACGGACTGCTGGTCCGAAACCGCTGCGAAAGGCTGGTGGAGGCGTGAGCGAAACGGTGTATCTTAAACTGCCGCAGATCGCGGAGGTGCATAAGCCGGACGTCTGCCTGAAGGATATCGCGCAGATCTACTCAAAGGATCCGGCGGCCGCGGAAAAGGCCGGAGCGGTGAAGGTGACGTCGTTCGGCGGGATCCCAAAAAACGGTGCGGGAGCAGGCGGCGGAAAGCAAAAAAGCGGTGCGGGCCCGGCCGGATATCGCGATGCGGTCTATGTGGGAAACGTCATGGATCTCATAAAAAAGATCGGGCAGACGGATGAAAACATTCAGGTGAACAGTCTCGGCGTGACGGACTTTATCGTAAAATACCGGACAGCGAGACCGTTTCCGCGGCTGCGGGAATGGCTCAAGACGGCTTTCGTATCGGCGGTCTCGTTCTGCGGCGCGGCGTTCGCGATCATGACGTTCAACAACGATGCGAGCATAAACGAGGTGTTCTCGGATATCTGCCGGGCCGTCACGGGAACGCCGTCCGACGGGGTCGCGATCCTTGAGATCTCCTATTCGCTCGGACTGGCGTTCGGCATCCTTGTTTTCTTTAATCACTTCGCCTCCTGGAAGATCACGGTGGACCCGACGCCGATCGAGGTCGAGATGCGGCTGTACGAGGAGAACCTGAACAGGACGCTGATCGCAAACAGCCGCAGGAAGGAGACCGGGATCGATGTTTCTTAGACTGGCGTTTCTGGGCTTCGTGGGACTGAGCGCCGGAGGCGTGGTCGCCGCGGGCGTTTTTGCGTTCCTGGCGATCATCGGCGTGTTCCCGCGGCTTATCGGGAATACGGACACGGGCCGTCATATCATGCTCTACGAGACGGTCCTGATCCTCGGCGGCATCTGGGGGAACGCGGCCGATCTTTACCTGATGCCGGTGATCCTGCCCGGCGGAAAATGGCTGCTGGCCGTATTCGGCGGCTCGTTCGGCATTTTCGTCGGCTGCCTCGTCATGTCGCTGGCGGAGACGCTAAAGGCGCTCCCGGTGTTTAACCGCCGCGTCCGGCTGGCGGTGGGGATCCAGTATATGATCCTGGCGCTTGCCGCCGGAAAGCTGGCGGGAGCGCTCTTATACTTTATGAAATGATACGGAGGGATACGGGGAATGGAGATCGATAAGAAGGAATACGGAAAATATGTAAAGAAGGTGACGCCCGCCCACGAACTGTGGAAGGACATGCTGCGGGCGTTCGTGACCGGCGGGACCATCTGCACGACCGGGCAGGTCCTTCTGAACCTGTTTCTGGCCTACGGGATGGAGCGGGATGCGGCGGCCGCGTGGACGACGCTGTGCCTGATCGCGGGCAGCGTGATCCTGACCGGCTTCAACATCTATCCGAAGATAGTCGAGTGGGGCGGAGCGGGAGCGCTGGTGCCCATCACCGGCTTCGCCAATTCGGTCGTGGCCCCGGCCATCGAGTACAGGGCGGAAGGCCAGGTCTTCGGCGTCGGCGTGAAGATCTTTACCATTGCCGGTCCGGTGATCCTGTTCGGGATCTTTACCAGCTGGGCCCTGGGACTGGCGAGCTGGATCGGGCAGACAATGGGGTGGCTGTAGGCGTACGCCCCGGTTTTGTGGCAAAAGAATAAAAACAGGGATTGTGCTGCAGACCGTTTTTCCGGTATACTGGATATAGTGACAGAACTGCGTATGGCGCGGATCCGACCGGCGCATATGCGGAAACGGAGGAACGGCAAATGAAATATCTGATCGGGATCGATAACGGGGGAACTTTTGTCAAGGCGGGCGTCGTGAGCGGGGACGGCCGCCTTCTGGCGGTCGCAAGGGAGCCGGTCGACAATCTGACGCCGCAGCCGGGTTTTACCGAGCGCGACATGGATGGGCTCCTTCGGAAGAACGAGACGGTGATCAAACGGGCGGTGGAACAGAGCGGGATCGATCCGGCCGGCGTCGCCGGGATCTCGTTTTCCGGGCACGGAAAGGGCCTCTATACGGTGGGAAAAGACGGAAAGCCCGCGTACAACGGCATCCTCTCCACCGACAACCGGGCGTGGGAGTATGCGGAGAACTGGAAACGGTCGGGGACGGCCGAACAGGTCCGCGCTATAACGTATCAGGATATCCTCGCCTGCCAGCCGGTGAGCCTCCTGGCCTGGATGCGCGATCATGAACCGGAGGCGTTCGGCAGGATCCGGTATGTGTTTTCCGTAAACGACTACATCCGCTACTGCCTGACCGGGACGGCGAACGGAGAGTACACCTGCTCTTCCGGATCCAACCTGGTCGACATGAACAGCGCAGCATACAGCCGCAGCCTGCTCGGACTTTTCGGGCTCGATCCGGTTTATGACATGCTGCCGCCGCTAAAGGCGTCGACGGAGATCTGCGGGTATGTGACCGAGACGGCCGCCGCGCGGACCGGACTGCGCGCAGGGACGCCGGTGACGGCCGGGATGTTCGACGTGGATGCGTGCGCGGTCGCCTCCGGTGTCTGCAATGAGGAGCTGATCTGTATGATCGCGGGCACATGGAGCATCAATGAATATGTCGCGAAAGCGCCCGTCACCAACGGAACGGTATCGCTCAATTCCATGTTCTGCATCCCGGGATACTTCCTGATCGAGGAGAGCAGCCCCACCTCCGCCGGGAACATGCAGTGGTTCATCGACGAGCTGCTGCCGGAACTGAAGGAGAAGGCGGAGAAGGAGGGCACGGATATCTACGGTATCGTCAACGAATGGGCCGGTTCCGTCGAACCGCAGGACTGCACGGTGCTGTTCCTGCCGTTTTTGAACGGCTCCAACGAGGACCCGCTGGCCCGGGGATGCTTCATCGGGCTCACGGACTTCCACGACCGGCGCCATATGCTGAGGGCGGTCTACGAGGGGATCGTGTTCTCCCACATGACGCATGTGAAACGGCTTCTGAAAAACCGCAGGAAGCCGGAGAAAATACGCCTTGCGGGCGGAGCGGCCAACTCGGACGTATGGGTGCGGATCTTCGCGGATGCACTGCAGATCCCGATCGAGGTGGTCGACTGCAAGGAGCAGGGGATCGTGGGAGCCGCGATGGCGGCGGGGATCGGAGCAGGTATGTTCAAAAGCTATGAGGAAGCGGCCGCATCGATGGTCCGGGTGTCGAAAACCGTTTTTCCGAGGCCCGAATACGGACCGGTCTATGAGAAAAAATACGAGGCTTACCGGGCCGCCGCAAAGGCGCTGGATCCTGTCTGGAGGCAGATCAGGGGATCCGGCGAGGCGGCAGAGCCCGGAGCGTAAGTTCGCGGTATAAGATCGCGGCTGTCAGGGGATAATCTGTTATTGACTGGAGGTGGCTGCAATGACAGAAGAACTGGCAGCGGAAAAAAGAAACCATAAGATGTACGGCAGGGCGAGCGTCATGTTCGACGATCCGCCCTATATCCTTTCGGCGGCCTCCGTGGTGGGAAAGAAAGAGAGCGAAGGCCCGCTCGGGACCTGCTTTGACTGCATCGAATCCGACTCCATGCTCGGCAGGAAAACGTGGGAGCAGGCCGAGAGCGAGCTGCAGACCCGCGCCGCGAGGCTGGCGGTCCGAAAGAGCGGCCTTTCGGGCGGCGATATCCGCTATTATTTCGGCGGCGACCTGCTTGCGCAGCTGATCGCGACGTCGTTCGGAAGCATGGAACTGGAGCTGCCGGTGTTCGGCGTCTACGGGGCCTGCTCGACGATGGGCGAGGCGATGGGCCTCGGCGCGATGACGGTCGAAGGCGGGTTCGCGGACAACGTCGTCGTCACGGCTTCGAGCCATTTTGCCTCGGCCGAGAAGCAGTTTCGGTTCCCGCTCGAATACGGGAACCAGCGGCCGTATTCCGCCACATGGACGGTGACCGGATGCGGTTCGGTGGTGATCGGGAAAAGGCGCGAGCCGGAGCGCGAATACGGCGGACGGAGAGACGAAGAAGAGATCCTGAGAGCCGCCGCGGGGGCGGACGAAAAGCGCGCGGGAGAGAAGACACGCATGAGCGTGCCGTTTGCTAAGATCGCCGGGATAACGACGGGAAAGATCGTCGATATGGCGGTCAGGGATTCCATGAACATGGGAGCCGCGATGGCCATGGCCGCGCTCGATACGGTCCTCAGAAATTTCCATGACCTCGGCGTGCGCGAGACCTACTATGACCGGATCGTCACCGGGGATCTCGGGCAGATCGGAAAGCGGCTCCTGACCGATTACATGGCGGAGGCCGGATACGACATCGCGGAGCGCCATCTGGACTGCGGCATCCTGATCTACGACGCCGAAAAACAGGACACCCACGCGGGCGGGAGCGGATGCGGCTGCTCGGCGGCGGTCCTCTGCGGCTATATTCTTCCGAAGATAAAGAGCGGGGAATGGAGACGCGTGCTGTTCGTTCCGACCGGAGCGCTGCTCTCGACCGTGAGTTTCAACGAGGGGCAGAGCGTCCCGGGGATCGCGCATGCCGTGATCCTGGAACATGCGGAAGAAAAGAACGGATAAACGGGAAAGGATCGATGAAAATGGATTATATCAAAGCGTTCCTGGCCGGCGGGATCATCTGTATGCTGGTGCAGATCCTGCTGGAAAGGACCAAACTGATGCCGGGCCGGGTGATGGTGATGCTCGTCGTACTGGGTTCGGTGCTCGGCTTTCTGGGGATCTATGAGCCGTTCGCGGAATGGGCGGGAGCCGGGGCGACCGTGCCGCTCTGCGGATTCGGCAACACGCTCTGGAAGGGCATCTCAAAGGCAATGGCGGAGGACGGCGCCCTGGGGATCTTTAAGGGCGGGTTTACCGCCAGCGCGGTCGGCATTTCCGGCGCGCTTGTCTTTGGATACCTCGGATCGCTGTTCTTTAAGCCGAAGATGAAAAACTGAACGTACGGAGAAAAAACGGGCCGCGGCGAAAAATGCCGCGGCCTGTGTGATGCAAACGGATCGGGTCACTGTCCCTCGTATCCCGGGCCGACGCGGAAACGGTCCTCGTAGGCCGTCGTGGGCGGCTGGGTCTCTATCGGAGACAAGGGCTGCGATTCCGTGTCGGACGGCACGGCGACTGCCGCAGCCGTATGGACGTTACAGTATCCGCCGCGCCGGTAATGCGTATCGTCGGTCGTATCGTTCTCGCCCTCCGGCGTCACCATCGCGACGCGGGTAGTGCGCATTTCGGGCGGACAGAACTCCGTGGGCCGCTGGCCGGAGGCGGAGCAGACGGTCACCAGCGTGTGGTGGTCGCAGACCTCGGTGGGCACGGTGCCCTTTGCGAAATACTCGGTCTTCACGGCGCTTCCCCTTCCGTCATTGCTGCAGATGCCGGGATTCGGCGCTTTCCCGGACTTGCGGCAGACTTCGGCGGTCTCGACCGAAGCGGGGACCTCGAAGCCGGTATCCGGAAGGCCCTCGTGGATGCGCTGCATGATCGTGCGCCAGATCACCTTATGGTAGGAGGTGCCGCTGCCGATCGCCGTGATCTTCTGGTTGTCGTCACAGCCGGACCACACGCCCGCGGTGTAATAGGGCGTGAAACCGACGAACCAGACGTCGTTGTTGTCCGAGGTCGTACCGGACTTTCCGGCGGTCGACATATTCGGGATATGGGCGACCGCGCTCGTGGAATTCAAGTTCATGCCGGAAGAGGCGTACATACGGCTGCTGACGGTGGACTGGGCCAGGGCGTCGGTCAGGAGGAACGCGGTGGAATCCTTCATGACCCGTTTCGGTTCCGTCTTGTTCTCAAGCAGGATCTTGCCGTTGTGGTCCAGGATCTTCGTAAAGAAGACGGGCTTGTTGTAGAGGCCGCCGTTGGCGATCGTCGCGTACGCGCCGGTCAGCTCGAGGTTCGAGACGCCCATCGTGATGCCGCCGAGCGCCGTGGCCGCGTTGTAATCGGAGTCGGTCAGGGAGGTGATCCCGAGGCTCCTTGCGTACTCGACGCCGACCTGCGGGGTGACCGTCTCCATCAGGCAGCGGACGGCGACGATGTTCATGGAATAGACGATGCCGTCGCGGATCGTGCTGTAGCCGAAATATTTATTGCTCCCGTACCAGTTGCGGAAGGTCTTGGTCCCGACCGTGAACGGGGCGTCATAGTATACGGTGCTCAGAGTCGCGCCGCAGACGTCGAGAGCCGGAGCGAACGCGGTCACGACCTTGAAGGTCGAACCGGGCTGCCGCAGGCTGTTGGAAGCGCGGTTTAGCGAACGGCTGACTTCCTTCGGGCCTCTGCCGCCGCTCAGAGCCTTCACCTCGCCGGTCCGGTGATCGATCAGGACGAAGGAGAGCTGGGGCTGCAGGATATAGAAGGCGGACTCGCCGATCACGGTGTCCCCCTCGCCGAGCAGGGCGGCCTTGTAGGTCTCGATCGCCTCCGCGGCCGCTTCCTTGGAGCGGAACAGGCCGTTGTAGGACGAGCGCCCGAGATCGTTTTTAAAGTAAGAGTTCATGCTCTCATCCGAATAGTGCGTCGTCGTGCCGTCGGCATGCTGGATCGAGAGCCGGTAGTCGAGCGAGTAATAGACGACGTTGTAGTTCGATTCCCGGTTCACTTCCTCGTCGACGATGGCCTGCAGATCCGGATCCTGCGTGGTATAGATCTCAAGGCCGCCGGAGTAGAGAAGATTGTAGGCCTGCGTCTCGGTATAGCCGAGCTCCGTCTGGAACGCTTCCAGGACCTGTTCGACAAGTTCGTCGGTAAAGTAGGAGAACGGAGTCTGGCTCTCCTCGCGGGTGATGATATCGGTGTTCTGGATCCGCGAATAAACGTCGTCCGCCAGAGCTTCTTCCTGTTC
>CANQGL010000017.1 GCA_947623185.1 uncultured Lachnospiraceae bacterium
GCGTCTGCGCGTGGAGGACCCGGAGCGCCTCGGCCAGCTGGATCATCGTCTCTACCGCTTCCTGCTCCGAGAATTTATACCCGCGGTTCAGCCGCTCTTCCAGCGTCTCGCCGTTTATGTATTCCTCGATCACATACAGCTTCCCGCCGACTTCCGCAGCTTCCACGATCTCCGCGATATGAAGGTCATGGATCCGCTTGACGCTGCGGTATACGTCCCGGTTATACACTTCCAGGCATTTCCGGACGTAGATCCGGCCGGTTTCTTTATGGAGCACCAGGCTGACGTTTTTGTATTTTCCGGCGATCGCGATCTCCTGATAACCGTCTAACGGATTTCCGCCGCTCATCTACTCATTCCCCCTGTTTTCTCACTTGCAAAATCACTGAATCAAGTGTAACATAAAAAACAGACAAAGAAAAGGGGCGATCTGCGGCATGAAGAACACGGAAGGATCTGGGAACGAGCGTCGGGATGAAAAAACGACCGGAGAGCTGCTTCATATCCTGAAAGGGACCCATTCCGAAAAGGAACTGAACGAATATATCGAGCGCCATACGCAGCCGGATCAGGAAATGAGCTTTGCGGCGAGATTCAGCGACCTGCTGGAGCGGAAAGGCCGGTCGAAAAGCGATGTCATCCGGAAATCATTGGTGGAGCGCACCTACGGCTACCAAATCTTAAGCGGAAAGAAGAACGCCGGAAGGGATTATATCCTCGCGCTCTGTATTGCCGCCGAGCTTACGCTCCGCGAGACGCAGTCCATGCTTGAGGGGGCAAAGGCGGGGATCCTGTATTCCCGCTCGACCAGGGATGCGATCATCATTTACGGGATCGAGCACAATATGAGCGTGATGGACCTCAATGAGCTGCTGAACGTCAAGGGAGAAAAGACACTTTTTTCGGAAGCGGAAGAATAGAGGCGCGAAACGCGCAAGCCGGAATCACGAGGAGAGATCACTATGAAACAGTACATTGTCGATGCATTCACAGACACCGTATTTAAGGGCAATCCCGCCGCGGTCTGCGTCATGGACCGCTGGCCGGACGACCAGTGGATGATGCAGGTCGCAGGTGAGAACAACCTTTCGGAGACCGCGTTCATCGTAAAGGAGAGCGGCGGATATCATCTGCGCTGGTTCACGCCGGGCACGGAAGTGGAGTTATGCGGCCACGCCACGCTGGCGTCCGCGTTTGTCATCCTGAACTATTACGACAAAGACGCCGCGCAGGTCGAGTTTGACACGATGAGCGGGAAGCTCACGGTAGTCCGAAAAGGGAATCTGTATGAAATGGATTTTCCGACTTATGAGCTGAAGGAGATCCCGGTCACGGACGACATGGAACGGGCTTTCGGAGTCCGGCCGGTCAAAGCGGTACTGGGGCTCGACCTGGTCTGCGTATTTGAAAACGAGCGCATCGTCCGGGAAATGGTCCCCGATCAGGAGCTTCTCAAGACCATCGAAGGCCGGATACAGAACGCGACGGCGCGGGGGACCGACACAGACTGCGTGTCCAGGAGCTTTTGCCCGAAGCTGTCCATTCCCGAGGATCCGGTGTGCGGGTCCGCGCATTGCCAGATCGCGGACTACTGGTCGGGGATTTTAGGTAAGAAGGACATCATAGCCTATCAGGCGTCGAAGCGTGGAGGCACGCTTCACTGCCTCCTGACGGGTAACGGACGGGTAAAGATCAGCGGGGAAGCGGTCCTGTTTGCCGTCTCCGAAATACAGGGATGATTTGCGCCGTCTCAGATCGCTGTCAGATATGCAGGTAAAAGTTGCCTGAGAAGGCGATAAAAAACCTGTTGACAAGTGATTTGATCTGTGCTATTTTGATAAAGAATTAAATATTGATCGAAAGTCGATGATCAAAAAGAGTACATCCGGAATGAAATCACAGAGAGCCGCCGTTGGTGGAAGGCGGTATGGAGTTCCCTATGGAATGGGTTTGTGAGACGCCAGGCGAAAGGAGACGAGTAGCCGGAGCCGTGTTTCCTGCGTTAAAGGATAAGGGTATCGGGAATAGGATTCTCCGTACCCTGAAAATGAGTCAGATTGGTGGCGGACAGTTCCGATTGGGGTGTCCGCTTTTCTTTTGACGGCGGCCGGGATCCGTAACGGGAATCCGGGAGCGCGAAAGAAACCGGTCTGAAAACAACGGGTGGCACCACGAAAGATTTCGTCCCGGCGCAGCTTAAGGAAGCTGTGCCGGGATTTTTTGTGTGGCAGATCATCGTATTTTCGGAAAGAGGAGGAAAAATCATGAGAAGATTCAGGACAATCACGAAAATTGCGGCAGCAGTAGCAATGACGGGCGTGCTCCTTGCGGGCTGCTCGACCGAGACGCCGGAGACGACGGCTGCGGCAACAACAGCGGCGGCTACGGAAGCCGCGACGACTGCGGCGGAGGCCGAGGCGGCCGAAACCGAAGCAGCTGAAACGGAAGCGGCAGGTCCGCTGGCAGGAAAGAGCATTTCCGTCATGACCCCGTATATGGCTTCCGTCACTACGAATCAGATGGTCGGCTATATTGAAGAAGGACTGAAAGATCTGGGCGCTGAGGTCTTCGTGATCGATACCGCGAACGACTTTGCTGCTCTGGCAAGCCGTATCGAGGACGTCGTATCGTCCGGCACGGACGGCATCGTTCTGGTAAGCGCGGACCCGAACCAGGTCGCGAACCAGCTGCAGGAAGCGTTTGACGCGAACATCCCGGTATTCGGCTGCGACAGCGGATTTATCGACGGCATGCAGCTCAACGCGACCAGCGACAACCGCCAGATGGGCGAGCTGATCGTAAAGTATCTGTTCGACGATCTGATGGGCGGCAAGGGGACCGTGATCGCGCTGACCCACAGACCGCATCCGGGCGTTGTGTTAAGATGCGAGGCGTTTGACGAGATCATCAAGGACTATCCGGACATCGAACTGATCACCGAGCAGCACGTTCCGGCGGAGCAGCCGATCAACGACGCGCAGGATATCGTCGCCAACCTTCTGACTGCGAATCCCGACAAGGATTCCATCACCGCCATCTTTGCGGCATGGGATGAACCGGCGATCGGCGCGACCAACGCGCTGCAGGAGGCCGGACGCGACGAAGTCATCGTCACCGGCGTCGACGGAAACGAGCAGGCGGTCGAGCTGATCAAGGAAGGGACCAACCTGAAGGCGACCGTAAAGCAGAACTTCGAGGGAATGTCCGAGATCGTCTGCAGCGAGATCGAGAAGTATTTCGGCGGCAACGCCAGCGAGCCCGGCGAGCAGTACGCTCCGGCACAGCTGATCACGCAGGAGAACGCGGAATAAGATTTGTCAGGTAACGGGGGAATCGCGCATGTTGCTTGAGACTGCGGGACTGGACAAGAAATTTAACGGCGTCTACGCCTTAAAGCAGATGGATTTTTCCATGGACAGCGGAGAGATCCACGGACTGGTGGGCGAGAACGGAGCCGGTAAATCGACCTTTATTAAAATATTGGGCGGCGTTTATCAGGCCGACGGCGGAAGCATCCGGTGGGAGGGAAATCCTCTCACCGGTGCGCTTGCGCCTGAGGACAGCCGGCGGCTGGGGATCAACATTATCTTTCAGGATAACGTGCTGATCCCGGCTTTTTCCGGGGTGGAGAATATCTGCCTCGGTTTGCCGTACCCGTCAAGACATGGGCTGATCCGCTGGAAAGAGATGGAGCGGGCGGCCTACGCGAAGGCGGAGGAGCTGGGGATCCGCATCGATCTGAAGAAGACCGCCGCCGAGATGGGGCCCTCGCAGAAAAAGTGCGTCGAGATCATCCGCGCGATGATGAATGACTGCCGCCTTCTGATCCTCGACGAGCCGACGGCGTCGCTCTCCGACAAGGAGACGGGGCTGCTGTTCGACATCATAAGACGGCTCAAGGAAAAAGGAACGTCGGTCCTTTATGTGAGCCACCGGCTGGAGGAGATCCTCGGTCTGACCGACTATGTGACGGTGCTGCGAAACGGCGAGAAGATCGCCACGGCGCGGACCGAAGAGATCGGGAAGCGCGAGCTGGTACGGCTGATGAGCGGCGATGAGGCGGAAAGCGCCGGGGACGCCCGGATTGAGGTGGCCTCGAATACCGCGGAAAGCGCCGGGGACGGCATGACAGACAGGCCGGAAGAAGAAACCGGCAGGACCCGGACGACTGTGGAAGCCATGGTTGCCGCCGGTCAGCAGGTCTCCGGAACAGGAAACGCCACAGACACGGAAAATACTGCCCCGCAGCAGGCCGCCCTCGAAGCGCGCGACATCTTCTCCCGCGACGGGATCGTAAAGGGCGCGTCGCTCACGGCTCCGGCCGGAAAGATCACCGGTATCTTCGGCCTCTGCGGAAGCGGGCGGACCGAATTTCTGGAGTGCATTTACGGCTATCGGAAGATCCGGTCCGGGGAAGTCCTTGTGAACGGGACCCGGCTTCCGGCATTAAGCCCGCCGGAGTCCATTAAGAACGGGATGGCGTTTATCTGTGAGGACCGGCGCGGCAAGGCGCTGATCACGCAGTTCTCCGTTCTCGACAACATGATGCTGTGCGCGATCGACAAATATTCCAGAAACGGTCGTTTTCAGACAAAGACCGCGCTGAAAACGGCGGAAGAAATGATAAATTCCTTAAAGATCCGGTGCATCGGGACGGGGCAGCAGACCGCGGAGCTGTCCGGCGGCAATCAGCAAAAGGTCGTGTTCGCGCGGGCGATGCTGACCGAGCCGTCCGTCTGGCTCTGCGACGAGCCGACGCAGGCGGTCGACGTGACGACCCGCCAGGAGATCCACCGCCTGTTAAGGCGGGAGGCGGAAGCCGGAAAAACCGTGATCTACGTCTCGTCGGACCTTGCGGAGCTTCTCGAGGTCGCCGATTCGATCGCGGTGATGGCCTCGGGAAAGATCGTTCGGACATTTGAGAACCGGAACCTGAAGCAGGCGGAGGTACTCGCCTGCTGTTACGAAGCGGAGAGGGAGGAAACGGCATGAAAGGACATAATCTGAAACAGTACGGTACCGTGGCGGCGCTGCTTGCGATCGTGGCCGTGTTCGGTATCCTGCGCCCGCAGGCGTTCCTTTCGCTGCGCAATTTTGTAAACATCACTCGGCAGATGGCTCCGCTCGCGATCGTGGCGCTGGGCGCGACGTTCGTGATGACGGTCAACGAATTCGATCTCTCGATCGGAAGTATCGTGAGTCTCGGCGGCATCATCGCGGCGCTGCTTGCGATCCGCGGAGTACCGGTCGCGGTCTGCTTTCTGGCGGCGGTGCTGATCTGCATCGGCGTTGGCTGCGTAAACGGATTTCTGATCGCGAAATTCCGTATTTTATCGTTTATTACCACGCTCGGAATGGGAACCGTTCTCGACGGCGTGATCTACGGACTGACGGGCGGGGCGACCATTTTTAACGGGATCCCGCGCTCGTTCACGATCCCCGGCATCTTAAGGATAGCCGGGATCCCCTTCATCACCCTGACGGCGGCGATCCTTTATCTGGCGTTTCATGTCTTCATGAGCCATACGCCCGTCGGACGCAAGCTGTATGCGATCGGCGGAAACCGCGAGGCGGCTGAGATCGCCGGGATCCGGCTGTTCCGCTTCCGTGTTCTGGCGTTTGCGCTAAGCGGGGCGATGGCGGGACTCGCGGGGGCGTTGGTGGCGTCGCGCGTCGGATCGGCCAACACAACGGCCGGACAGGGGTATTTCCTTCAGTCTTACGCGGCGGTGTTCATCGGCTGCACCGTTTCAAAAAGCGGCGTGCCGAGCGTGATCGGGACGCTGATCGGGACCGCGATCCTGGCGGTCATGGCAAACGGACTTACGATCCTGCAGATGCCGAGCTTCATGCAGGACATCATCACGGGCGGGATCATCATTCTGGCGATCGTTGCCCAGAAAATCGGAGCGGGGAGGTAACGGTATGCTGACAGCGACCTTTGATATCGGAACGACGGCGGTAAAGGCGGTCGTCGTGTGCGACGACGGGACGGTCCGGTTTTCGGCCAGCGAGGGGATCGCAACGCTCACGGACGGGGAGTTCCGCGAACAGGCCCCGGACGACTGGTACCGGGCGTTTATCGCGATCTCGGAAAAGATTTTTGAGCGGATCCCGGCAGAGGAGATCGAGGCGGTCGTTTTCTCGGGACAGATGCAGGACATGATCCCGGTGGACGCGGACGGAAACGCGGTGCGAAACGCGATCCTCTACTCCGACGGGCGCGCCGGTGAGGAAGCGGAGCGGATCATGCGGACGGTTGGCGAAAGAAAAACGGCCGGAACCGGGACGGCAGGAGGCCGGACTCCGGAGAACAGCCCGGAGGCGCTTGCCGCAGCCGGCGAGGCGGAGATCGCACGAATCACCGGAAACCATTTTGACGGTTCCATGCCGCTTCCGAAGATTTTGTGGTATAAGGAACATGAGCCGGAAAACTATGCGAAGACGGCGAAGATCCTCATCAGCTCCAAGGACTACATTCTCGGGAAGCTGACGGGCCGCTTCGTGGGCGACGTTACGGCCTGCTCGACGGCCGGAGCGATGGAGCTGGCGACGAAACGCTGGTCGCCGGAGCTGATCGCGGCGGCAGGGCTCGATGCGGACAAATTCTCCGAGATCCTCTATGCGCACGAGCTGGTGGGAACGGTATCGGAGAAAGCCTCGGAACAGACCGGATATACGACGGCGACGCGGGTCTACGCGGGGACGGGCGACGCGGGTGCGACGACGCTTGCCAGCGGGATCTTAAGCGAAGGCGAATATAACATCAACCTCGGCACATCTGGATGGGTCGCGGCCGTTTCGGAAGGATGCATGGAGAGCGCGGGCGGCGGATTCAATCTCGCGGCCATGCAGCCCGGAAAATACATCAACGTCGTCCCGTTCTTTAACGGCGGCAACGTGCATAAATTCGTGGCGGGTGCGCTTTCTGCGAAAGGCGGTGAGGCTGATTACTCCTATATTTCGGAGATCCTTAAGGGGACGGAGCCGGGAAGCGGCGGCGTTTTCTTCCTCCCGTATCTGGTCGGCGAGCGGTTCCCGATCGTGGACGCGAAGGTGCGCGGCACCTATTTCGGGATCGGCCAGGAGACGACCGCGGGCGAGCTGGCCCGCAGTGCCCTTGAGGGTGTGGCCTATTCGATCCGCCAGGGCATGGAGCTCATGGGAGCTCCCGCGAAGAAGGTCACCGTGATCGGCGGAGGCGCGCGCGAGGAGGCGTGGTGCCGCATTCTCGGCGGAGTGATGGGGCAGGATATCATCGTATACAAAGACCCGGATCTGCTCCCGGCGCTGGCGATCGCCGCGGCGGTGTTTATGGCGGAGGGCCTGATAAAAGATTACGGAGAGTTCATCGACGGACTGACGGCGCAGGGACATTGCACCGTGTGCCCGCAGGAGCCGGGCGCGAAGGCGGTCTACGACGGGCTCTATGAAAAATATAAGACGATCTATCCCACAGTAAAGGGATTTTACGGAAGCAGGTAAAGGAGAGAAGACTATGTCGAAAGGAAGATTCGGGATCCACGGAGGACAGTACATTCCCGAAACACTGATGAACGCGGTCCGGGAGCTGGAAGACGCGTACAATCACTATAAGGACGATCCGGAGTTCAACCGGGAGCTCACGGAGCTTCTGAACGAGTACGCGGGACGCCCGTCGCGCCTCTATTTTGCGCGGCACATGACCGAGGATCTCGGAGGAGCCAAGATCTATCTGAAACGTGAGGATCTGAACCATACGGGCGCGCACAAGATCAACAACGTGCTCGGACAGGTCCTATTGGCAAAGAAAATGGGAAAGACCCGCGTGATCGCGGAGACCGGCGCCGGACAGCACGGCGTGGCGACCGCGACCGTGGCGGCGCTCATGGGTATGGAATGCGAGGTCTACATGGGCGAGGAGGACACGAAGCGCCAGGCGCTCAACGTCTACCGTATGCGGCTTCTGGGCGCGAAGGTCCATCCGGTGAGCTCGGGGACAGGAACGCTTAAGGACGCCGTTTCCGAGACCATGCGCGAGTGGACGAACCGCATCGAGGACACGCACTATGTGCTCGGTTCCTGCATGGGGCCGCACCCGTTCCCGACCATCGTCCGCGACTTCCAGTCGGTGATCTCGAAGGAGATCAAGGCGCAGATGCTTGAAAAAGAGGGACGGCTGCCGGACGCGGTTTTGGCCTGCGTGGGCGGCGGCTCGAATGCGATCGGCGCGTTCTATCATTTCATTGAAGATAAAGAGGTCCGGCTTATCGGATGCGAAGCGGCGGGCCGCGGCGTGAACACGGCGGAGACGGCCGCCACGATCGCCACCGGGCGTCTGGGGATCTTCCACGGCATGAAATCGTATTTCTGTCAGGACGAGTACGGCCAGATCGCGCCGGTCTACTCGATCTCAGCGGGGCTCGACTATCCGGGCATCGGGCCGGAGCACGCGAACCTCTACGATACGGGCCGCGCGCAGTACGTCGCGATAACGGACGACGAGGCCGTAAATGCGTTTGAATATCTCTCCCGCACGGAGGGGATTATCCCGGCGATCGAGAGCGCCCATGCGGTCGCGCACGCGATGAAGATCGCGCCGGAAATGTCGAAGGACCAGATCGTCGTCGTGAACCTGTCGGGCCGCGGCGACAAGGACTGCGTATCGATCGCCCGTTACAGAGGGGAGGATTTACATGAGTAAGATACAGAATGCGTTTAAAAATAAGAAGGCGTTTATCCCGTTCGTCACCTGCGGCGATCCGTCGCTTGAGGTGACGGAAAAGCTCGTCTACGCGATGGCCGAGGCCGGAGCGGGGCTGATCGAGCTGGGGATCCCGTTCTCCGATCCGACGGCGGAAGGGCCGGTGATCCAGGCGGCCAATGTGCGCGCGCTTTCGGGCGGCGTGACGACGGATAAGATTTTTGAGATGGTAGCGAGGATCCGCAAGAACACGCAGGTTCCGATGGTCTTCATGACCTACGCGAACGTGGTCTTCTCCTACGGGACGGAGCGCTTCATCGCGCGGGCGGCGGAGCTCGGCATGGACGGTCTGATCCTGCCGGATGTACCGTTTGAGGAAAAGGAAGAGTTTGATACGGTCTGCAAGCAGTACGGGATGGACCTGATCTCCCTGATCGCACCCACGTCATTCGACCGGATCCGCATGATCGCGAAGGAGGCGAGCGGATTCGTCTACTGCGTATCGTCGCTCGGCGTTACCGGCGTCCGCAGCGAGATCACGACCGACATCGGCGGGATGGTGCGGTTGGTGAAGGAAGTGCGCGATATCCCCTGCGCGGTCGGTTTCGGCATCTCCACGCCGGAACAGGCGGCGAAGATGGCGGGCCTCTCCGACGGAGCGATCGTCGGCTCGGCGATCGTCAAGCTCTGCGCACAGTACGGGGCGGACTGCGTGCCGTATGTGAAAGAGTATGTGACAAAGATGTGCGAGGCGGTCGCGGGAGCGTGAGGAAGGCGCGCTTTGCGGCGGAAGAATATTGAAGACCGAATCTTTATGAGAGAGAAAGCAGCTTGCCGTATGACAGGCTGTTTTTTATGGCAGGAACGTTCTGCTTTCGACGAAAGATGCCATGATAGCAAAATATGGCCTGCCCTGACTTCTGCTTAAATGCTTGACAAAATGTCGAAAAATGTATAGAATAGCTCAACAACAATGTGCACATCATGGCAATCAAAACATTTTTCTTACAACGGTCACTATAAGTCGTATAAGAATCAGTAGGGAGGGCATATGAAAAAATTGGCATTGGCAGGAGGAATTGCCGCCGTGGTGGTCGCCTGTTCTGCCTGTTCCGCAGCCATGAAGAACCGGGAGGACATGTATCTGGAGCGCAGCATTGATCTGGCCCGGATCTGGCATTCCGCGACGCAGTATTACGGATACTGGGATCGCCTTGGAGGGACGGCACAGTGGGATGACGCCTATGAGAATGCGGTCGCCGGGCTGAAAAACTGCAGAACGGATTTTGAATACCTTGCTTTGCTGGAAGAATTTCTTGCCGTTCTGAAAGACGGACGCGCAGGCGTTCTGGACGGCGCCGGGATCGGCCGGTATCCGGAGGGATTCCGCACGGACGCAAAGTCGCTTGACTGGGGCGTTCTGCCGTTTGGCGTGGATGAGATCGACGGGACTTTCGTCGTTTCCGAGCGCTTAAGCGGAAGCGAGGTGCCGCTGTATTCTGAGATACTCCAGCTTGACGGAAGAGAACCGCTTGAATATCTGGAGGAAAAATACGGAAACCGCGTAGGGGCGCAGACTGCGGGAGCCCGCGCGGATATGCTGGCCTCGGCGCTGCGGTTTGCGGAGGCCGGGACGAAGATCCGCGTTTCCTATGAAACCGCGGAGGGAGAGAGCCGGACGGTTTCCCTCACATACAAAAAAGAAAATTTGAACGTGCCCGAGGCGGAGACAGCGGAATTTTTGCTTCCGGGCGAACCGGTCTATGAGGGAAGCGCCTTTAACATTTATGAAAAGGACGGGATCTCGTGTATCCGGTTTCAGGCGCTCCACGGACAAGATACGGTCCGTGAATTCGAGGAACAGGCTCTTCCGCTGCTCTGGAAAAGTTCCGGCTGTATTTTGGATATGCGCGGCTGCGAAACCGGAGACAGCTATGTTTCGACAGGGATCATGCGGTATTTTGCCGGAAAGGAGCTTCCCCCGTTTATCATGACTTCCCCGCTGAAAAGCGGACTGGATATGAGGATCGCAAAACAGATCGAGTTAAAGGTCCCCGGGAGCGAGATCTATGAAGGAACGGAGCTGGCAAAGCGAGGAGCGGCGATGAACTCCGGGCAGTATTATTACTCGCTGACCGGGGAGAACGATGAATTCTGCGAATCGGTACAGACGCAGGACAGGAAGGAACTGGAAGAAATCGAAAAGCGGTACTTCTGGCACCCGATGGCGGAGGAAAAGGGAGAGGGCTCCGGATCTCCGGTCCGCGAAAAACCGTGCGTGATGCTGATTGGCAAGAAAACGGCGACAGGCGGCGAGTGCATGGCCGCAATGGCGAGGGAAGCGGGCGTTACGCTGATCGGTGAAAATACGGCTGGAGTTTTCGGCGACGCGGTCATGGAGCAGCTGAAAAACGGCTGGATCGTTATGTTTTCCGCCGGAAACATTTATGCCCCCAACGGGGATGCGATATGGAACAAAGGAATCGCCCCGGATATCGAACATTCGGTATCGCTTGCGGATTACAGAAACGGGACGGATTCAACGATGGAGTTCGCGATGGAGTATGTCTGTGATACCAGAATTAACGATTAAACGATCCGAATTAACGATTATAGCATTAGAATGAACGATAAAACTGCAAGAATTAACGATTTTACCACCAGAATTAACGATAAAAGTGCAAATATCAACTGTAAACTGCAAGAATGAACGATTTTGTTAATTTGAATCGTTAATTCTTGCGTTGACTTGACGACCACGATTTTTGACTTTCCGGACAAAATACCCGGAATTTTATATTGAAAAGCGGACAAAAACAGTGAAATTTTATATTGAAAAACGGACAAAACTTTGAAACCGCTGTTGTAAAAAGGGATCGATCGCGCTATAATAAACGTAAGTATAATGAATAAAGGAAATGTGAGCGATGATTTCAAGAAAAATCGAAAAAGAATTGCAGCGTTTTTACGATCGGGATGAAAAAAAGGCCCTGCTTATTACGGGAGCCAGACAGGTTGGCAAAACTTTTATCATAAGAGAATTCGGGAAACGGTTTTCTTCCTTTGTGGAGATCAATTTTTATGAAAACAAACAGGCTCAATCTCTGTTTGAAGGAGCAAAGGACAGCGGAGATCTGCTGTTTCGCCTGTCGGCAATTTCGGATTCCCGGCTGATCCCCGGAGAGACGCTGATCTTTTTTGATGAAGTCCAGGAATGCAGTGAGATCGTAACGGCGATCAAATTCCTTGTAGAGGAAGGGAGTTATCGCTATATCCTCAGCGGGTCGCTTCTGGGAGTTGACCTGAAAGATATCCGTTCGGTCCCGGTCGGGTATATGGACGTAATGGAAATGTACCCGCTTGACTTTGAGGAATTTGCAGCGGCGAATCAGGTATCGCCCGGGATCATCGGGACGTTAAGGGATTCTTTTGAAAACAGAACGCCGGTAGACAGTCTGATCCATGAGAAAATGCTGGAGCTGTTCCGACTGTATCTGATAATCGGAGGTATGCCGGCGGCGGTTGAACGCTATCTTGAAACGAACAATCTTCAGCAGGTGATTCGGGAACAAAAAGCCATTATTACAATGTATAAAAAGGACATTGCCCGTTATGATCCGGAAGAGAAACTGTATCTCGAGGACATTTTTGACCTGATCCCCAGTGAGCTGAACAGTAAGAATAAACGGTTTATCCTGAAAAATCTCAACGAAAACTTTAAACTGTCAAGATATCGGAACAGCTTTTTATGGCTCCGTGACGCGGGCGTTGCGCTGCCGGCTTTCTGCGTTGACGAACCGGCCGCGCCGCTGCTTCTTTCAAAGTCCACCAATCTGTTCAAACTGTTTCTTTCGGATGTCGGGCTGCTGGCATGTATGTATATGAACGATATCCAGATCCGGATCCTGAACCGGGAAAAGGATATCAACTTTGGCTCCGTATATGAAAACGCGGCCGCACAGGAATTGAAAGCACACGGATTTGACCTTTATTATTTCAACAGCAGAAAACAGGGAGAGCTTGATTTCCTGGTGGAAAAGGGCGGCGACGTCATGCCGATCGAGATAAAATCCGGGAAAGACTATACGAGGCACGCTGCGCTTTCCAATGTCCTTGAGAATGAAAGATATGCGATCCCTGCAGCCTGTGTATTCCATAACGGGAATGTCAGCTCCGCAGGAAAGATCGGCTATTATCCGATCTATATGCTGATGTTTGTCCAACGGGAAAAGGCGCCTCGGGAGGTAATCTACCGATTTGACCCGGGGATTCTGAGACAGGAAAAATGATCCCGCACAGGCGCATTATGGAAACGGTAAAAATTTCTTGACAATCCTTTTCACTCAACATAGAATGATATTATCGGACTGGAAAGGTATGGAGGGGGCAGCGAAAAACTGCCCCTTTGCTTTTGCCGGAAATACAGACGGGAGGAAACGGCCATGCTGACAACGGCGCAATACGCGGAACTTCTGGAAAAGGAGACGGAGAAGATCATCGTCGGAAAACGGAGTCAGATCGAATTGATTTTGACGGCGCTGTTTTCGGGCGGACATGTTCTCCTAAACGACCTGCCGGGCAGCGGGAAGACGACGCTGGTGAAAACGCTCTCAATCGCGCTGGGGTGCAGCTTCCGCAGGCTGCAGTTCACCCCGGACCTTCTGCCGTCGGATATCGTCGGAATGACGGTGTTCAACCAGAAAACGTCCGAGTTCGAGCTCGTGAAGGGGCCGGTGCACACGAACATCCTGCTGGCGGACGAGATCAACCGCGCGATCCCGCGCACGCAGTCGGCGCTTCTCGAGGCGATGGAAGAAGGACAGACGACGATCGATGGGCGGACATTGGCCCTGCCGCAGCCGTTTTTGGTGATGGCAACGCAGAATCCGGTCGAGAGGGAGAGCACGTTCATGCTCCCGGCGGCGCAGATGGACCGCTTTTTCATCAGCCTTTCGCTCGGCTATCCGGAAGCCGGGGAGGAGATGGCGATCTTAAGCCATCTCGGCGACGGAACGCCCTTTGACGAGGTGCAGGCGGTAACGGATCCGCAGACGTTGCTTTCGATCCGCGAAGAGATCCGCAAAGTCGTCGTCTCGGAGGACTGCCTGCGCTATATCGTGAGCCTTGTTCAGGCGACCAGAACAAACGCATGGTTCAGGCAGGGCGCGAGCCCCAGAGCGTCGCGCTGCCTTTATCAGGGCGGCAAGACGCTGGCGGCGATCCGCGGCCGGAACTATGTGATCCCGGAGGACATTAAGACGATCTGGGAGCCGGTCATGCGCCACCGCGTGGTCCTTACCGGCGAGGCGGCCTTCCGCAAGAAGACGGCGGACGCGATCCTTGAGGAGATCATGGAAGAAACTCCGGTCCCTCCGTACCAGAAGGAGTTGTTTCATGGAAGAAAGACAAAGTAGGAACAGTCTGTTCGTCAGTCCGTCGGGTCTGGTGACGCTCCTGTTCTTTGCGGTCCTTGCCAATTATTTTCATGCGTGGCTGATCAGCGCTTTTTTGCTGCTCTTCTTCCTTCTGTGCCTGAGTTCGTACGTCTGGAGCCGGGGCGTCTGCAAACGGATCGAGATCTCGCTCGACGCGGAGCAGAACGCCTGTTATGCCGGCGAAGAGGGGATCCTGAAACTGCGCGTAAGGAGCCGCAGCTTCTTTCCGCTGGTGTGGCTGGACGTGGTGATCCCCACCGGCGAAAGGCCCGTCATACGGCAGAAAGGGACGGACAGGCCGTTTGAATTTGAGATATCCGGGACGGGAAAGCGGCTTACCGGGCTGCGCGAGCGATTCGTCTGGATGCTCTGGCAGCAGGAGATCGCCTGGGATGAGGAATATACCGCCGACAGGCGGGGAACGGTCACGATCAACGGAATTTACCTTCAGGCCGGCGACGGATTCGGCCTTTCGGCGAGGGAGGAACAGTATCCGCTCCCCGCGCCGTTACGCCTTCTCGTCTATCCGAAACGGATCGCGGTGCAGGCCGGGCGTCTTTTGCGCACCACGCAGGAGGAGACGGCGCGGAACTACGGTCAGACCGAGGACATCACGGTCCTAAAAAGCAGCCGTCCCTATCAGACCGGCGATCCCATGAAGAAGATCAACTGGCGCCTTCTGGCGGCCAGCGGTCGGATGATCACGAACCTCTACGAGACGGTGCAGCCCGGATGCGTCGCTTTTGTGCTGGATCTGGAAAGCTTTCGCCGGATCGATGAGAAAAAGAACGAAAACGGAAACGAGATAAAGGAAGTCCGGCTGCGCCGCGGATCGCTCGAGCGGATGCTGAGCGTGGCGGCGGCCTGCATGGACTGGATCGCCGCGCGCCGGATCCAGCCGGCGCTTATCGTCCCCGGCTATGGAAGGACCGAAGCGGCCGTCTGCGCGCCGCAGGAGAGCGGAGATACGCTGCCGGCTTGCATGGAAGCGCTGGCGATGATCGACTACCGGGCCGAGGATACCGTGTTCCCGCAGAGCGAGTTCTGGCGGCTGAACCATAAAGCGGGCATGATCTATTTCTGCACGCGGACGGACGGGAAAAATACGTTTACCGAGCTTGCCTCGGAGCTCGGCAGAAACCGGGCCATGTTCCTCGCGCTCGAGAGGACGGCGGAGGGAGGTTCGGACTGGATCTTCGGCGAGGACATCGGAGCGGTCTGGTCGGAAGAGGAGGAAGTCTATGAGCGGATTTCGTGACTTTATACGCGGCTTTTGCGTTCTCCTTTCGGATATAGCGGTCTGCGCTCTTGCGCTGACGCTGCTGCGGTTCCTGCCCGATGTGGGCTTTGTCCGGCTGCCGCTCGCGCTCTGGGCCGCGGCGCTTGCCGGGGTCCTTGCGGCCGGTCTGATCCTTACGGCGCGCGGGATCTCGATGAACGCGTATCTGATCTGGAACGCGGTCCTGACGGCTGGGACCGCCGTTCTGGTCTGGAGAGGAACGCAATGCGGGGCCTATCCGGGGGTCATCGCGGGCATGGCCGCCATTTGTGCCGCCTGCACGGCGGTCCACGGCGCGTATCTTGCGTGGCGGCTTCCGGGCGCGAACATGATCGTGGTCTATGTGGATACGCTGGTCGTATTTCTGGCATTTTATCTGTATACGCTGCTCTGGTCGGATGCCGGGGCCGGACACGAAACGGCGGCGTTCGCGGCCGTAACGATGGTGCTCGATTTGTTTGCCGTGAACCGGATCCGGACGGACGACGATGCCGGAGTTATCCGCGGGGCGGGAACGGCGAGCCGCCTGATCCTGCTTCTGATCGTGCTGGTGATCCTGACTTTGACCGGGGCTGTCGTGGGACTTGCCTCCGGGCAGATCCACAGCCTTGTCGACCTGCTGCTCTGGATCGGCATACGGGTGGGCCGGATCGTCGGAGCGATCCTGACGCTGTTCGCGACGGTGATCGGCTGGATCATCATACTCCTGCTGATCCTACTCCCGAACACGCCGAAGCCGCTGGAGGAAAACTTCCAGAACATGGTCGCGCAGAATGTGGAAGAGATCGCGGAGACGACCGGTCTTACGCTCCCGCTGTGGTTCTGGATCGCACTGGGAGCCGTGCTGCTTGCGGTCTTTCTGGCGGCGCTTTTTTCCGCGCTCCGCGGGATAAGGCTGAACCGTGTGAGGCGGGGAGTCAAAAGGCGGCGCGCGGTGCGGAAAAGCCATGCGTTTTCCGCGTTCCTCGAGCTTGCGGGCCGCGCGCGGGCTGCGCTGGCCTTTGAGATCAGCTACCGGCGCAACCGGAGGACCGCGGGAGGACTTCTGGTATACGCGGACCGGCTGGGCAAGAGCGTTGCGGCCCGCATAGAGAACCGGGGGAAAACCGGAAAACTCCGCCGCGATCCCGCCGAAAGCCCCGGAGCGTACTTCCGGAGACTTGCCGCGTATGCCCAAACGAATGACGCGGAGCGCCTGCGCGGGCTCGCGGAACGCATGGATCTGGAATATTACGGCGGCGGATCCGCGCGGCTGACCGGGGAGGAATGCCGGATGTACGAGGAGATCCTGCGCAGGTGCGCTGCGGAAACGAAGAAGGGAGCCTGACTTTGCAGAGTGATCGGAGACCGATAAAAAAATATATGGTGTGGATCCCGGCGATCCTGATCGCCGTCGCGATCTTTGCGTTTTCCAGCCAGCCGGCGGATGAATCCACGGAGCTCAGCGACAGCGTGACAATGATCCTGTTCGCCGCGGCGGACCGGCTGAACCTCTTTCACGCCCCGCAGGAAACGCTCTACGAGCTGTGCCGGAAGCTCAGTACGCCGATCCGCAAATGCGCCCACATCACGGAATTTACGGCGTTTTACATTTCCGTCCTGTTTGCGCTCCGCTCCTGGGACTTTAAGGGAAACCGCTGGATCGGGACGGCGTTCGCGGCGACGGTCCTTTACGCGTGCACCGACGAGATCCATCAGATCTTCGTTCCCGGCCGCGCCGGGATGATAACCGACGTGATGATCGACAGCCTCGGGGCGGCGGTCCTGACGCTGATCCTGAACCGGATGATCGCCGCGCGCCGGCGGACCTGATTTTGCAGCGGCTGGCATTTGCACAAGGCCGGGAAGATTTTGCACCGGCTGGCACCTGCACAAGGCTGGGAACATTTTGCACCGGTCGGCGTCTGCACGGAGCCGGAAAAGGTTTTGCGCCGGTTGACGCTTGCGCGAAACCGGAAAATATGATATGATAGCACATGTTCCGAACGGAACAGCCGGTGAGTTCGAGACCTTCCTCATCGGGCCGAAAGGCAAAACAACAAAACTAAAGGAGAAAAACATCATGAAAAACAGCACGGGCAGCCAGGGAAGACCGGCTGCACAACTCGCCTGCGGGGCGGCGATCGCGGCGGTCTACGTCGTTCTTACGCTCGCACTCGCCCCGATCAGCTACGGACCGATCCAGTTCCGTATTTCTGAAGCCCTCTGTATCCTGCCTTATTTCACTCCCGCGGCAATTCCCGGTCTCTTTCTGGGATGCATGATCGCCAACCTGCTCGGAACGGCGGCCATGCCGGACGTGATCTTCGGCAGCATCGCGACCCTGATCGGCGCGGCCGGAAGCTACGCGCTCCGCAAAAACCGTTACCTGGTGTCGCTGCCGCCGGTCGTATCCAACGTGCTGATCATTCCGTGGGTGCTCCGCTACGCGTACGGCGCGGAGGACATGATCTGGTTTTTGATGGTGACGGTCGGGATCGGCGAGATCCTGGCGGTCGGCGTTCTGGGGCAGCTGCTTCTGACGGCCCTCGAGCGGTATAAGAATGTTATTTTCGGCAAGGCCCTGGCGGCGTAGGAAACGGGGCCGGATCCTGACGACTGCCGGCTTCGGCCGGCTCCCGCGGATAGGGGAAAACTCATAGATGAAAGAAAAGATCGGCGTCTGCAAGCAACTTATCGAGGAAATGAACCGGAAACACGCGGGCTGGGGTATCCTTTTCGTGACCCCGGCCCTGATGTTTTGCGTATTTGAGGGGATCATCGGGAATCTTGCGGCAATTTGGCCGGTATACAGGATCCTGAATATCATAATTTTTTATCTGATCTATCTGACCGTATTTTCGCTTTTGAATTCCATGCGCATAGGCTATACCCTGCTAAACGTGATCCTGACGTTCTGCGCCCTGGCGGAGTATTTCGTCGTGGAATTCAGGCAGTGGCCGATCATGCCCTGGGATGTGCTGGAGATCGGAACCGCGGCGACCGTCGCCGCGAGCTACACCTATAATTTTACGCCGCGGATCGTATTCTGGATCGCGGTTATCGCGGTCTGGACGGTGTTTACATGGGCTTTCCCGCTGCGGCTGCGGAAGAAAAAGCAGTGGGCCGCCGCGGCAGTCTCGTCCGTCGCCTGCTCGGCCTGCTTCGTCGCGGTCTTTTTCAGCTATCTGGTCGGGCGCTATGCGATCGAGATCGACATGTGGACTCCGCTTGCCACCTACGCCAGCATGGGATATATGCTCTCCTCGCTGCGCGCGCCGGGATACCTGCGTGTGGACGCGCCGGATGGCTATTCGCTGGACGAGGTGAACCGGATCATCGCCGAGACGAGGGCCACCAAGGACGAACAGGAGCTTTTGTGGAAGGATGAGGGAAACGACGTCGTCCCGACCAATATCATCTGCATCATGAACGAGAGCTACTCGGATCTGCAGATCATCGCCCCGTTCTCGACGGATGCGCCGTACATGTCCTTTTACAACAGTCTCAGCGAAAACAGCATCAAGGGAAGTCTGTATGTGCCCGTGTTCGGCTTTATGACGAGCAATACGGAGTTTGAATTCCTGACCGCCAGCAACGACAGCTTTCTGCCGACGGGGGCGGTGCCGTATTCTTTCTATATGAAAGACCCGACCTGGTCGCTGGCCCGGACTCTGAAAGAACAGGGATACCGGACCGTGGCGGTGCACCCGAACATCGGCTCCAACTGGAACCGCAGCAAGGCCTATCCGGACCTCGGCTTCGATGAGTTTTTGGACATCAACGCGTTTGAGGACCCGAAAATGATGCGCGACTTTGTATCCGACCAGGGCGATTACGAGAAGATCGTCGAGCTGACCGAGGAGAAGGAGGCCGGAGAGCCGCTTTTCATCTTTAACGTCACCATGCAGAATCACCGCGGCTTCGAGGGCGTGGAGGAAACGGTCCACCTGACCGATTACGATGAATTCCCGATGGTGAATCAGTACCTGTCGCTGATCCGGGCCTCCGACGACGCGCTGAAGTACCTGATCGAATATTACAGCGGGATCGAGGAGCCGACGATGATCGTCCTTTTCGGCGATCATCAGCCCAGCATCGAGACGGAATTCTACGAGACGCTTTACGGCGGGGAGCTGGACCCGCTTCCGCCGGAAGACCACGCGCGCATGTACATCACGCCGTTTCTGATCTGGACGAACTATGAGCAGGAGAGCATGGACGGCGCTAAGCTGAGCGCCCAGTACCTGTCATTGGCAGTCCTGCAGCGCGCGAATCTCGGGATGCCGGATTATCTGTATTTCCTGAACGCGATGAGCCAGGAAATGCCGGTCGTCCATATGTTTGGCTATTATAACCGCGACGGGATCTGGGAATCATGGGAAGAGTGGAAGCAGAAAAAGGAATATCCGCTGCTCCATGAGTTCGAGATCCTGCAGTACAATAACCTTTTTGACAGGAACCGTGTCGACGATTTTT
The DNA here is from genome assembly GCA_947623185.1 of uncultured Lachnospiraceae bacterium. Classification (GTDB taxonomy): domain Bacteria; phylum Bacillota; class Clostridia; order Lachnospirales; family Lachnospiraceae; genus CANQGL01. The sequence continues at coordinate 19,856 of CANQGL010000017.1, forward strand.
TCCGTTTCCGGGGCGATCCCTGACAAAGAAAACGTGTTTTTGACGGAAAAAAGCAGGAAATCTATGGATTTTCTGCTTTTCTTATGTTATGATTGTTGGAGTTTTAAACAGCCGGCCTGCGCTGCGGGCGGCGTGAACATTCGCACATATACTACATTATGAATCCGAGAGGAGCAGTTTATGTATCATATAGATTTTGAAAAGCCCAGCCATATCCACTTCATCGGGATCGGCGGGATCAGCATGAGCGGACTTGCCGAGATCCTTCTTGAGCGGGGCTTTACCGTGACCGGTTCCGACGCGAGGGAGTCGGAGCTGACGAAGACGCTGGAGAGCCACGGCGCGACCGTGTCCTACGGCCAGCGGGCGGAGAACATCGTCCCGGGAACGGACGCAGTCGTCTATACCGCGGCGGTGCACCCGGACAATCCCGAGTTCGCCGCGGCGAAGGAGATGGGGCTCCCGATCTTAACGCGCGCGGAGCTGCTGGGCCAGATCATGAAAAACTATCACCGCTCGATCGCGATTTCCGGAACGCACGGAAAAACGACGACGACCTCCATGCTCACGGAGATCCTGATGGACGCCGGGACGGATCCGACGATCTCGGTCGGCGGGATGCTGGACTCGATCGGCGGGAATATCCGCGTCGGCGGGCCGGAGCTTTTCGTGACGGAAGCCTGCGAGTATACCAACAGCTTCCTGTCGTTCTTCCCGACGATGGAAGTCATCCTCAACATCGAAGCCGACCATCTGGATTTCTTCAAGGACATCGAGGACATCCGCCGTTCGTTCCGCCGTTTTGCCGAGCTGCTTCCCGAGAACGGCGTGCTGATCATCAACAGCGATATCCGGGATTATAAGGAGATCTGCGACGGACTTCCGATCCGGGTCATCACGGTCGGGAGCGATCCCGCAAAGAGCCGTTACAGCGCGGCGAAGATCGTCTACGACGAGCACGCCTGCCCGACTTACCGGATCCTCAAGGACGGCGAGGAGATCGACACGATCACGCTCCACGTTCCGGGCGCCCATAACGTTTACAACTCGCTGGCCGCGATCGCCGCGGCCCACGAGCTGGGGATCTCAAACGAGCGGATCAAAGACGGCCTCGCACGGTTTTCCGGCACGCACCGCCGGTTCGAGAAGAAGGGCGAGATCGGCGGCGTGACGGTGATCGACGATTACGCGCACCATCCGCAGGAGATCGCCGCGACGCTGGCGGCGGCGCAGAATTACCCGCACCGCGAGGTCTGGTGCGTGTTCCAGCCCCACACCTATACGCGGACGAAGCTGCTCATGGACGACTTTGCGAAGTCGCTCTCGGCGGCGGACCATGTGGTCCTGGCGGATATTTACGCCGCGCGCGAGACCGATACGCTGGGGATCAGCTCGAAGACCCTGGCGGATAAGATCGCGGCGCTGGGCACCGATACGCACTACTTCCCCTCTTTTGACGAGATCGAAACATTTATTTTAAAAAAATGTATCCCCGGCGATTTGTTGATAACTATGGGGGCCGGAGACATTGTAAAAGTTGGAGAAAAGCTGCTTGGACAGTAAGTTATCCACAATATCCACAGGGTTTTCAACATAACGCGGTTGAAAACCCTGTGGATTTTTTGATTTACATAAAGAAAAACAGGCCGATCCCAAAAAGCGGGTATCCTCGCCGTTTCGACAGGAATCGGGCGATTTTTCGGAAGTTATGTAACGTACTTATCCACAATGTCCACTTTGTCCACGTTTCCGCCTGTGGATAATGGGGGCTATTTTCTTTTTTTTTAACTTGTGTTATGATAAGGCAAGAAAAGGAAAAGCAGGTGAGACAGATGGGATTCGGAGTGAACGACGGGCTCTCTGTGCGGGCGGTTGCGGTCCCGCATGAGTTTATCGACCGGTACATGGCGGCGGCCAACGGAGAATATGTGAAGGTATTTCTGTACCTTCTGCGCCATGAGAGCGAGCTGGATACGCTCAGAGATTCCGACGTCGCGGATGCCCTGAATCTCACCGAAGCGGATGTGCGGCGCGCGTTGCTGTACTGGGAAAAAGCCGGCGTGCTGACCATTAAGGAGAAGCCCGGGGCGCGGCCCGGGGAGGCTGCCGCCTCCGCCGAAGCGCGGCCCGAAACGGAAGCCGGGATGGAGACCGCAGCGGGTGCGGAACCGGAGGAACGTCCCGTTCCTTCAGTGCCCGGAGAACGGCCTCTTCCGCCGCGCGGAGATGGATTCGCCCGCATGGAGCGCCTTGCGGACGACGAGGAGTTCAGCGCGCTGATCTACGCGGTGCAGCAGTACCTCGGCAAGACGTTCACCCAGATCGAGTGTGAGAAATTCGCATACTTTTACGACGGTCTCGGGATGACGGCCGAGCTTTTGGAATTTCTGGCCGAATACTGCGCGGACGGCGGGCACACGGGGATCCGCTACATCGAAAAGGTGGCGCTAAACTGGTACCAGCTCGGGATCCGCACGCGGGAGGAAGCGCGCGTCCATACGCTCCGCTATTCCAAAGAGGTATCCGCCGTCATGAAAGCGTTCGGGATCACGGGCCGCAGCCCGGCGGCCGCCGAACAGGAATACATGAAGAAATGGTTCCGGGAATACGGGTTCGACCGGAAACTTGTCACGGAAGCCTGCGACAGGACGATCAGGGCGACCGGCGCGGCCAGTTTCCCTTACGCCGATAAAATACTCACGGGCTGGAAGGAAAACGGCGTAAAAACGCTGTCGGACGTCGAAAAGCTGGACAAAGAACGGCAGGCGCGCCAGAGCCGGACGGGAAAGAGACCCACCGCGCAGACCGCGCCGTCGGGCGCGGGTGCAAAGAACCGGTTCAACAATTTCGACGGGCGTTCCTACGATTACGAGGGGCTCGTATTCGAGAATATCCGCAGGCGTCACGGCAAGGGGGAGGTACAGAATGGGGCTCAGTAATTCACAGCACGACGCGATCATGCGCGTCTATGACCGGCGCCAGTTCCAGGACAAGCGGGAACAGGACGAGCGCGTTGCGGAAGTAAACGCGCGGATCCCGCGGATCGCGGAATTGAGCGACGCCGTTTCCGCCGCGATGGCGCAGGCCGCGCGCTGCAGGTTAAACGGCGACGAGGCCGGAGCAAAACGCCTGAAAGAGGAGGCGGCCGGGCTTAGAGAGCAGAAGGCGGTACTCCTTCGTGAGAACGGCTATCCGGAGGATTATCTGGAGATCCGCTATCAGTGCCCGGACTGCAGGGACAAAGGCTATGTCGACGGGAAGAAATGCCACTGTTTCCGCCATATGGAGATCGAGCTCCTTTACGACCAGTCCACCATCCGCGACCAGCTGGAGCGCGAAAATTTCGACACGCTTTCCATGGATTTTTACGACCGCGAGCGGGTCGACGAAAAACTCGGGATGACGGTCTACGAATATATGTCCTCGGTCATCGGCGAATGCCGCGAATTTGTGGAGGCGTTCGGCGAGGAAAAGGGCAGCATCCTCTTTACGGGCGAAGTCGGGAGCGGCAAGACGTTCCTCAGCAACTGCATCGCGCGGGAGCTGATCCGGAACTGCTTCTCGGTGGTCTACAAGTCCGCCACGGATTTGTTCGAGCTTCTGTCGGAGAGCCGCTTCGGGAACCGGGACGACGAGGAGGCGAAGGAGAAAGCCGCCGGGATCCTCGACTGCGACATGCTGATCATCGACGATCTCGGGACGGAACTGATCAACAGTTTTACCGCCTCGCAGCTGTTTTACTGCATCAACGAGCGCCTAAACCGCAAAAAGGGAACGATCATCACCACCAATCTTTCGCTGAACCGCCTGCGCGACGAGTTCACGGACCGCGTTGCGTCCCGCATCATCGGCTGCTACCGGATCATTCCGCTGCGCGGCGACGACGTCCGCATGATGAAGCAGGGGTATCGGTTCCCGCAGGAATAAAGCGTCGGAGCGACTCGCGTTTTTCCGCTGTTTTTCGCGGATTTTCGCGAAACCGGTTGACTTGAATCCGGGTTAATGTTATGATTTTTATACGCCGGAACGGAAAAGACCGGCCGGATCTTCAACAAAATATATCGTAAACTATCTACGGGGAGCAACGGGTACCGTCGATGCCAGAGCAACAGGATACGGGGGAGACATATGCTGTACGAAGAGAAGCAGATCGAGACGATACCGGTGGGACCGCTGGGGCTGATCCCGCTGCAGAGCTGTGAGTCGCTGGGGAAAAAAGTAGACGAATGGTTGGTCGGCTGGAGGTATGAGCGCGAGAGCGAGCACAAAACGACGATCGCGTTCGCAGGCTATCAGAGAGATTCGTATATCGTGCCGGCCAAAACGCCGCGTTTCGGTTCGGGCGAGGCGAAAGGCCAGATCATCGAATCGGTGCGCGGGGACGACCTGTATCTGATGGTCGATGTGTGCAATTACAGCATCACCTATTCGCTCTGCGGGATCCAGAACCATATGTCGCCGGACGACCACTATCAGGATCTGAAGCGCGTGATCGCCGCGGTGGGCGGAAAGGCCCGCCGGATCAACGTGATCATGCCGTTCCTCTACGAGAGCCGCCAGCACAAGCGCACCGGCCGCGAGTCTCTGGACTGCGCGCTTGTCCTGCAGGAGCTCGTAAACATGGGCGTCGAGAATATCATCACCTTCGACGCGCACGATCCGCGCGTGCAGAACGCGATCCCGCTAAAGGGATTCGAGACGGTGCAGCCGACGTACCAGTTCATCAAACATCTCCTGAAGCACGAGAAAGAACTGCAGATCGACAGCGAGCATATGATGGTCATCAGCCCGGACGAGGGCGGGATGAACCGGGCCGTGTTCTTCGCGAACGTCCTCGGCCTTGATCTCGGCATGTTCTACAAGCGCCGGGATTACACCCGGGTCGTGAACGGACGCAATCCAATCATCGCCCACGAATTCCTCGGCTCGAGCGTCGAGGGCAAGGACGTCCTGATCATCGACGATATGATCTCCTCCGGCGAGAGCATGATCGAGACCGCGAAGGAGCTCAAGCGCAGAAAAGCCAGAAAGATCTTCGTCTGCGCGACCTTCGGGCTGTTTACGGGGGGCCTCAAGAAATTCGACGAATGTTACGAGAACGGCCTGATCGACCGGCTGCTCACGACGAATCTGGTCTACCAGACGCCGGAGCTTCTGTCGAAGCCGTATTACATCGACGTGGACATGAGCAAATACATTGCGCTCATCATCGACAATTTGAATCACGACTCGTCGTTGAACGAGCTTTTAAATCCGACGGGGCGGATCAACCGCCTGCTGACGCGCTACCGCACAGGGGAGCGGTAAAAAGTTCCGATTTATATATGATTATACAAAAGACCCGGCAGCGGAAGATCGCAATACTTCGTTGACCGGGTCTTATATATTCTGGAAATTCAGTTTTTACTCGTTTCAAAGAATTACCATATTTTGGAGCAGGCAAAATGCCTGCTCTTTTTATGCTCTACAGATCCCAATGCTGATTGGGGCGAAAGGTTGATATTTACAGTTGCAATGACGAATTGTTGTTTTGGAAGACATTACAAAGGCATGTAAATACTTTGGAAATTGAGGCATTCATAGAAGCAGTATTTTTGGAAAAGGCAATGGTAACCGGCAGATAGTTCTGATCCGGCAGCATGCAAAAATAGTAGTCATGCTGCGAGCGTGACAGCATGGAACGCAAACCAAAACTAATACCCATGCCGCTGCTGACCAGTTCCATGGCAATACTCATGGTCGGAACCAGAATCATGTCAATCGGTTTAAAACCATAATAGTCAAAGACATTCATTACGGTTTTATAGAATTGCTTTTCCGGTTGAAGCAGAAGAAAAGGATCATTCTGGAACTGCTGCAAGACAACAGGAAGAGGCTGAGAAATGGTGCCAAAGCCTCTGTCAGCGGAATGAGCTATGGGATGGTTGCGGTTCGTTACCAGATAAAAAGGATCCTTCATTAATGTAAAAGTTTCCAAATCTGAAGACTGTATGGGGGAACTTAAAATTGCCAGATCAATTTCTCCGGAAAGCAGCTGCTTTTTCAGAGGCTCCGTGTTACGCATAATTATATCGGTGGATATCCCTGGGAGCGTTCGGCGGAGAACGGGTAATATTTTGGGGACAATATATTCTCCCAGAAGCGGCGGAACTCCCAGACTTACATGCCCGGAATTTTGATTAATAAGAGAAAAATCCTCCATCAGTTGATGTTCCAGATCCTGAACGGTTTTTGCATATTTCAGGAACTGCACTCCTGCCGGGGTCAGACAGAGAGGCGTCTGCTTTCGGTCAAAAAGCTTGACGTTCAGGCTGTCTTCCAGGTTGCTGATATAGCGGCTTAATGCAGGCTGAGCAATATATAGAGCTTCAGCAGCTTTGCTGAAGGACTTGTACTGATAGACCGTGAGAAAATATTTAAAGTCCTTAGTATTCAAGATAATTCCTCTTTTCTCCGTGCAGTCGGAACTCTGCGACGAAAAACACAAAATGGCTGATAATACGGAAGAATCTATACCAATTTTATTATAATGATATTACCAAAAGAGATATTTGTCAATGGAGAAGCCTCAATATTATTATAAGGATTAAGAAGAGAACCGCAGGATCATAATAAACATTAATTGAACCAATCGAATATATTTTGGATTAACATGCCGTATGATGCAGTCTATGACCGCATATGAAAAATAAAATGAGGAAAGGGGGTAAAAAGTATGTTCGGATTACCAGCGTTTATTGTGGGATACTATATTATCAGCGCAATTGTAGCGGTGGCCGTCGGGGTCTACATTTTCAAAAACAATTGAAAATCAGAAAAATGGTTTCAGAGCCTGATGTGATCGCTGCAAAAGACTACCGGATTATTTCCTAAAATGAAATAAACAATTTAAAGACTGTACCTGCGGAGGGAATAAAACAGACAGCGAAAGACACATATAGGCGCATGATTTCAAAGACAGCTTTCGCGAAAAGGAGGAATGTAACTATGACAAAAATGTACTGGATCGTATTGATAGCATATTTAGCTATTGTTTTTTTTATTGGACTTTATTGCTCCCGAAAGAATGCATCGGGACAAGGGGACATGACTTTGGGCGGCAGATCCTTAGGCCCCTTTGTGTTGGCGGCAACATGGGCAGCCACCCAGATGAGCGCCGCAACGTTTATCGGCGGCCCCGGAATGTGTTATTCAGGCGGCTGGGCCAGTATGCTTTGGGGCGTCGCATGCATGATTCCGTTCATTTCCCTGGCGTGGTTTTTACTGCCGAAAAAGCTTCGGAATATATCAGAACGAGTAGGAGCAGTGACGGTTCCCGGTTTGCTGCGGGCCCGCTATAAGAGCAAACGGTATACAGGATTTCTGGCAGTTATGATGCTGATTGCCTATATTCCAGTAGTAACCGCACAGATTTCAGCCGCAGGCGTTGTCTTTCAGAATATTTTCGGTGTTGATTATATTTGGGGTATTGTAATTTTTGGCGGTCTGATCGTGCTGTATACCGGAGCCGGAGGCTATTTGGCTGTGTGCTATACGGACTTTGTTCAGGCGATTTTTATGATTGTTGGACTAGTAATCGCAGTGCCTATTGCGGTTACGTCGGCCGGAGGATTGACGCAGATGAATGAAACGCTGAGGGCAATTGATCCGGGAATGCTGGAACCCAATGGTGTCGGGGGGACCTGGACATGGGCGCTGATTATTTCATGGCTGATTTATTATGGCTTCCAGTCTCTGGGACAACCTTATACAATCGTAAGATATATGTCTGTAAAAAATACAAAGGTATTTAAGACCAGCTTTGTAGCAATGATTATTTTCTATACATTTGCGGTAGGCGGATGTTGCTTAATCGGCTTGGCCGCTCGCTGCCTGATCTCAGATCTGCCTTTGGGTCAGGACTATGCACTGGTTGAACTGGTTAAAAGGACCTGTCACCCTCTTGTTGGCGGGGTAGTGATTGCTGCAATCTTTGCAGCCTGTATGTCTACTGTCGACTCGGCCCTTCATGTTGTTGGAACGGCTATTTCCGTTGACCTTTATAAAGACTGTATCAACCCGGACTGCACGCCTGAAAAGGAAAGAAGAATCTTTACACTGGCGATTTTGGTCGTGGGCATTGTATCCCTGATTATGGCTGTGAATCCGCCGGAAAGCATAATGGCGTTACTGACCTATGGTGTTGCAACACTGGTTGCCATGATGTTTATGCCGATTGTTGCAGGTATTTTCTGGAAACGCTTTAATCTGAAAGCAGCTTTTGCATCTTCTGCAGTCGGAGGCAGTCTGGCATTGTTCTGGTTCGTAGTGATGAAAGGAACGGCAAGCGGTATTCACCCGGCCGGCGTAGCTATACCGGCTGCAATTATCGTAGGCGTTGTAGTAGCTTTACTGACGAAACCGTAACCGGAAGAGGAACTGGAACCGTTCTTCCAGGAGGAAGATAATCTGTTTGTTCATAAAAACAGATAAATTTTGTTCAAGGAACAGAGAAGGGAGAGAAGAGATATGTTTGAGACAAATGAAACTTATGGAAGAAAAGTGCTGATAGGAAATATTCTGGATAGCAGAACCATGACTTTTCATTATGGCTTTGTTGAAACGGAAGGGAAAAAAATTACCAAAATAGGGCAAGGAACGGATCAGCCGGATTGCTCCGGGGCTCTAGTGCTGGAAGACAAACACAGCTATATTCTTCCAGGATTGATTGAGTCTCATAATCATTTATATATGGATCCCGGACCATTTGCCGAAGTGACTCAAAGACCGGACACCGAACTGCTTAAAAGTATGCTTCGCAATGCACAAACTCAGCTGCATGATGGAGTAACAGCTCAACGAGATTGCGGGACGCCGAACTTTCTGGATCAAAGAGTCCAGGAAATGATTGATACCGGAATTATAGACGGACCTAAATTACTGACCTGCGGCCCGTGGATTACAGCTACACACGGACATGGCGCATGGCCGGGTTATGCGCTGATTGCGGATGGAGAAGATGAATGCCGTAAAGCAGTTCGCACCGTACTTCGCCATCATGTTGATTTTGTCAAGCTGTTTATTACAGGAGGAACGGCATCTAAATTTGCGCCACCGGATTTCTGCTACTATACAGAAAGAGAAATTCAGGTCATGGCGGAAGAAGCCAAACGGAATAATAAACAGGTTTGTATTCATATCCATGGCGGAAAAGGAATCGAGTATGCCGTTAAAGCTGGCGCAGATACGCTAGAGCATTGCTCTATGGTGACGGACGACCGGCAGATTGAGCTAATTGCAAAAAATGGAGTGATGATGATGTTTAATAACGGCGTCAGATTTGCTCCGCCGAATCCACTGCTGCCCAAGTTTGAACTGGAACGTGTAGCAAAAACGAAGGAAAGTTCGATTATCGCTGTGCAAAAAGCATTGAAAGCCGGCATTGATATTGGAGTAGGAGCAGACGGCTATCAGGACAATTATTCTCTGGTCTGGGCGATGGAAGCCTTTGTAAAGAGCGGTGCGAGCACGCAGCAGGCGTTAAAAGCAGCAGGGGAGACCCCAGGCCGCCGTCTGTTCGGCGGAGAGAGGGGAACCTTAGATGTAGGGAAATATGCTGATATTATCATCACGAATGAGAACCCTCTGGATAATATCAGCAATTTACGGAAGCTGCACACGGTTATCCGGGAAGGTAAAATTGTTCGTCGTGATGCAAGACCCATGGTATAAAGGAGAGAAAACTATGCTGAAAACTTTATGTGTGGGCACTGTATGTGCTGAAACAGGAACAAAAAAGACCGGAATTCTTCCGATCCCGGAAAAATTTGCGGGAGAATTGCTTCCGGTAGATGTAATTGTTGTAAACGGCAGAGAGGATGGGCCCGTCGTTTACATTGGAGCGGGTACCCATGGGGATGAGTTCAACAGCATGGAGGCCTGCCGCAAAGCGGCACTGGCTTTAGATCCCCAGGTATTAAAGGGAGCCGTAATCTTTGCGCCTTGCCACAACAATGCGGCTTTGGCCAATTGCTGTCGGCACAGCCCTGCGGACGGGAAAGACCTTGATGATTGTTTCCCAGGCGATTTGAACGGTACCCCTTCAGATGCATTGGCTTACATTATTTTTCATGAAGCTTTGCTGAAAGCGGATTATATGATCGATATGCATACAGCGTCAAAAAATGGATGCAATATCCGCTACGGTACTATTTCACCGGTTATCCCGGAAGTCCGGGATCGATCTTACCAGCTGGTAAAGGACTTCGGAGGACAGGTGGTTTTTGAATTAAAGAAACCGGGTCCCGGAGAATATCTGGGTCAGGAAACTGGGTGGAATTATTCGGGCAATCTGTTTGCACAGGCACATTTGCAAGGAATACCTGGTTCGATTATTGAATATGGTGAGGCGGGACGCCTTGATCTTTCACAAATTGATGCAGCTGTTCAGGGAATCTTCAATATGCTGAAAGGACTGAATATGCTGGAAGGCGAGGTTGAAGAATACTCACCGATTTTTATTCGCAGGAATCTTACCATTCGCAGCGAAAAGCAGGGCTTGTTTTATTGCTATAAAGAGCCGGGAGAACTGGTAAAGAAAGGGATGCTGCTGGGGGAAATTGTCACATATCCCGATAAACTGACCAGAATAACGGCGCCTTGCGATGGCATTGTTTTGCGGATTGCCACGGAAGCACTGGTAAAGCAAGATGTACGCTTGTTTATTCTTGGCATTCCGGAAGACCAAAACAAATAATGATCAGCACTGTCGGCAGCATCCGGAGAAACCGCGGATGCTGTCGACGGACTGCGATTAATCGGCTCCCCGCGGAGATACAAAGTATTCGATAAAAACAGGAGAAGGAAATATTATGAAACAATTAATGATCCGGCCAGTCATTTACAAATATGCAACGGCCAAAGAGTTTGCTCAGGAGTTTCAGCTGGGGAAGGGCGATCTGGTGATTACGAATGAATATATTTATAAGCCCTATTTTGGTAGCATGAACCTTGCATGCGATGTGGTTTTTCAGGAGAAATATGGAGAAGGGGAACCCACGGACAAAATGGCTGAGGCGATTTACCGCGATATAAACGGAGCCTATAAGCGTGTAATTGCTATTGGCGGCGGTACGGTTATCGATATTTCCAAACTTTTCGCCCTTAAGGATGTATTGCCTATCGAGGACCTGTATGACGGAAAGATTCCCGTAGAAAAAAATAAGGAACTTATTTTGGTTCCGACAACCTGTGGGACGGGAAGCGAGGTAACAAATATCGCGATACTTGCTCTTTTAAACCGCGGGACAAAGAAAGGGCTGGCGACAGACGAAATGTATGCGGACAGTGCAGTACTGGTACCAGAGCTTCTGTCAGGTCTGCCATTTAAATTTTTTGCCACCAGCAGTATTGATGCGCTGATCCATGCGATAGAGTCCAGTCTCTCCCCAAAAGGTAATGGGACAACAAGGATGTTTGGCTACCGGGCTATTGAAATGATTCTTAATGGCTATAAAATAATTGCAGAAAACGGTCCGGATGCACGCATTCCTTTGCTGGATGATTTCCTGACAGCCTCCAATTATGCGGGTATTGCTTTCGGGAACGCCGGCTGTGCGGCGGTCCATGCCTTGAGTTATCCTCTTGGAGCTACTTACCATGTGCCGCATGGTGAAGCAAATTATGCTATGTTTTTAGGGGTAATGAATGCTTATATGGAGCTGAAGTCCGATGGCGAAATTGAAAAGCTGAATAAATTCATTGCAAATATTCTGAAATGCGACGTGACGGACGTATATTCTGAATTGGAAAGACTCCTGAATAGCATCCTTCATAAAAAGGCGCTTCATGAGTATGGTGTATCAGAACAGGACCTCCTGACATTTACAGAATCAGTAATGGAAAACCAGGGGCGATTGATGGCCAACAATTTTGTAGAGCTGGATAAAGAAAGGGTTTATCAGATTTATAAGAGCCTTTTCTGACAAAAAATTCTGTCTGACCGATAGAGACACATGTGTTTGATCGGGCAACATAAACAAGGCCCTCCTTGTTTAGATACTCAAAAACATCTGCCGACTGATGAACCGATTAGCCGGCAGATGTTATAATCCATTGATTGCAAACATTGAACAATTAACCAGCGGTCATGGCGAAACAATTAACCGTCGGATTTCTTTTGGGAATATTTCTTCCTCTTTCGCACGAACGTGGAAGGCGTCATCCCTAGGCTTTCCGCGGCCTCGCGCACATTCCCGTATATGTCGTACGCGCGGTTGATGTACTCCAGCTCAAGCTCCTCCATGGCGGATTTCAGGTCGGCGACCGGATCGAGAACGTGCGAGCGCGTGGCGGGCCGCTCCTCGATCGGATAGAGGTGCAGCGCATCCGGCTGGATCTCGTCGCCGTTGCTGATGATGACCGCGCGCTCGATGATGTTGCGCAGCTCGCGGATATTGCCCGGCCAGTTGTAGTCCAACATCATCTGGATGGAGACCGGCGAGAAATACTTGCGGAAATTGTACTTTTTGTTCAGGTTGTCGATAAACAGATCGGCAAGCGGGACGATATCGCCGCTGCGTTCGCGCAGAGGCGGGATGCTGATGGGGAAGATCATCAGCCGGTAATAGAGATCCTGACGGAACGCCTTCTGCCGCACCATCTCCTCAAGATCGCGGTTGGTGGCGGCGAGAACGCGGACGTCCACTTTGATGGGCTTCCGGCCGCCGATGCGCTCGAACTCCTGCTCCTGGAGGACGCGGAGAAGTTTGACCTGCATGTCGAGCGGCAGTTCCCCGACCTCGTCGAGGAAGATCGTGCCGGTGTTCGCCAGCTCAAAAAGACCCATCTTCCCGTTGCGGTCCGCGCCCGTGAACGCGCCCTTTTCGTAGCCGAACAGTTCGCTTTCGACGAGGTTGGCCGGGATCGCCCCGCAGTTTACCTTGATAAACGGCTTTCCGTTGCGAGGACTGTTCTGATAAATATATTTTGCGAAAACCTCCTTGCCGACGCCGGTCTCGCCGAGCAGGATGACCGTGGTATCGAGCGAAGCCACGCGGTCGAGCATGGAGATTATTTTTTGCGTTTTTACATCAACGGCCACGAGACTTTCCGCATCCGGAGCGGATTTGATATGAAGAAGCTCCTGACGCAGCTTTTCCTGTTCCTGTTTCCACTGGACGGATTCCTCACGCAGACGGTAAAGCTCCGTGATGTCGCGGACGTTGGTGATGACCAGGATGATCTCGTTTTTGCTGTTGAAGATCGGCGAGCTTGTGATGAGCGCACGCTTTCCGGTTTTGAACTCCTGCTGGATCGTGACGGGGTGCTTCTGGTTTAAGGCCATAAGGCTCCCGGACGCGGAGATCGTGCCGTTCCCGACAAGTTCGCGCATATTGTAACCGATAACTTCGGATTTTTTCAGGCCGGAGATCGTGAGATAGGACCGATTGACTTTGATCGTGTTTGCCTGTCCATCCGTGATGTAGATGCCGTCGAAGGAATGCTCGATGATCGCGTCGAGAAATTCGCTGCTCAGGCTTTCCGAGGGCATTTTTTTGCGCTCCATTTACATTACCTCCTTCAAAAAAACAGGGAGGACGAACCATGACTGATAATAGATATTATAACAAATTCGGACCGCAGATACCAGTGATCAATTTGTGAAATCGTAATCGGGCGGGGGTATCATGTCCGAAAGACCGTAGAAAGGCGGCAGGGAGGTTGAGCCTGCCGCCTTCTTGTAAAAACATCGAAAGGATCGAATTATGCGTTTACAGCTTCCTTGTTCTCTTCCGGATTCTTGAAGTTTCCGAAGATCAGGATGTAGAGGATGATACCAACTGCAAGGCCCCAGGAAGCGCCCTTGATACAAAGGACAGCGCCCATAACGCCTGCAAGTCCGCGCTCGGAGTCGGAACGGATCATGTTCATACCGATCTGGCAGCAGACAAAGCCCTGTACGATCAGAGTCAGGGACAGAGCCGCCGGAAGGATCGGCTGTACGAACGATGCGACCGGAACAAGAGCAACGCAGATGAAGGTCATCCAACGGAAGGTGCCGACACCGCTGAAGATGGAATCCATCGATTTTCTTCCCTCTTTATAACGCTCGGAAACGGCGGCGGTAACAGCAGCCCAAAGCGGTCCGCACAGTTCCGGATACGGGCAGATGAAAGCCTGGATCAGGTTACGGAGACCACTGATGATGTTGGAACGGCCCGGGTTGAAGTCGATCTTCTCATCGGTACGGATCGCGTCGGCAGTCGTGATGAGCTGCTCACTGGATACGAAGTCACCGAATGCGATGATGTAGACTGCAATGGCGGTCGGGATAACCGAGATGAACTTGGCAATGCTCGGGAATCCGATCGAGAACGGGCTCAGCGTATTCCAGATCGCTGCGAAATCCGGAATCTTGATGATCGAACCAAGTACAAGGTTCGGAGCCGGAAGCTCACCGGTAAGCGGTCCAATGATAACGGCTATGATAATAGCAGGCAACATACCGAAGTTGCCGACCATATGCCATAGCTTACTGTTCGCTTTCATCTTCTTGAACATTACCGAGAAGAGCAGGAAGTAAGCGACGATGGAACCGATCAGGACGGTCACCGGATACAGACCAGCACGGCCGCCTGCCGAGAACTCACCGCTGATAGCGGAGAAGCCGGCGCCTACAAGGATACCTGCCTTGATCGCGTTCGGGATAGCACCGATGATCTTGTTTGCAAGACCGGTGATACCCATGAACAGGAAGATAAAGGAAACGACGAGCTGCAGAGCGATCATGGTCTGGGTACGGTCGGGTCCCTGCTCGGAGAGCGTAAGGAACGCGGTAACCATCGGGATCGCGGGGGTGATCCAGCCGGGTACGACCGGGTCGCCTAACAGAGCATGCATGTTGTAGAAGAAACCGTTGATGATAACCATGCTCCATGCGACTTCGTAAGGAACGCCGAGGACTTCCTCAAGAACGGGGATAGCGCCAAGGCAGGTCGCACACATCAGAATTGCCTGTAAGCACTCTGAAAGCTCCCATCTATAGTGGATAAACGGGAGACGGATCTTGAATATACCGGCAGGGATATACGGTTGCTCCTCGCCGTCTTTTCTGTGTAAAGCCATACTTTTTACTCCTATCCTATGTGGGGAAATAATTTCCCTGTTTTACTCCCGGCCGCGGAACGGATCCCCGGCCGGGAGCTGATTCTGTTTTGAATTTCAGTCATTAGTAAGCACAGTGGAAACGCTCTTCATAAACCTTCTTGAGACCGTCGCGGAAATCCGGATGAGCGATCTCGATCAGGGCGCGGGCCCGCTCTTTCAGAGTCTTGCCCGACAGTTTTGCGATTCCGTACTCGGTCACGGCGTAATCGACGTCGTTTCTGGAAGTCGTGACGGCAGCGCCCTCATCCAGAAGCGGAACGATCTTGGAGACGGTACCCTTGGCAGCCGTGGACGGGAAGGCCAGGATGGACCGGCCGTTCTTTGCCATCGCCGCACCGCGGATAAAGTCTACCTGTCCGCCTACGCCCGAGATCTGCGTGTATCCGATCGATTCGGAAGCCGCCTGGCCCATCAGGTCGATCTGTACGCAGGAGTTGATGGAGACAATGTTGTCTTCCTTCATAACAACAACAGGATTGTTTACATAATCCACGGAGTACATCTCGACATCCGGGTTGTTGTTGACGAAGTTGTACAGTCTCTTGGTGCCCATTAAGAAGTTCGCTACGAACTTGCCCTTATGGGTGGTCTTCTTTGCGTTGGTGACAACGCCGGCTTCAGCCAGCTCGACAACGCCGTCGGAGAACATCTCGGAGTGGATACCGAGGTCCTTCTTCTCCTTTAAGAACAGAAGGACTGCGTCCGGGATAGCGCCGATACCAAGCTGTAAGGTGTCGCCGTCATTGATCAGTTTCGCGCAGTTTGCACCGATCGCCTTCTCGACGTCGCCGATCTTCGGCGGAGCCAGTTCGATGATCGGGGCGTCATGCTCAACGACCGCTACGACGTTCTCGGCGGAAACGTTGATGCAGCTGTCGCCGCCCGTTCTCGGCATTTCCTTGTTTACCTGAACGATAACGCGCTTCGCAGCCTTTGCCGCCGGGAGCGTGTAGTCGACGGAGATACCAAGGCACATGTTGCCGTTCTCATCCGGCGGAGTCGCCTGAACAAGAGCTACGTCGACCGGAAGGCTGCCGTTGGTGAAAAGCTCCGGAATGCGGTAGAAGAAGCAGGGAGTGTAATCTCCGCGGCCTTCCGCTACGGCCTTTCTGGTGGTGCCGCCTACGAACAGAGCGTTGTGGCGGAAGTGCTTTTCCATACCCGGCTGGCAGTAAGCAGCTTTGCCCATGGCGACCATGTGAACGATCTCCACGTTCTCATACTGCTCGGCCTTCTCGACCATGACATCGACCAGATAGCTCGGCTCGCCGCAGGCGTGGCCGATGACGACCCGGTCGCCGGAGTGGATAAAGTCGAGGGCTTTATCCGCTGTCATCAGTTTACTCTGGTAATCTTTTTCCCAGCTCATTGTTGATCCTCCATTTCTGAATTGAAACTATGTACCGGCTTTTAGAGGGATTATTCCTCGATCTTCGCGATCGCCTTAGCGAGTTTCTTCTTCATGGCAATATTGCCCTGGCGGGAGATCATGATTCTCTGAGCCTGCGGTGATCCGGCACCGTGCATGGACTCGGTTCTGTAACCGACAGCAGCAGCACCAAGGGTCAGGTTCTCGATGAGTCTCATCATGCGGAGACGGTTCTCGGTGGAAACGCTCTCTACGCCGCGGAAATACTTCTCAACATACTTGCCAAGGAACGGATCCTTGAGGTCTTTCTCTGACGGAGCGGTAACCATAAGGCCGCCTGCGATATCTTCTGCCAGACGAGCGATCTCGTACGGGAATCTGGTGACGTTCTGTTTGCAGACGTTAGCCAGAAGCAGGTCGATCAGGTAGTTGCCGGACTTGGTCGGAGTTCCCTCTGCCGAACATGCGATACCGCAGCAGTACAGGGTCTCATTCAGGTGGGTCATCTCGATCAGTTTGTCTTTAACATGGGAAGCCTTAGCCGCGCCGTTGTAATCAGCGATCGTAGCAGCTGCGCCGATCAGGACATCGCCGACACCGACTTTACATCCGCCGTAGGACTGTCTGTGGTAACCAGCGAAACGCTCTACCAGGACGCCTGCGAACTCGCTCTCGCCGTTTAAGAAGATACGGTCGTTCGGTACGAATACGTTATCGAAGACTACAAGAGCCTCGGTGCCGCCGTACTGGGAGTTACCGACATCGATCTCGCTGCCTTCCAGCTTTCTGGTATCGCAGGACTGACGGCCAACGATCA